>PMKP01000103.1:0-11058 GCA_003157775.1 Myxococcales bacterium | reverse complement strand
GGCAGCGCGAAGTAGAACTCTTCCTGGGTTTGCGCCATCGAGAATGTATCGGTGGTCGGTGGCCGCGCGCAGATCTCCGCGGGCACACCCAGGTGGCGTGCGAGGGCATAGACCTGGGTCTTGTACAGATGAGCGATTGGTTTGAAATCCGCTGCTCCATCACCCTGCTTGACGAAGAAGCCTTGGTCGTATTCGAGGCGGTTCGGGGTGCCGGCCACTGCATAGTTCAACCGATCCGCGTGGTAGTATTCCGTCATCTTGCGGACTCGCTGCTTGTAATTCGTCGCCGCCACGAGCTGCAGGTAGGCGTCGTGCGAAAGGCGAACCGTCTTGGTCGCGCCGTCCGGTGCCTGCACCGTCAGACGGGTTATGTTGAGCCGCTCGCCAGCTAGGATGGAAGGCATGACCAGCTTGCAGCACCATCCGGCGCCGTATTCCGGCACGACCGAACGGATGGCTTCTTCCTGCGATCGATAGCAACCCGCTGCTTCAAGAATCTTAGCAATGTCCACTGTGACGGTCTCAATCCCCAGGGTATCGGCAAGAAGCCTTCCGAGACGCAGAGCGTCTCCTGAGGAGTGACGCTCGGGCATCATCAGGCCCAAAACACGATCCTTCCCGAACGCCCGCATGCACAGCGCCGCTACCACCGAGCTGTCGATCCCACCGGAGATGCCCAACACGGCGCCCTTTCGCCTGAAATCGCCCAAGACTTGCTGTCGAATGACTTCAGCGATTCTTGCGGTCACTGCCGCAGCGTCTATATCTAGCGCGTCTGCTGAGAACATGGTTCCTCGCTCCCCTGGGCGGCCATCGTACCTGCCCCAGCCAAAGTCTTCCAGGACCCAGGCACGCAGTGCACCGCATTAGCTGAACCGTCGGCTCGTCTGCCGCCGCTGCCATCACCGTGGCAGTTTTTCTCCTGAGCTTCACATCTTTGTGACCTATACTCCCGCGAAATCACATGGGCTCCCTGGTGGAAACTCTGGTTTCTGACTATAAGCGTCACGGTGGATCGCTGCGGAACATGGCCTTCTGGGCGATCGCAAACTACCGATTCGGAAGGTGGGCCGATCAACTCCCGCCAGGATTGCGAGCGGTAGGCGGCAAAGTGTATGGGGCGGTGTCATTCTTCATTGAGGCCACGAGCGGAATCATCCTTTATCGTGAGACGCAGGTGGGCAAAGATTTCCACTTGGTCCACGCGGGGAACATCAAGATTCACCCGCAAACCGTGATCGGTGATCGGGTCGGCATCATGCATGATGTGACCCTGGGCACGACCCCAGACGGCTGCGGGGTTCCGACGATCGGCGACGATGTCTTCATCGGCGCGGGAGCAAGGATTCTGGGTTCCGTGAAGATCGGTGATCGCGCTCGGATCGCGGCAAACTCCCTGGTCATATCCGATGTACCGCCCGACACGACCGCGATCGGGGTGCCGGCCAAGATCCTGCGCTACACAGGTCGCCCGGTGGGCGATAGCTCTGCGCCGGCGCAAGCGCTGCCGGCACCCAGTCGCTGACCAAGACTTCAACTAGGCCAGATTCGCTATGCCCTATCACCCCGATTTTCTGGAAACGCTTGCACTTTCTGTCGCCCGACGCGGCGACCATGTTGCCGTCGAAGCCAGCGAAGGAATCTTCACCTACGGGGAGCTGGATCGGCTCTCGAACCAGTTGGCCAACCGCCTGCGTTCCCTCGGCGTTGAACAGGAATCACTGGTTGGGATTTCTCTTCACCGAGGTGCGCTGGAGCTGGTCACCATGCTCGCTACTCTCAAGGCTGGTGGCGCCTACGTCCCGCTCGACCCCAGCCACCCGGCAGACCGGCTGCGCGGCATCCTAGAAGATGCCACTCCCCAGGTCATGGTGGTCAATCAGGGATCGTCTCTGGCAATTGGCGNNCGAATCTCTTGGGCTCGATGATGCGCAGCCCGGGACTGGGCGAGGATGAGCGTCTGCTCGCCATCACCACGACCTCCTTCGACATCGCGGGCGTCGAGCTCTTTTTGCCTCTGTGCGCGGGTGCGACGGTCGTCATCGCCGACCGCGAAACGGCACGGGATCCGCGCAAGCTAAGAGGGCGATTGCAGACCGCGGGCATCACCATGCTACAGGCAACGCCCGCCACCTGGCGCTTGTTGCTGGAGGCAGGCTGGCAGGGGGATGGCAAATTGCGCATAATCTGCGGCGGCGAGGCGCTGTCCCCTGCCCTGGCGGATCGCTTGCTGGCGGCAGGGGGTGAGTTGTGGAACGGTTATGGCCCCACCGAGACCACGGTGTATTCCTCCTTTGCGCGGATCTTGCCCGGCTACGATCTCATCACCATCGGCAAGCCCATAGACGAAACCCAGATATACGTCCTTGACGACGCTCTTAATGCCGTTCCGATCGGTCAGGAGGGCGAGCTGTGGATCGGCGGGAAGGGTCTGGCGCGCGGCTACCGGGGCCGCCCCGATCTGACCGTCGAGCGGTTCGTCCAGAACCCACACGGTCCGATTGGTGACCGACTCTATCGCTCCGGAGACCTCGGCCGAAGGCTTGCGGACGGGCGCTTTNNGTCGTGGCAGACCGGCGGGACGACGGCGACGCCCGCCTCGTCGCCTACTGGGTCGGCACTGCAGAACGCGACAACCTTATCGCAGCCGCTCAACGGAGCCTTCCGGCCTACATGGTTCCCGCCGCGTATGTGCCCTTGCAGACGTTTCCCCTCAATACCAATGGAAAGATCGATCGCAAGCAGCTCCCCAAACCAGAGATCGTAGTGTCGACCAGGCTGACGGGTAGGCGTGAGCGCAGCGAAATCGAAACCCGCATTGCTTCTGTCTGGTCGCAGGTCCTCGGATCCGCGCAGGTGCCTGTCGACCAGAACTTCTTCACCCTCGGTGGAACGTCGGCGTTGGCGATGAAAGCCGTTGGTCGCATCGAGAAGGAGCTAGGGGTCGAGCTTCCCCTGCAGGCCTTCTACCAAGCCCCGACGGTAGAGGGTTTGGCGGCCAACATCGGCAAGACCTTCTCGCCCGACTCGCCCATCGTCGCCCGGCTCCGCCAGGGGCAGCCTGACCAGCCACCCCTGTTCTGTCTCTTCGGCGTGACCCTGTATCAAGATCTGGCCCTGGAACTAGCGGAAGATCGACCGGTCTTCGGTGTGCACGTCCCCTTCCGATACGTGCCCGGACAGGATCGCCGCCCCACCCTTCAGGAGATTGGCCAGCGGTACGCAGACCTGATCCGGAGCCACCAAACCCATGGTCCCTATCACCTGCTGGGGCTGTGCTTTGGCGGCATCGTGGCCTACGAAGTCGCCCGCCATCTGGCGGCCTCAGGCGGACCAGTTGCCGCAGTGACTATCATTGACGCCGTGTTGCCCAACGCGATTCAAATCGATCGACGCAAGCGCTGGCTCAGCTACCTGGCACGGGCATGGGAGAATCCGCTGGAATTCCAGCGAACCCTGCGCAAGCGGCTCAAACGGACGTACCAGCGCTCCCTTCTTCGCAGTTCTTTCCAGAATTGGCTTGCGCCGAAGGACACACGGCAAACCATTGACCTTCCCATCGATGGCCCCGAGGTCGATGCCGAAGTCAATCGCTTCGCTGCCAGTCCCAGCAGGCTGCCCACCCGCCTGCTTGTGGTGTGCGCGACCAAGGAACCCAGGCCGGAATGGTCGACCGTGGCGCCGGACCAAGGCTGGTGCGGCCGGGCCGAAACCATGGTCATATGCAATGTTCCCGCGAACCATCTCGGCGTCTTGCGCGAGCCTCATGTCCAAATGCTCGCCCAGGCGGTCTCCCAGATCTCCCAGGCCTAGGAGCCCGCGTGCTTGTATTCGATAAGTGCGCTGCGCTTGCCCACGGCGCGTTGAGCCCAGTAACGAAGTTCTCCAAATGCGGATGGGAACCTACCGAGGACACAGAAAAGCGTGTAGAGGCGAGCATCCGCTGCAGAAAAGCCGCGGCGCCGACTCCACCGGAAAATGCGCAGAGCCAGCACGAGGTAGGAACCCAGCAGAATACTACTCCATCCCCCGGAGGGCCACAGCAAGCCCAATACGAGGGCGGGCACAATCGCACCCCAGATCAGGCCACTGCGCACCTCTCTGGCACAATACCTTCCAGGTTCATGGCTATGCCGCGTGAACCCTTCCGCATAGGCGTGGCCGCTGCGCACGCTTCGTTTCCACCACTGACCGAACCGTGTGATGTTGGCGTCGTGCCAGCCCATTTCCGCGTCCATGCGCAGAATGCGATAACCATGCTGTCGTAGGCGCAGGCAAAGATCGGCCTCTTCGCCTGCGATGAGATCCGGGTTGAACCCGCCCACCTCCGAGAAAGCTTGGATTCGCATTAAGGCAATTCCCCCTGATGCTTCCGCATATCCGACAGGTGAGTTCCACTCGATGTCGCACAGGCGATTGTAGATCGAGGCTTCCGGGTGGCGCTCACGCAGCCTGCCACACACCACAGCCAGGGTGGGATCATCCAGAATCTGCGTGCTGGCCTTCGCCAGCCAATCCGCGACCAGTTCGCAGTCGCCGTCTACGAACTGGACCAGTTCAAGACTGGAGTCGAGTTCACGTAGCTTGGCAAGGCCCGCATTGCGTGCCCGGGCGGCAGTGAAGGGAATTGAGAGGTCGAGATCGACGATCTGCGCCCCAACGCGCGCCGCCAGCTCGACGCTGCCATCGCTGGAGCCCGAATCGACGTAGACCAAACAGGACGCACGACCTACCAAAGCAGCCAGGCAGCGGCGCAGTCGTTCGCCCTCATTACGGCCAATGACCACCACACCGAGCCTCCCTAGTCCCGGATGGTTTTCCGAAAGGCGCGCGCGTGTCTGGTCTGACAGCGCTGGATCGACGCTGGTCGGGGGCGGAGGCCGCGAAGACCCGATCATGCTGCCGAACCTCTGCCCAGGGTGGAGGAAAAGCTTCCGATCTTCGTCATGAAGGCATGCGCCACGTTCGATGTACCTATTCGAGCCGACAGATTTTTTGATGATATACTGCGCGCCGAGCCTCGAATAATGGATTCGGCGCCACCACAGATTCTGACGGTCAACGTGGAGGACTACTTCCACGTGTGGGCGATCCGCAATTCGGACGCCGTGCGGCGCAAGCACTGGGACCGGCTGGATCCTCGCCTCTCCTCCAGCCTGGGGACGATGCTTCAGCTTCTACGAAACCACGGCGCAAAGGCGACGTTCTTCGTCTTCGGCTGCATCGCCGACTCGGATCCGGACATCATCGGCAGCATCATGGCCGACGGTCACGAGGTCGCCAGTCGGGGCTACTGGCCTCGTGCCTTGCAGGGACTTAGCCAGCAGGAATTCGTGGACGACCTGGGGCGCGCGAAACTGGCCCTAGAGCGTGCGGGGGCGAACCGGGTCATCGGTTATCGCTCGCCGGTGTGGCTCGCTGAGCGGGACATGTGGCTGCTCGACTCGCTGGTGGATGCCGGATACGTCTACGATGCCAGCATCAATCCATTTTGGCGCCGCTTCGCAGGCCGCCCCGAGTACCGTAGCGTTCAGCAGGTGCGGGCCGGGAAAGGACGAATCTGGGAGTTCCCGATCACGACGGGCTCTCTCGCCGGGATACGCATCGCGATCTCAGGCGGCAACTACGTCCGGCAACTTCCCCACAGCCTGCTTTCGGCCGCGGTGGCGCGCAGGGTGGAGGAAGGACGAGAGCCCGTCGTCTTCTACTTCATGCCTTGGGAGTTCGATCCGGGCCAGCCGCACATAGCCGGCCTGTCGTTTCTCAGCCGCATTCGCCAGTATCGAAATCTCGCCAAGACTCGCTGGGTGGTCGAACAGTACTTGAACATGTACTCCTTTCACGGGATCGCCGATCACCTCAAGCTCGAGCATGCCCCGATTCCAAGCAGCGACCGCCCGGTGCGCACGCCAGAAATCGTTGCAGAATTTACACCGGATACCGTCGACAAGCGCCCCGAGGCGACGCTGGTCATCCCGCTCTGCAACGAGGAGCAGAACGTCCAGTACTTGTACCGGAGCTTGAAGGGTTTCCGCGCGCGCTTGGCCAAGCGCTATCGGCTACACCTGCTTCTGGTGGATGACGGGAGTACCGACGGCACCTGGCGCCTGCTGGGTGAGATATTCGGATCGGAACCGGATACCAGGCTCATTCGCCACGAGCACAACCGCGGGGTGGCGGCGGCCCTCTTGACCGGCCTGCGGGCTGCGTCGACCGAGATCGTGTGCTCCATCGACTGCGATTGTTCGTACGACCCCGAGGACATCGCCGCTATGCTGCCGCTCATCGAGGACGCTGATCTGGTGACCGCCTCGCCCTATCACCCGCAGGGCAGCGTGCTGCACGTCCCGCCCTGGCGGCTATTTCTCTCCAAGACCTTGTCACGGATGTACAGCGCCGTCCTGAACGACCGCGCCTACACCTACACCAGTTGTTGCCGGGTCTATCGCAGAAGCAAGTTTGTCGATATCGAGCTATCGAACGGCGGCTTCCTGGGCGTCGCGGAAACCCTCATCGAATGCAAACGCCGGGGCGGACGGGTGGTCGAGTACCCGGCCACCCTCGAGTCGCGCTTGCTGGGTGAGTCGAAAATGAAGATCGCCCGGACTATCACGCGGCACCTCGCCTTGCTGTCGTCGCTGACCAAGGACCGCATGCGCGGCACGCTCTTTCACTCCCCAGTCGCCCCGTCGGCAGAGCCCGCAGGTCTAGGTGGTACGTCTCCCCATCGGGATGCGGCGCCACCCAGCAACCGCGCCGAAGGTTCGGGCGATGCCTCCGCGAGAGTCAGCTCGTGAGTGCCGAGCGAACAGCGGGCCGCCCTTCGGCGAGCGTGTCTCTGGACTCGGACAACGTGTGGTCCTACATGAAGACACACGGCGATGAAGGCTGGCAAGACTACCCGAGCTACCTCGAACCGCTATTCGAGATCGTGCTCGACAAGATGAGGCGGCGGGGTTTGCGCATCACGGTCTTCATCGTGGGTCAGGACGCCGCCCTCGACAAAAATGCGGCACCGCTGGCCCGTATCGCGAGTGAAGGTCACGACATCGGCAACCATTCCTTCTCGCACGAGCCGTGGTTTCATCTCTACTCTCCCCAGAAGGTGGAACAAGAGATTCGGGTTGCGGAGGAGCACATTCATCGGGTGACAGGGCACCGCCCAAGGGGCTACCGAGGCCCCGGATTCAGTCTGACCCCGGAAACGCTACGCGTTCTGGTGAGCCGCGGCTACGTCGTCGACGCCTCCACGTTCCCCACATTTCTGGGTCCCCTGGCGCGTGCCTACTACTTCTTTCAGAGCCGAAATCTTTCCCCCGCTGAGCGAAAGGATCGAAAGGCGCTGTTCGGCTCGGCCAAAGAAGGCTTCCGACCAATCAAGCCGTACCTGTGGCGTCTGCAGGGCAGCGCCCCAACCATCCTGGAAATCCCCGTCACCACGATGCCGCTCGCGCGCGTCCCCATGCACATGAGCTATTTGCTCTACCTCAGCATGCGATCTTCGGGACTGGCCTTGGCCTATCTGCGTACCGCGGTGGCCCTGTGCAAGGCCCGCGGCGTGCAGCCTTCCTTCCTGCTGCACCCCCTGGATTTTCTGGGCGGGGACGTGGAACATCGGTTGAATTTCTTTCCCGCGATGGCNNATTGACCCTGGCACACCGGCTGGCTGGGCTCGGGCACAGGATCCAACTCTTCGAGGCTGCACCGGAACTCGGCGGGCTGGTCGCGCCGCAGCAGTTTGGCCCCTTTGTTTGGGATCGCTTTTACCATTGCATTCTGCCCCAGGATTCCAACCTCATCGCGCTCATCACCGAGCTCGGCCTCAAGGATGAGCTGCGCTGGACGCGCACCGGAACCGGCTACTACGCCGACGGCCATTTCTATTCCATGAGCGGCAATGCAGACTTCCTACGTTTTCCGCTGCTGTCGGTGGCCGACAAGGCCCGCCTGGCGTTCCTGGTCATGCATGCCACGCACACGGCTCGCCCGCACGACTTGTACCGCATCACCGCCCAGGACTGGCTCATCCGCTGGTGCGGGCAGCGCGGCTACGAAACCTTCTGGCGGCCGCTGTTGCGCGCGAAGTTTGGTCCCTATTACGATCAGATCGCCGCGGTCTTCATTTGGGCCACGCTCACGCGCCTGCAGGGGGCGCGCAAGGGAACCAGCAAGCGCGAACAGCTCGGCTACGTCCACGGAGGATACGCCAGTATCTTGCGCGCCTTTCGCCAAAGGCTGCAGGCGCGCGGTGCGATTCTGCACACGGGATGCCCGGTGCGGAAGATCGAACCCACGGTCAGGGGAACCGTGCGGGTAAGCTGCAACGACGCTGCGGAATCCGGTGGAGAGTTCGATCAGGTCATTTTCACGGGACCCACGCGACTCGCCCGCCGTGCCGTGACGCCCGATCTCCTGCCGGTGGTCGAAGAGGCCGAACAGCGCTATCCCGCCTCGGGGGCCTATCTGGGTGTCGCGTGCTTGACCCTGGTTCTCCGCCGGCCCTTGACGCCCTTCTATGTCCTGAACATCGCCGACCCCGGGGTCGAGCTGACAGGGCTCATCGAGATCACCAACCTGATCGATCGCCACGCCGAGACGGGCGGGCACAGCCTCATCTACCTGCCCCGCTACCTCGATAGCGCGGATCCCGCCTTTGACAGCGATGACCGGGCATTGACCGAGAGTCTTCTCGGACGCGGGGTGCAGCGGCTGTATCCAGACCTAGTGGACGCGGACATCGTCGATCGGCAGGTTCATCGCGCGCGCTTCGTCCAGCCCTTGCCGCTCGTGCGCCATGGCGCTATCGGCGCGGCATTCCCAGGCCTCAGGCGTCCGTTCATGGTCCTCAACACCAGCATGCTCGAGTGCGCGACCCTGAACAACAATGAGGTCGTGGGACTGGTAAATCGTTTCGTGGCGAACGAGGCGGTGGCGTTCGCTGACGCCGGGGCGGCGCGGGTTCCGCCACAGTGACCCTGGTTCCGAACCTCGTCACCGCTCAAGAGCATCGACCAGGCGCTCACTGACGCCCGGTGCGCCGTAGAGGTCGGGATGATGCTCAGGCGGCGACCGGCGTGCCAGCGCGACCGCGGCCGGAAGCCCGGCGGCTGTGCTCAGCCGGTTCCATCCGCTCTCCACGGTTTCGGTCCACTCGGTCGTGTCCCGCACCGTGACGCAGGGTCGGCGCAACATGTACGCCTCCTTCTGCAGGCCCCCGCTGTCGGTGACGACGACCTCGCAAGCGTCGAGCAGCGCAAGCATGTCGAGGAACCCGAGCGGTTCCACCTTGCGTACCGACCTACCCAACGTGATTCCGGCCAGCCGAAGCATCTTCTCGAGTCGGGGATGGACAGGAATCACCACCGGAACATCGAGCTGTTGGAAGGCGGCCGCGATTGCGCCCAGGCGCACCGGATCGTCCGTGTTCGAGGGACGATGGATAGTTGCCAGAGCAAACCGCTGACCACGGGCCAGGCCACAGCGCGCGAGCAGCTCGGGCTGACCATCCCGCGCCTTGGGGACGAAGGCGGCCAGCACATCGACGCGCACGTCACCCACGTTGGAAACGCCGCGAGTGATGCCTTCGCGGCTGAGATTGGCCACCGCCGCCGCCGTGGGCGCCAGCAAGAGATCGCTGATGTGGTCGGTGAGTATGCGATTGATCTCTTCCGGCATCTTGCGATCGAAGCTGCGCAATCCCGCTTCGATGTGCGCGATGGGAAGGTTCAGCTTGGCGGCCACTAGGGCCCCGGCGATGGTGGAGTTGGTGTCGCCGTACACGATGACCCAGTCGGGCCGCTCGCGCTGCAAGACCGGCTCAAGCTTCATCAGGATGTGCGCGGTCTGGACCGCGTGGGTCGCACCTTCGCTGCCGACGTTGAGATCGACGTCGGGCTTGGGGATATCCAGCTCGCGAAAAAAAATGCGCGACATCAGGTCGTCGTAGTGCTGTCCGGTATTCACGAACACCTCGACATGCCGCCGGCGAATCGCGTGCGACACCCGCGATGTCTGGATGAATTCGGGGCGCGTCCCCGCAATGGTCACGACCTTCATGCGAACCCGAAACTGGTCATGGCTGCTTTTCGGACATGACGGCCGCACGACCCTCGACGCCCGACCGCACGAATTGCAGGGCCAAACGCAGGGTATCGAGACCGTCTTCTCCGGTCACCATGGGCGGACGCCCATCGCGCACAGCCGCAACAAAATCGGTAAGCTCGGCATCGAGCGGCTCGTGACGTTGAATGCGAATCCCCAGGATGTTCCCTTCCGAGACCCCGCGGAGAACACTGAGCGCGTCCCACTGGCTTGGCGCATTTTCGTTCTCATAGAAGAACAGTTCTTGCGACAGCAGATCGCACTCCAGGAATCCGCGCGCCCCCGTCACGCTCAGGCGGCGCACCTTGGTGGGCGTCATCCAATTGATGTCCAGGACGCCGATGGCCCCGCTGGCAAAACGGATCAGCCCGTTGAACAGGTCTTCCCGATCGGAGTTGATGCTTTGCAGAGTTTCTCCGTAGATGCGCAAGATCGGCTCAGGCATCAAGTGGCGCATCAAATCGATGTCGTGCGATGCGAGATCGATCACCACGCCCGCGTCGCCTATGCGGGTTGGATAGGGGCTGAGTCGCTGGGCAGCGATCTTGTAGATTCGTCCGGCCATTCCNNCTCGACGGTGCTGGTGATGGGCTTTTCCATCAGCACGTGCACGCCCCGATCGATCACGGCCGCGCCGATCTCGTAGTGCAGGCCAGTGGGCACGGCGATCGAGACCAGATCGGGCTTCTGTTCATCGAGCAGCGCAGCGAAGTCGGTGTAGTGCGGAACGTTTTCCCTGGCCCCAACTCTCTCGGCGATCTGCGCATTCGAGTCAGCTATGCCGACCAGGCGCACCCCCTCGATGGTTCGGTAGAGGCGTGCATGGTTTCGGCCCATGCTGCCCACTCCAACAACGGCAGCCTTTAGCATGCGGCATTCACTTCCCGCGCGACCTGGTCGCGCTCGTCCGCGGTCAAACCGGGATGAACCGGCAGGCTCAGCACCTCGCGGGCCGCT
>PMKP01000247.1 GCA_003157775.1 Myxococcales bacterium | reverse complement strand
GTTGAATTTCTTTCCCGCGATGGCTATGCCCACCGAACGCAAGCTCGAGCTGCTCGATCGGGTTCTCGACGAGCTCGCCCGTCACTTCGACTTGGTCGATATGCAAACCCACGCGCAGCGCCTGCTTGCGTCTGCCGACTTGCCCATCCAGGACGCCCCATGAACGCGGCGGTTATTGGCGGCGGGGTTCTGGGATTGACCCTGGCACACCGGCTGGCGGGGCTCGGGCACAGGGTCCAACTCTTCGAGGCCGCGCCGGAGCTGGGCGGGCTGGCCGCGCCGCAACAGTTTGGCCCCTTGGTTTGGGATCGCTTCTACCATTGCATTCTGCCTCAGGATTCCAATCTCATCGCGCTCGTCACCGAGCTCGGCCTCAAGGATGAGCTGCGCTGGACGCGCACCGGAACCGGCTACTACGCCAGCGGCCGTTTCTATTCCATGAGCGGCAATGCGGACTTCCTGCGCTTTCCGCTGTTGTCGGTGGCCGACAAAGCACGCCTGGCCTTCTTGGTCATGCATGCAACGCACACGGCTCGCCCGCACGACTTGTACCGCATCACCGCCCAGGACTGGCTCATCCGCTGGTGCGGACAGCGCGGCTACGAAATCTTCTGGCGGCCGCTGTTGCGCGCGAAGTTTGGTCCCTATTACGATCAGATCGCCGCGGTCTTCATTTGGGCCACGCTCACGCGCCTGCAGGGGGCGCGCAAGGGAACCAGCAACCGCGAACAGCTCGGCTACGTCCGCGGAGGATACGCCAGTATCTTGCGCGCCTTTCGCCAAAGGCTGCAGGCGAGCGGTGTGATTCTGCACACGGGATGCCCGGTGCAAAAGATCGAAACCACGGCCAGGGGAACCGCGCGGGTAAGCTGCAACGACGCTGCGGAATCCGGCGGAGAGTTCGATCAGGTCATTTTCACGGGACCCACGCGACTCGCCCGCCGTGCCGTGACGCCCGATCTTCTGCCGGTGGTCGAAGAGGCCGAACAGCGCTATCCGACCTCGGGGGCCTATCTGGGTGTCGCGTGCTTGACCCTCGTCCTCCGCCGGCCACTGACCCGTTTCTATGTGCTGAACATCGCCGACCCCGCCGTCGAGCTGACGGGGCTCATCGAGATAACCAACCTGATCGATCGCCACGCGGAAACCGGCGGTCACAGCCTCATCTACCTGCCCCGCTACCTCGATAGCGCAGATCCCGCCTTCGACAGCGATGACCAGGCATTGACCGAGAGTCTTCTCGGACGTGGGGTCCAGCGGCTGTATCCAGACCTGGTGGACGCGGACATCGTCGATCGGCAGGTACATCGCGCGCGCTTCGTCCAGCCCTTGCCGCTCGTGCACCATGGCGCTATCGGCGCGGCATTTCCAGGCCTCAGGCGTCCGTTCATGGTCCTCAACACCAGCATGCTCGAGTGCGCAACCTTGAACAACAACGAGGTCGTGGGACTGGTCAATCGTTTTGTGGCGAACGAAGCGGTGGGGTTCGCCGATGCCGGGGCGGCGCGGGTTCCGCCACAGTGACCCTGGTCCCGAACGTCGTCACCGCTCGAGAGCATCGACCAGGCGCTCGCTCACGCCCGGTGCGCCGTAGAGGTCGGGGTGATGCTCAGGCAGCGACCGCCGTGCCAGCGCGACCGCGGCCGAAAGCCCGGCGGCCGTGGTCAGGCGGTTCCATCCGCTCTCCACGGTTTCGGTCCACTCGGTCGTGTCCCTCACCGTGACGCAGGGTCGGCGCAACATGTACGCCTCCTTCTGCAGGCCCCCGCTGTCGGTGACCACGATCTCGCAAGCGTCGAGCAGCGCAAGTATGTCGAGGAACCCGAGCGGTTCCACCTTGCCTACCGACCTGCCCAACGTGATTCCGGCCAGCCTAAGCATCTTCTCGAGTCGGGGATGGACAGGAATCACCACCGGAACGTCGAGCTGTTCGAAGGCGGCCGCGATGGCGCCCAGGCGCACCGGATCGTCCGTGTTCGAGGCACGATGGATGGTTGCCAGAGCAAACCGCTGACCACGGGTGAGGCCACAGCGCGCGAGCAGATCGGGCTGACGATCCCGCGCCTTGGAGACAAAGGCAGCCAGCACGTCGACGCGCACATCACCCACGTTGGAAACGCCGCGGGTGATGCCCTCGCGGCTGAGATTGGCCACTGCCGCCGCGGTGGGCGCCAGCAAGAGATCGCTGATGTGGTCGGTGAGTATGCGATTGATCTCTTCCGGCATCTTGCGATCGAAGCTGCGCAGTCCCGCTTCGATGTGCGCGATGGGAAGGTTCAGCTTGGCGGCCACCAGGGCCCCCGCGATGGTGGAGTTCGTGTCGCCGTACACGATGACCCAGTCGGGCCGCTCGCGCTGCAAGACTGGCTCAAGCTTCATCAGGATGTGCGCGGTCTGGACCGCGTGGGTCGCACCTTCGCTGCCGACGTTGAGATCGACGTCAGGCTCGGGGATATCCAGTTCGCGAAAGAAAATGCGCGACATCAGGTCGTCATAGTGCTGTCCCGTGTTGACAAACACCTCGACATGCCGCCGGCGAATCGCGTGCGATACCCGCGATGTCTGGATGAACTCCGGGCGCGTCCCCGCAATCGTCACGACTTTCATGCGAGCCCGAAACTGGTCATGGCCGCTTTTCGGAAATGACGGCCGCACGACCCTCGACGCCCGACCGCACGAATTGAAGGGCCAAACGCAGGGTATCGAGGCCGTCTTCCCCTGTCACCATGGGCGGACGCCCATCGCGCACAGCCGCGACAAAGTCGGTGAGCTCCGCATCGAGCGGCTCGTGACGTTGAATGCGAATCCCCAAGATATTCCCTTCCGAGACCCCGCGGAGAACACTGAGCGTGTCCCACTTGCTTGGCGCATTGTCGTTCTCATAGAAGAACAGTTCCTGCGACAGCAGATCACACTCCAGGAATCCGCGCGCCCCCGTCACGGTCAGGCGGCGCACCTTGGTCGGTGTCATCCAGTTGACATCCAGGACGCCGATGGCCCCGCTGGCAAAACGGATAAGCCCGTTGAATAGGTCTTCCCGATCGGAGTTGATGCTTTGCAGGGTTTCTCCGTAGATGCGCACGATCGGCTCAGGCATCAAGTGGCGCATTAAATCGATGTCGTGCGAAGCGAGATCGAGCACCACGCCCGCGTCGCTTATGCGGGTGGGATAGGGGCTGAGCCGCTGGGCAGCGATCTGGTAGATTCGTCCGGCCATTCCCTCATTCAGGCGGCGGCGAAGCTCCATCACAGCCGGGTTGAAGCGCTCGACGTGGCCCACCGCCAGTATCACGCCTTTGCGCTTCGCCAGTTCCAGCAGTGCCTCGCCCTGCTCGACGGTGCTGGTGATGGGCTTCTCCATCAGCACATGCACGCCCCGATCGATCACGGCCGCGCCGATCTCGTAGTGCAGGCCCGTGGGCGCCGCGATCGAGACCAGATCGGGCTTCTGTTCATCCAGCAGCGTGACAAAGTCGGCGTGGTGCGGAACGTTTTCCCTGGCCCCAACCCGCGCGGCGACCTGCGGATTCGGGTCAGCGATGCCGACCAAGCGCACCCCCTCGATGGCTCGGTACAGGCGTGCATGGTTTCGGCCCATGCTGCCCACCCCAATAACGGCAGCCTTTAGCATGCGGCATTCACTTCCCGCGCGACCAGGTCGCGCTCGTCCGTGGTCAAACCGGGATGAACCGGTAGGCTCAGCACCTCGCGGGCCGCCCGTTCGGTTTCCGGCAAGTGCAAGCCGCGGTAGGTGCCGCGGGCTTCGAATACCGGTTGCATGTGGATGGGCCGGGCGTAATAGACCCGAGCCCCCACACCGCGCTGGTTTAGCCTTGCCACCACCTGGTCGCGGTCGACGCCGGATGGGACGCGAACCGTGTACTGGTGATACACGTGCGTCGCGCCCGGCGCGCGCCAGGGAACCACAACCTGTTTCAAAGATCGATCAAAGTAGTCAGCGTTCGCGATGCGGATGTCGGTCCACCCTGGCAAGCGTTTGAGCTGNNCCCACGCGCCGGGCGCCGATGGCCGCGCCGTGGGCCTGGGCCGCATCCTCGAACAGGACGAGTGACCGTCGAGCACACAGGGCCTCGAACCTGGGCATGTCGGCCGGCTGGCCATAGAGATGAACCGGCATGATGGCCTTGGTGCGCGAGGTGATGGCCGCCTCGGCGGCATCTGGCGACAAGCAGAAAGTGGCCGGATCAATATCCGCGAAAACCGGCGTCGCGCCAACGCCGAGGACGCACGAGGCGGTGGCGAAAAAACTGAACGAAGGCACAATCACCTCGTCGCCGGGGCCGATGTCGTGGGCCATCATGGCGGCGGTGAGCGCTGTCGTACCGTTGCTGGTGGCGATGCCATAGCGCGCGCCCTGGTAGGACGCGAACGCACGCTCGAATTCCTCTACCTTTGGGCCTTGCGAAAGCTGGCCTCCGGCCAGGACATCGAACACGGCTTGGCGCTCCTCTTCTCCGATGAATGGTCTCGCTATGGGAATTGGCATTCTGTTACGATGCTCCGCCATCCAGATTCGTAACCCCGGGGGCGCCTATGCTGGTTCCCCATTGCGAGCCTCCTCCTGGGTCGCCACCCGGCGGCCGGAGGCTGATACATAGCCGATGAGGCGCGCCGGGTTGCCCACTACGAGTCCGTGGTCAGGCACGTCTCGGGTCACGACGCTTCCGGCCCCGACCATGGCCCATTTCCCGATGGTGGTGCCGCAAACGACGGTCGCGTTCGCCCCCAGGGAGGCGCCCGCGCGAACCAAGGTCCGCGACAAGGTCCAGTCGTCAGCCCCCTTGGGCGACATGTCCGGGTTCACGGCTCGCGGAAACAAGTCGTTGGTGAAGCAGGCATGCGGCCCGATGAACACGCCATCCTCGATGGTGACCCCATGATAAATCAGGACGTAGTTCTGAATCTTGACCCCGTTGCCGACCACGACCTCGAAGTCCACGAAAACCCCGCGGCCGAGTACGCAATCGCGACCAAGCCGCGCACCACGCCGGATCTGGCAGAAGTGCCAAACCTTAGTGCCCTCGCCAATCACTGCGCCATCTTCGATCTCCGCCGTTGCATGGACGAACATTGGCGAGACCCTAACCCGGAAGGCACGGTCGGTAAAGTAAGGGATGCCAAACAGGCGAGCGACCCCGGACGACCATCTTGCGGGTGACCATGCCCCGCCGCAGCAAGCAGTCCGACGTGCCTTCCGGGCGGTGGCACATTCGTGTATAAGCCGCCCTCTATGCGAGCACGTCTGGGTCGGATCGCTGCTTGGGTGGTGACCGCGACAACCCTGGGCTGGCTGTTTTGGAAGACGCCCGTTTCCGATGTCTGGTCGGCGCTGTCGCATGCGGCGCCATGGACGCTGCCAGTGCTTCTGGC
>PMKP01000051.1 GCA_003157775.1 Myxococcales bacterium | reverse complement strand
GAAAACGTGATGCCGGCGCTGGGGTTGTAGGTTCCGCCGCGGAAATAGACTGTGTCCCCAGCCACCGCCGTGTTGGCCGCCTTCTGCACGGTGCCCCAGGGGCTGGCCTCGGTCCCGGGATTCGAATCGCTGCCCGTGGGGGAAACGTAGTACTCCGCGGCAAACGCATCCCTTGCAGCGAAAAATCCCAGGCCGGCAAGCAACCAGACAAGCAAGGAATGTTGCCGACCGCTCCTCGGTAGACGTTCTGCGAATTTCATCAGAGGCTCCTTTTGCGTACCACGGTGGTCATCTAGCATTTGCAGGGAGAATTCCTAGCGCTTTCTCCGAAGCCGAAGGGCAACCATGACAAGCCCGAGCAGCACCAGACCGCGGTAGCTCGTCCTCTGGGCTCCGGCGATGCGGCAGGAGCAGCCACCAACGCTTGACTCTGGCGTGGTGGTCTCGGCCGTGGTGCCGCCGGTTGCACTCCCTCCCTGGGTTCCGCCCGTGGCCGCACTACCCCCGGTTTCGCCCGGGCCAGTAGATACGCCGCCGCTTGCAGAGAATCCGCCCGTTCCCATAGCTCCGCCGCTCGTAATACTGCCGCCAGTTCCCACAATGCTGCCCCCGGTTCCCACGGCGCCTCCAGTGCCAACCGTGCCACCCGTTCCACTGCCGCCAGTTCTCCCGCCGGTGCCCAGTGCTCCGCCAGTCGCCCCCACGGTGGCTCCGCCGGTTCCCGGTGCTCCACCGGCTGCTGTGGCGCCCCCGGCTCCGGTAACGCCTCCGGTTCCGGTCCTACCGCCAGTTCCCGTGGCGCCGCCACTTGCTGTGGCACCGCCGCTTCCGGTCCTACCACCGGTGGAGGTGGCACCGCCGGTTGCCGTCGCCCCGCCGGTTCCGGTCGCCCCGCCAGTTCCCGTCGCCCCGCCGCTTCCACCGCTACTTCCCGCAGCTCCGTATTCATAGGCGCCGAGGTCGGGAGCCGAACCGACGTAGGGAAGCCCGACGTTCGTGCCCTTGTCGATCATCTTGCTGCCGGCAGCCAGATACAACATAGTGCATGCAGCCGGCATGCTGCCATCCGCCTCACGCGGGCCGGTGCAGGGGGTGTCCGAGATACTGACGAAATCGGCCGCCGCCGGGGTAATCCCCAAGTCCCACGTGTTGAACGAGGTATCGACCCCGGTCATGTTGGAATTCTTATTGGGATAGCCGATGTTGTTCCGCATGATGTGCACCTTGGTGCCCGTCAGGGTAATGACAGCCGTCGCGATGGTTCTTCCGTCGGCCTCGAAGGAGGAGGCCAGCATGTTGTACTGGGTGCCGTTGCTGTAGGACGTGTTATTGTACCAGGTGTTACCGCCCGACGAGTGGTTGGCATAGAAGCCCGCAGCCGAGTTACTCCACGCAACATTGTTTTGCACAAGATGACGAATACCGGTTGCACTGCTTCCGATCTTGAATCCGTTGCCATTTCCGGAGGAGCCGTATCCGCACTTGAAGGCCCAGCTATTCTCGATGGTGACGGGCACCTCTTGGTAGATGAAGTCGTACCCGTCATCGGNNTTGCCCATCCCCCTGACTGCCGTTCACGTCGTAATTGTCGTGCGAATCGCAATTCAGAATCAGGTTGCCGCCAGTGCCTGTGTCGATGAACAGCCCCGGCCCGAAGCCGTTATGGATGTTGAGCAGCTCGAACGTGTTGTTGCTCGCCCCCTTGGTGCGAAGCATGGAGTAGGAGTGGGAGCCACTGGATCCGACCTTACCGTTGGCGATCTCGAGTCCCTTGAGATGCATCCAGCTCCCGGTCACAGTGATGGCTGGGTTGTCCGACGCCGAGCTGGCCAATGAGAAGTTTGAGAAGTCGAGAATAGGCACCTCGCCCGTATACGCCCAAATCTTGGTGCGGTTGGTGTCCGATGTTCCGCTCTTCGAAAGCGTGAGCTGGCTCGTGATGGAGTAGGTTCCCGCACGCATCCNNCATCCAGATGGTATCCCCCGCCGCGGCTGAGCTGTTTGCCTTCGAAAGCGTGGCAAATGGCGACGCCTCGGTCCCGGGATTCGAATCGCTGCCCGTGGGGGAAACGTAGTACTCCGCGGCAAACGCATCCCTTGCAGCGAAAAATCCCAGGCCGGCAATCAGCCAGACAGGCAAGAAGTGTTGCCGACCACTCTTCGATAGACGTTCTGCGAATTTCATCAGAGGCTCCCTCTGCGTACCACTGTGGTCGTCTAGTATATCGCCATTTGCAGGGAGGATTCCTAGCTCCTTCTCCGAAGCCGAAGGGCACCCATGACAAGCCCGAGCAGCGCCAGACCGCGGTAGCTCGTCCTCTGGGCTCCGGCGATGCGGCAGGAGCAGCCACCAACGCTTGACTCTGGCGTGGTGGTCTCGGCCGTGGTGCCGCCGGTTGCACTCCCTCCCTGGGTTCCGCCCGTGGCTGCACTGCCCCCGGTTTCGCCCGGGCCAGTAGACGCGCCGCCGCTTGCAGAGAATCCGCCCGTTCCCATAGCTCCGCCGCTCGTAATACTGCCGCCAGTTCCCACAATGCTGCCCCCGGTTCCCACGGCGCCCCCAGTGCCAACCATGCCACCCGTTCCACTGCCGCCAGCCCTCCCGCCGGTGCCCAGTGCTCCGCCGGTCGCCCCCACGGTGCCTCCGCCGGTTCCCGGTGCTCCACCGGCTGCTGTGGCTCCCCCGGCTCCGGTAACGCCTCCGGTTCCGGTCCTACCGCCAGTTCCCGTGGCGCCGCCACTTCCGGTCCTGCCACCAGTGGCGGTAGCACCGCCGGTTGCCGTCACCCCGCCGCTTCCGGACGCCCCGCCAGCTCCTGTCGCCCCGCCGCTTCCACCGCTACTTCCCGCAGCTCCGTATTCATAGGCGCCGAGGTCTGGCGCCGCACCGACGTAGGGGAGACCGACGTTCGTGCCCTTGTCGATCATCTTGCTGCCGGCAGCCAGATGCAACATGGTGCATGCAGCTGGCATGCTGCCGTCCGCTTCGCGGGGGCCGGTGCAGGGGGTATCCGTCGTGCTGGCGAAATCCGAGGCCGCCGGGGTGATACCCAAGTCCCACGTGTTGGACGTGGTGACGACCCCTCCCATGTTGGAATTCTTGTCGGGAAAGCCGATGTTGTTTGTCATTATGTGGGCCTTTGATCCGGTCAGGGTAATGGTCCCCGTTACGTTGCCGGCGGAATCAAAACTGCTAGCCAGCATGTTGTACTGAGTTCCGTTCTGGTACGACGTGTTGTTGTACCAGGTGTTGCCACCCGTAGAGTGGTTGGCATAGAAGCCCGACGCCGAGTTGCTCCACGCAACATTGTTTTGTACAAGATGCCGAATGCCGGTTTTGCTGCTTCCGATCTTGAACCCGTTGCCATTTCCGGAGGAACCGTATCCGCACTTGAAGGCCCAGCTATTCTCGATGGTGACAGGAACCTCTTGCGAGATGAAGTCGTACCCGTCATCGGAGTTGTGCCATGAGCGACACCCGTTGATGATGGTGCTGGGGCCGGTGGTTTGATAGTGAACACCGAATCCGTCGCCGTTTTGCCCATCCCCCTGACTGCCGTTTACGTCGTAGTTGTCGTGCGAATCGCAATTCAGAATCAGGTTGCCGCCCGTGCCCGTGTCGATGAATAGCCCCGGCCCGAAGCCGTTATGGATGTTGAGCAGTTCGAAGGTGTTGTTGCTTGCATTCTTGGTGCGCAGCATGGAGTAGGAGTGGGAGCCGCTGGACCCGACCTTGGCGTTGGCGATCTCGACTCCCTTGAGATGCATCCAGCTCCCGGTCACAAGGACGGCTGGAACGTCCGACCCCGAGCTGGCCGCTCCGTAGTTCGAGATGTCGAGAACAGGCACCTCGCCCGTATACGCCCAAATCTTGGTGCGGTTGGTGTCCGATGTTCCGCTTTTCGAAAGCGTGAGCTGGCTCGTGATGGAGTAGCTTCCCGCACGCATCCAGATGGTATCCCCCGCCGCGGCGGAGTTGTTCGCCTTCGAAAGCGTGGCAAACGGCGACGCCTCGGTCCCGGCATTAGAATCGCTGCCCGTAGGGGACACGTAGTACTCCGCCGCAAACACGTTTTTCGCAACGAACAGGCCCAGGCCGGCAAGTAGCCAAGTATGCAGGGAATGTTGACGACCCCTTCTCGACACGCGTTCCGCGAATTTCATCAGAGGCTCCTTTTGTGCATCATGGCAGTCTTTCAGTATATCGCTGAGCTTGAGTCCTTGCATCTGGGGCTCGCATAGGATTAGGGGCCGTGGCTCGACAAAATGGGTCATTGCGCTCCTCACAAGATTGGCGGGATGTCCGTCGCTGAACTTCAAGCACAAGGGCCTTGTACTTGAAGTGCAATCGCAGGTGAACAGCACGAGGATCGTGGCGGAAATCCTCGGCTTCCTGGGGTGCTGGCACGAGGCTTGCTGGCGGCCGCCGCGAAGGCGAGCATGGACAAGGAATCACGCACTGCTCTCCAGGAACTGCTCGGTCTTGAGCGCGAGCCTGCGGCGTTCCGATGGTTCGCCAAGATTCCCAAAGACATCCCCAAGGCAGACGAGAAGGCTCGCTTCTGCGCCAAGCTCGACCAAGTCACGCGGGGGCAGTGCTGCTACACGACTGCGGAGGAATTGAATGGGCGGCCATGGCAGCACTTTCGCGGTCATTCCGCGCGCTCGGCGCGCATGGCGTGGAGATGGCCGAGCAGATGCTGCGTGGCTTCCTGTCTGCCATCGGAAAGGAAGTCGCGCACCGAGCGGATGGTGGCCTTGCGGTCAAGGGCGAAGGCGCGCGCAAATGCCTGGCGCGCATCCTGGTGCCGAGCAAGAGCGTCGTAGCACACGCTGAGATTGAGCCACGCCTCCGCGTAGTCGGGCTTGCTGGCCAGGGCCGATTCAAACAGNNGCGTCGGCGTTCATCTTGTCATCCATGCGGCCCTGGCCCAGGTTGGCGACGAGGAAGAGCGCTGCGACGATGGCCGCGGCGGCGATCAGGCGATACCGCCGCGCGGGCTGACCGACGAGCCAGGCCACTGCCTGACCGGCGAAGACCAGGAGAAAGGGAACCACCACCACCCGGTGGCGCGCAGTGATGAAGAACGCGACTATTGACAGGGTAAGCGCCGCAACTAGCGCTGCCAGCAGGGGTGCGCAGCGCACCCCGACCCACAAGCCCAGCGCCGACAAGGGCAAGAGCAGACCGAAGGGGAACGCCAGGCCGGGGAGCTTCCACAGCAGCGCACGCAGTACGGGCGAATCAAGGCGCGCCGGATAGATGGAGTGGTTGCGGTAGATTTCGTCGCCACCGACGAAAAGGTGCAGCTTGTGCAATTGCAGGCGCGCGAAGGCCAAAGGGTTGTGCGCCGCCCACGCCAATGCCTTTTTCACGAAGTAGCGTGACGAACTGGCCGCGCCCCGAACTCCCGCGCGGCTTGGCTCGTCGACCAAACGTTTCCAGCCCACGTCCGGCCGCAGGTCGACCATCTTCTGATATTGCGGGTTGTTGCCAATCCAGAAGTTCACTCCGCCATTGACCGAAATGAGGACGAATTCGTGGCCTCGCACGGCATTGCGGAGTGTGACCGGCGCGATCGCGAGTGCTGCACCCAACAACACCCAGCCCGCCTGGCGATAGGCGAAACCGGCGATCACCAACGGCACCACCAGCAATGTGGCGACGACAGTGGCTGCCAGTCCGCCCACCGCCCCGGCGGCGAGCCAGTGCCAGCGGCTCGGGCGGTCGCGGCTGGCAATCACAATCGCCGTCGCGAGCACGAGAAGAAAGAGCGCCAGGGTGGGTGGCAGCAACTCGCCATCGAAGTAGATGAGCATCCCGTAGCCAGCCGCTGCCAGGCCAGCGCCCAGCCCCACCCGCGGTCCGAAAACCCGCGATCCGATCCAGGCAGTCAGCGCCACCGCCAGCGCGCCCAGCAGGGCCTGCACCAAGCGCGGCCAGAGAAACGACTTTCCCGCCAGCGACCAGAGCAGGCCAAGAAAATACGGATAGCCCGGCGGGTGCCAGAACACGGCCTCAGGATGGCCCCGGCCGGCAGCGATCGACGCAGCCAGATCCTGGTAGGTGCCGGCATCGATTATGGGATTGTCGAAGTAGGGGCTGGCGGTCATGGCCAGCAAGTGCCCCAGGCGCAACACCAGAGCCAGGCCAAAGAGCAAGCCCAGCGTACGCAGGGGCAGGCCGGTGGCCGCAGCTTGCAGCTTCGGCGTCGCTGGCTCAGCGCTTGGCACGGGACCCAATAATCCCATCCTGAGTTGAGCGGTCCATCGCAACCACGAGACGATACCCCAAATCGACCGCGTCCTGCTCGAGCACCCGTCCGTGCTTGCGCTCCCAAGCACCGGTACGGAGGTCGTCGGCGAGACGGGCAAGGGAGACGTCTGATGCCCCGGTAGCCAAGCTTGAGATGGCCGCCCGAACCTCGGGATCAAAGGTAGGCCGACGGGCGGCGCCAGTAAGCTCCCGTGAAACCGTCACTGCAATCATGAGAAATCGGCACAGGGATCGCCTGGATTTCGCCCAGAACTGTCCGCATCGCCGTGAGAGTGGGGAACCGCTGTCGGTCCATTTCCAGCAGGCGCGGAAAGTAGTCACAGAGCCAGAAGCCATCACTTTGCGGATCCCACGTGAACAAGACGACCCTGCCTTGGCCAGTTTCCACACCGTGCGAAAGGTGACACCCTCATGGGGCACGCCAGCGTGACCACGACCGAGCGCTACAGCCACCTGCGGCCCGACCTGTTCACGGAAGCCACCTTCGCCGCCATGGATGTGGACCTTTCCAAGCCAGCCGGGTCCGTGGTATCACTTCCACCTGTGTCGGGGGAACTTGGCGGCAGGTTGGCGTCAAGCGAGTCTGAGGGATGGATATCAAAGTTAGCCTAAGCTGTTGAATTTGTTTCGTTCGCGCGAGTAGCTCAGTTGGNNTAGAGCATCGGCTTCCCAACTCACCCGGATGTGATCACGGATGATCACCCTTTGTGCTCAAATCCCCTTGTTTTATAGGGGATTTTGAAGCTCAACGAAAGGACCTGGTCATTCGTGATCGCCCCGGTTTGGTACAGAA
>PMKP01000415.1:182-9028 GCA_003157775.1 Myxococcales bacterium | reverse complement strand
TAGCAGGCGAAGATGCGGTTCAGCTTCTCCTCTATCTTGCCCTCGTTGGACTTGGTCGCGACGGCAATCTCCTTGACCAGAAGGGTACGGGCGGTGTCGAGCATCTTGCGCTCACCAAAGGACAGTTCCTTGTCTCCCTTCAGGCGTTGCAGGTCACGTAGGACCTCCGCGATCTCGAAGACCGAACCGGTCTTGATCTTCTCCATGTACTCGCGGTAGCGCCGATTCCACGTCTGCCCCTCCACGGAAACCTCTCGGCTCTTGAGAATCTCGAAGACCTCGTCTACTTCGTCGGCGCGGATCAGCTCGCGCAGACCGACGGCGCCGGCGTTCTTCGTCGGAATCATGATCTTCATCCCATTGTCGAGAATCTTCAGGATGTAGAACGTCTGCTTGCTGGACGAGATCTCGCGGGTCTCAATACCGATGACCTGCGCCACCCCATGAGCCGGGTAGACCGCCAAGTCTCCTACGTGGAAAGATGGCTCCATTTAGGTCCTCTCTTGATGTTGAAAAACAGCGCGCTCCGGAAGCCGAAGCGCGCGCACTTTACCAAGGCGGTTGTGACCCGTCAAGAGTAATCTGTATTGGAGACTACGCAAAGAGTTCAGATTTCCGATAACACGGAGCGGCGGGCAAGCCGCATGGAGACACCTATCCTACCATCGAGATGCAAGCAGGCGAAGGTATTCGAGAAACAAGGGTTAGAGTTGACAAGCGAGGGGGGTGAAAAGTAGGGTCTTGTCCCACGTGACCATGAAGGTGACGAGCAAGAAGAAGAGGGCCCGGCCCAGCAGTCAGAGAAGACGCGGCGGAGGCAAGGGGCGCTCTCACGCGAAGAGTGCCCGGATACCCAGGGTTGGGAAGCGACGCGGAACGCGGAGCAGGGCGGCCACCGGAAAGGCGAGGCCAGCGCAGCGGCGGCGCAAAACGACGCGGCGAATCGCCGCAGAAACGAACACGCCGGCAGCGGTAGCGAAAGCGGGCACTGACCCGGTTTCCGCGGGTCCTGCGCCGGGCCGCGAGCCTGAAGGTCGCGGGGCACCACCGGCGCTGCCGACTCCGATTGCCACGTTCAACATATGACAACGGGAGCTGCAATGAGCGACCAGGGAGCGTTGGGCGACAAGCGTGAGCTAGCGGCGAAGGTGCTGCGGGAAGTGCTTGAACGCATGGGGGTTGAGGCCGAGGTGAGCGCTTTTGACGACGGCGAGCGGATTATTCTCGACGCACATGGATCTGAGTCCGCGCTGGTCATCGGGAAGAAGGGCGCGACACTGGATGCGCTTCAGTATCTGGTCAGTAGGATCGTGTTCAAGAAGCCGGGCGAGGCCGCGACGCTGGTCGTCGATGCTGAAGGCTACCGGGGTCGGCGTGAGGACTCATTGGCAGACTTGGCACGACGGCTGGCAGAGAAGGCTGTGCGGTCGGGACGTCCGGTTCCCGTGGAGCCGATGAGCGCGCATGATCGCAAGGTGGTGCATACCACGCTGGCTGAGCACCCGGACGTAAGGACAGAGTCCGAGGGCGAGGGGCCGGCGCGTCGGGTGGTGATCTTTCCCAAGTCCCGGCCAGCGCCAGCTAGCGCAGGCTAGGGAAAAGCAGCTCGACGTCGAGGCTGAGGCGAAGGGCGGAGGCGAGGCCTTCAGGCGTGGGAACGGGGAGGAAGGGAAGTGTACCGAGAACGCGGACTCCGGTGAGCGCGCGAACGAGCCGAGGGTTGTGGGCGCGGTCGGGGGTTAAGATGGCCGTCGTGTCTACGAATAGCACCCCGGTGAGGGGGAGGTGACGGCGTCGCAATTCGGCGATCGCTAGGGCCGCGTGGTTGATGGTGCCGAGGGCGTTGCGTGCGATGAGAAGGACAGGAAGTCCGAGCGCAGCGGCGAGGTCCGCAGCGGTGAGGTCCTCGGAGTAGGGCGAGAGGACTCCGCCGGCTGACTCGACCAGAAGGAAATCGCCGTGGACGGCGGCGCGGCGGGCTGCTGCCACGATGGCTGAGAGAGTGAGGCGGGTGGAAGCTTGTTCCGCGGCCAGGGCAGGGGCAACGGCAGGCGGAAAGGCGTAGGGGCAGATGATCTCGCGCGGAAGATCGTTGCGGCCAGCGGCAGAGCGGAGGCGGAGGGCGTCTTCGGGGTCGGGGGCGGCTCCAGTTTCCACGGGCTTGAAGGGGACCGGCGCGAGCCCCCGGGCTCGCGCCAAGGCAAGGAGACCCACACCAACCGTGGTCTTGCCGACACCGGTATCTGTTCCGACAAGGAAGATGCCGCGGAGGGGTGCAGGGCGGGGCTGCGACGGCCGGGAAGGAGGGTCAGAGTGGGCGAGCAAGGGCTGGGAAGTGGCCTCGGCGATGGCCGCGGCGGTGGCATCCACGAGGCGGTCGATCTGGTCAAGCGTGATCGAGAGTGGAGGCATGAGAACCACCACGGAGCCGAGGGGGCGCAGGATAACCCCGTGGCGTCGCACGATTCGGCAGACATGTGCCCCGATAGCCTCCTCAGCGGAGTAGGGCTGAGAGTGGGAGCGTCGGAGCTCAATGCCGACCATGAGGCCCTTCTGGCGGATCTCGAAGACATGCGGGAGAGGCGAGATTTTGAGGTTAAGGCGGGCGCGCAGGGCGGCGATCTTGGGGGGCAGGCTGGCGAGTGTCTGCTCGCGTTCGAATAGATCGAGGGAAGCCAGGGCAGCGGCGCAACCGAGGGCATTGCCGCCGAAACTGTGGCCGTGGAAGAAAGTCAGGCGCTCTTCGGGCACTCCGAGGAACTGACGGAAGACTTCATCGGTGGCCATGGTTGCCGCGACCGGGAGGTATCCTCCGCTCAGGCCCTTGGCGAGGGCGAGGAGATCGGGGGTGACTCCTTCCTGCTCGCAGGCGAACATGGTGCCGGTGCGGCCAAAGCCCGTCGCCACCTCGTCGGCAACAAGGAGCACGTCGTGCTTGTGGCAAAGGGATCGAGCTTCACGCAGGAAGCCAGGAGGCGACAGGAGCATTCCGGCGGCGCCCTGAACCAGTGGTTCAAGGACAAGTGCGGCAAGCTCATGACCGTGGCTGGCGAATGCTTGATGCAGTTCGTCTATTGTCGGGTCGATGTGATGGGTGTGGAAGAGGAGTGGTTGAAAGACGCGATGGAAGGTGTCAATGCCGCCGAGAGACACCGAGCCGATGGTGTCGCCGTGATACGCGTTGCGCAGCGCGAGGAACTTAATGCGCCGAGAGAACCCACGTAACTGTTGGAATTGAAACGCTATTTTCAACGCCACTTCAACGGCGGTGGAGCCGGAATCAGAGAAGAACACGCGCGTCAGGCCGTGCGGAGCGAGGGACACGAGCTTCTCAGCCAGGAGGATTGATGGCGTGCTGGCGAGGCCGAGCAGGGTGCTATGAGCAACCTTGGCAAGCTGTTCGGCGATCGCTGCATTTATGGCCGGGTGTGCGTGTCCGTGAACGTTAACCCAGAGTGAGGAGACGCCATCCAGGTAGCGGCGGCCCTCAGTATCGATCAGCTCGTTTCCGTCTGCCCGTTCGATCACGAGGGGAGGCTCTGCCAGCCACTCGCGCATGGGAGTAAAGGGATGCCAGAGGTAGCCGCGGTCGAGTTCTTCGAAGGTCATTGGGGGATGAAAGGGGCGAGTGCCTGGACGAAGGAGTCAACGTCTTTGGGGTGATGACTGGCCGAGAGGGTGATGCGGAGGCGGGCGGTGCCTTCGGCCACGGTTGGCGGGCGGATTGGCTGCACGAAGAAGCCGCTGGCTCGCAAGACGCGAGAGGCGTCCACAGCCGCACGATCTGGACCCAAGATGATCGGCACAATGGGCGAGCGGGAAAACGCGGGAACCTTGTTGGCGAGGCGGCTTCTGAGCTGGAGGACGCGATCCGCCAGGGCCTCCCGTCTTTCCTGGCCTTCGTTTCCAGCAATGATGTACAGGGCAGCGAGGGCGGCGGCGGCAACCGGCGGGGGTGGAGCGGTGGTGAAGATGAACGTCCGGCTGCGGTTGACGAGATACTGGCGGAGCGTCGCGCTGCCGGCCGCAAAGCCGCCAGCAGCGCCGAATGCCTTGCCCAGGGTTCCGATGAGGACGTCTGGCCTTACCCCGGCCTCGTGACATAGGCCGCGCCCGCCCGGCCCCAGCACGCCAATTGCGTGTGCCTCGTCGACCACCAAGGCCGCGCCGTGTTTTCTGGCGAGGGCCGCCAGCTCGGCGAGGGGAGCAATGTCGCCGTCCATGCCGAAGAGCGACTCGGTGACAAGGAGCCTCCGGCGGGCGGTAGGAGCAAGTGCGAGCAAACGTTTCTCCGCTGAGGAGACGTCGAGATGCCGGTAGAAGGTCGGCCGGGCACGTGAGAGCCGGCAGGCATCGATGATGCTGGCGTGGTTGGCGTGGTCGCAGAGAACGAGGTCGCCGGGTCCTGCCAGAGCGCCGAGAACGCCAAGGTTGGTCTGGTAGCCAGAAGGAAAGAGAAGCACGGCCTCCACATCCAGAAATGCGGAGAGGGCGGCTTCAAGCTCACGGTGTTCGGGCAGATCGCCGGCGATCAGGCGGGACGCGCCAGCGCCAAGTCCGGAACGCGCGATGGCAGCGGCTGCCGCGGAAGCCAGGGCAGGGTGGCCTGACAGGCCGAGGTAGTCATTGGAACAGAAGGAAAGGAGTGGCTGAGCGTCGATCGTTGGGGTTGTTCGGGACACGCCGGAGGCGGCAGGACAGGATCGGATCCGGTCTTGAGCTTCGAGGGAGACCAGGTCGGCCCGTAGGTCGGCGTCCAAACTTGGGAGCACGGGGCCGACCATAGAGAGGGCCTTCCTATGGTGTCAATTGTCTACAGCGTAACTTGGCGACCACAGGGTACCAGCTCATGTCGAGAGCTGCCCCCGCCGGGCTACATGTTCCACGTGGAACAGAACGCACCGATCCATCGGCTCCGTCCGCTTGCAGTCTCATAGCAGAGTTCGCTTACGGCGCGACGCGATGAATGCTCCGGACTCCAGGAATCTCCCGAGAAGACCAGCACCAGTCCGCCGGGCCGAACCAGGCCTAGACCGACGCTGAGCCATTCCTCGGGTGGAAATGTCGCGCGCGAAGCAGCGACATCGAAGCCGCCGCGCTCCAGAGCGTCTGCGCGTCCTCGGAACACTGCTGTGCTCGCCACCAATTGCGACTCACGCATGGCAGTGCGCAGAAATGCGACGCGCTTTGCCCGCGGCTCAACCATGGTGAGTCTTGCGTCCGGCCTCAGGATCGCAAACGCCAACCCCGGAAGACCGCCACCAGCGCCCACGTCGACGACTGAAGATCCTGGAGGAACTAGTCGGGCCATTGCGAAGGCGTCCACGACATGCTCGCCAACAACCTCCGCCACGGTTCGGGCGCCCGTCAGATTGACGCGAGCGTTCCACTCTAGGAGGAGACGGCAAAACTCAATAACTCTAGCCGTCATCTCGGGTGCGAGAGGGTACTTCCATTCTTCGGCAAGTCTCGCCAAAAAAGCTACTTCGTCATCGCGCACGGACCGAGTATAGGCCACCTTGGCACGTGAACGCGCAGCCAAGCAAGGGTTGGTCCGTTGAGGCCATTGCATTAGCTTAATGAGCCATTCGATGCGCCATATATAACTGTAGTCTCAAATACATCGTGTGACATACGACATAGCAGGTGCCCACAGGCGGTCGAAGCACCCGCCGACTTGCGCAGTTTTCCACTACGGCCACGTGCGAGCGGTACTCGCCGGGGATACAATCGCCCAGGTCATTCAAGGTCTCCTATGGACACAGGGCAAAGCAAGCGTCGTCTCCTCCTGGTCGACGGCGATCCCAAGAGCCTGCGGGTTCTCGAGGTCAGCCTCAAGAAAGCCGGCTTCGAGGTGGTGACCGCAACCCAGGGCAATGAGGCGCTGGGCGCGCTTCAGGCGGCGCTCCCTGACCTAATAATCTCGGACACTGACCTCGACGGGATGGACGGTTTCGACCTGTGCCGCCAGATAAAAGCCAAGCCGGAGTGGGCGAAGATCCCGTTCCTCTTCGTGTCGGGCCGCAAGTCGATCGAAGACAAGATTCGGGGACTCGAGCTGGGGGTCGACGACTACCTGACCAAGCCCATCTATATAAAGGAGATTGGCATCCGCGTTCGTACCGCGCTCCAACGCGCTGAGCGCGAGCGGCTCGAGTCGCGGCGCGAAGGGCGTACCAAGTTCGCGGGCGACCTGTCGGACATCGGGGTGGTGGATCTGGTGCAGACCATCGACCTCAACCGGAAATCCGGCATCATTCACATTGTCAATCGCGATGGCCGGCGCGGGGCGGTCTTCTTTCGCGAGGGGCGGGTCATCGACGCCGAGGTGGGCCGGCTGTCGGGCGCGGAGGCAATGTACCGTCTGTTCTCGTGGTCGGAAGGGCGGTTCGAGGTCGAGTTCAAGCCCATCCGCCGCAGAGATGTCATCGATCTTCCATCGGCAGCGCTGCTCATGGAGGGAATGCGGCGTCTCGACGAATGGACGCGGCTGCTTGAGAGACTGCCTGCGCTGGACAGCGTGGTCGAGGTCGATTTTCGCGTACTGGGCGAGCAGTTGGCTGATCTGCCCGACGAGATGAACGGCATCCTTCGGCTCTGCGACGGTACGCGCAGTCTGCTGGCCGTGATCGATGACAGCGACTTCCCCGACCTTGAGGCATTGACGATGGCTAGCAAGCTGTTTGGGCAAGGCATCATCTATGCCCGCCAGCCGGTTGGCCGGCCCGGTGAGGCGGAGCCAGGTGGCGAACTTGCGCGCTGGCTGGCCGAGGGTAGCGCGGAGGATGGTGCATCTGCTGACGAGGCGAGTGCAGGCCAGCAATTCGTGACAGAAGCTGAGGCGGGCGGGTCGAGAGACATCGAAGCGGGCGAGCGACGGCCCGCGGCCGACGATGTGCGGGCGAGCGGGGAGCGGCAAGCCGCTGACATGGGAACCCTGGAAGGGTTAGCTTCGCCCTTCGGCCCCCCACCTNNTCGCTTCGCTCGGCCTCGCCAAACTCTCCCGCGATGGTGCGCGACCGGCAGAGCCGGCCGGCTCCCCACGCGACTAAGACGCTGAAGACTTTCTCGCTCGACATCCCCATCCCGTCACTCGACCCGACCCCGTCCACGCAGAAAGCGCAGGCAGCGTCGACCGAGCCGGAGCAAGGTGCCTCTGGCCAAGAGCCGACTAGGAACCCGCTGAGTTTCACTTCCACCTTGCCCAAGCAACAACCCGCCCATGCACAGCCGGTGGGTGGGCCCGCTTTGCCGCCGACCAGCCAAGCGATGGCCGAGGCAGCATCTCCGCTCGAAGGCTCGGCCGTGGTCGAGAGCTCCTGGCGCGAACCAGGCGAACTGGCGATGGGGCTGCCGCGCACGGGTGGGGTTGGCGCCACGCCGGCCCCGCCTGCGAAGTCAGCGGCAGACGGAGCCGGAGTCACGGCCAAGCCCGATACCTTGAGGGGGATTCCCATACCCGAGGAGCTTGCAGAAGCGGACCAGGCGGGCCCTGCCCAGCAGGCACCAGTCAGCGACCACGATCGACCGGCGCGGACAACCATCGAGTTCGCGCCTCAAGTCGGCGACTTCGCCCCCGTCGCAAGCGCGGGTCCAACCTCGACGTCTGCGGCCCAGCCAGCCGGCGAGGCCGCGCGCGAAACCGATTGGGGCGGCTGGGCTCAGGGAACTGAGAGCAAGCCGGCGGCAGAGGGCGAGCCGCTGCAAGCCGCAGCGCCCGGTGTGGAGGCTGGCGCCGAAGCGGCTGAGATGCTGGCCGCAGGCAGCCCCCAGCAGGAACCGCCAGCCTTCGCCGCAGAGGCCGGACAGGGAAATGGGCACACCTCCGACGAAGTTCCTCAAACCCAGCAAGCCGACTACTCACCTGTGAGGGTCGAGGGGACGTCGGCGCGCGACTCGCTGACCAGGTACCAGCCCAGCAAGCCCTGGCCCACCCTTGACAAGTTGGATAGCGACCTTCTTCCGCACGAGCGCCGGTGGCCACTCTTTGTGGTGGCCTTCGCCTTGCTCGTCGCCGCCGGCCTGTTCGCCATGCGGACCGGCCCGACCGGGAGCCGGTCCCTCCCGTCTTCTCGTCCTGGATCGCTGCCAGCAACCGCCCCGCCTGCGAATGTTTCGTCGACGATTGAGACGGGCCAAGACGTGGCCAATCGAGGAGTCGCGCAGGCTTTCGACCAGATTTCAGGCTCGCAGCCGACCGCAGCGCCGGTCGCGGCAGAGAAGCCGGTCGCAGCCTCCGCGGATGCGCAGCCGGCGAGCGCGGCCCGGCAGGAACCAGGAAGTCAGCCCAGGGTGGCATCTGGTGAGACGGCGAAGCAGGCGGCCGATGGCGGCCAGGCCCGACCGCCAACCCTCGGCTCTGCGACGCCAGGGACGGCGGGCGAGCGTTGCCGCAAGGTTGATGCCGGCGGAAAGGGCAGGCCCACGGCGGTCTTGGCGGCGTGCCGGCCAGCCATCGAGGCCGAGCCCGAGGCGGCTGACATCATGGTGATTCTAGCCAGAGTGGAGCTGGATCGCGAGCGCGCGGCTGAGGCGCGGTCTTGGGCGAAGAAGGCGTTGGCGGTGAATCCCAACCTGGCGGATGCATATGTCTTCCTGGGCGGAGCCGAACAGGAGATGGGAAACCCAGGCGCGGCCAAGGCCGCCTACCAGAAGTACCTGGAGCTTGCGCCCACCGGCCGCCACGCGCGCGAGTTGCGCGTGGTTCTGGACAGCCTGTAGCTGACGGGCGGCGCAGGTACGCCATGCTGGTTCTGGGCATCGAGACCTCTTGCGATGAAACCGCCGCATCCGTGGTCGAGGACGGCCGGCGGGCGCGCTCTGATGTGGTGGCGTCGCAGGTGCTG
>PMKP01000415.1:0-121 GCA_003157775.1 Myxococcales bacterium | reverse complement strand
CCTTGGCAAGCCGGTGGTCGGCGTGAATCACCTGGCAGGGCACCTGGCCGCCGTGTTCCTGGACTACCCCGGCAACCCGGCGCCACCGGCCTATCCTCACCTTGCGCTCTTGGTGTCAGGA
>PMKP01000069.1 GCA_003157775.1 Myxococcales bacterium | reverse complement strand
GCCGTCGTATGAGCCGACGTAGACAGTCCCGTCTGCGCCGATGGCGGGCGACGAGCGGACGAAGCTCCGGGTCTTGTAGGTCCACTGAATTGAGCCCGTCGTCCCGTTGAAGGCATACACGTTGTAGTCATCCGAGCCCACGTAGACCATCCCGTCCGCACCCACGGCGGGCGACGACATGATCCATTCTCCCGTGTTGAAGCTCCACTTGCGCTTGCCGGACGTTCCGCTCGTGGGTGGCGTTACCGCATACAGACTGCCATCGAAAGAGCCGACGTAGACGGTCCCGTCCGGGCCGATGGCGGGCGCCGTTTCCACCTGACCGGCAGTTGCGAAGCTCCACTTGAGTTGACCGGTTTTGCCCTGGGGGCGCGGGTCGAGGGCATACAGATTGTAGTCGTCCGCCCCGACGTAGAGGGTCCCGTCCCGGCCGATCGTCGGCGAGCACCTCACGGTGTTGCCCGTGGGGAAGCTCCACTTGAGTTCGCCGGCCGTTCCGCTCGCGGGCGGGCCGATGGCGTAGACGTTCCCGTCGTCCGAGCCGACGTACACCGTTCCGTCCGCGGCGACGGCCGGCGCGGCCACGACCCAGTCGCTCCCGTCGCCGGTCTGGAATTTCCACCTGAGCACTCCGGGCAGACCCAGAATGTCTTCCAAAGCTGTGCCACGGTACCAGTCCTCGGCGATGTCGAGGTCGCTCGACGGTTCGCACAGACGGGCGAGCACCTGCACCGCAACCATTGTCGCCCACGGGACAGCCTCGCGCCCAGGCGGCAGCAATTCCTCGCACAGTTGGTCCAGCCGCAGTGCCTGCCACAGCGTCAATCCCATCCACACATCGCCGAAACGTCGGCTTCGCTCCAGCCGCACTTGGTCTACCCGAACCGCTATCGTTTCCACCGGCGCTGGCGGCGCCTCGAACAACTGCCGTTGCTCCCGCCGCCCTGTGATCTGCCGCGCGAGCACCGCCGCCTTCGCGCGCCCGGCGGCATCCAACTCACCCAGGTGAGCCACTGTCTCCTGCACGACCCTCCGGCCATGCNNTGCCGGAGATACACGCACCTCCTTTGTGCGCATCTCCGTCGAGAACCGCAAGCAGGTTGGTTGGCACTACACGCGACTTTCGCGGCAGTCGCTCCGCGATTCCGCGCACTTCACCCCGGTCAACCCCACGAAAAAACCGGCCTCAGCCCCTGAACTGCGGAAGTTGGGGTAGCTCCTGCCGGTCCTGGTCGACCGGCTCGATGGTGACGACAGGGCGCACACCGCGCCGGTGCCAAGAGGAAACCGTGGAGCGCGGGATCGCGACGTGCCTTGGTAGGCATCTCTTGCCAGTGCGGCACACCTGCTCCCGGATACGGTGGTCGTAGGTGCGGCGCGTCTGTGACGTGGCCACAAGATCGCCTGTCATCACGAAAGAATCGTCTGCCGGACGTCACCCGCCAGCGAAGACCTCAATGATATTGAGGGTGGCGCAAATGCGCACACAAATGTGCTGGAGGTCTTCGCGCGCAGCTGTGAAATTCCCCGCCGCTACTCGACTCATCATATTCGGCGAGCGCCATCTGCGGTACCTGATCAAGGAATTCGTCGAGCACTATCTGACCGAGCGTTTTCATCAGGGCATTGGGGGCCAACTCATCAGGAGACAGCCTGTCTCGGCGAATGACAATGGGGCAACTGGCAAGGTTGCCTGTCGCTCACGCCTCGGCGGGCTTCTGAACTATTACCAACGTAAGGCCGCATGAGCTCGGCGACGAGTATTCGGACAGCACGCGGTGGTCGTACGCGCAGCGCGTTCGTGAAATCAGGAGTTTACATGCAGGTTGTCCCAACACACCTCCTTGGTGGGAGGCATGTACCACAACCGATCGGCGTCGGCGGCAGCGGCGGCGACGCGCACACGCAGGCGGGATACGGGCTGGAGTAGCCGTACACGCAGGTGTTCGTACAAACCGTCGGCGGCAGCGGCGGCGATGCGCACACGCAGGCGGGATAGGGGCTGGAGTAGCCGTACACGCAGGTGTTCGTACAAAGTGATGGGCATGTGCAGGACGGAGGGGTAGGGACAACACCAGTCAGGCAGGTGTTCGTACAAGTCGCCTCGCAGGTACTTGTCGTGCAGTTGTACGTGTACGTGGCTGGCGGATACAAGGTCTGCACGCAGCCATGCCAACCATCGGAGCAATGGGTGAGATTTGAACAACCCACGTTCGCGGACCAGCATGAGTTGGGCAATGCGGATTCGGGACCGCAAAAGAATGGATAGGCGGACGTGCACGCTGCGCAGGTCTGCCCAGTGGTGCAGCAGGTGTTCTTGTAGCATGTCGCTCCGCTAGAACAGGCGGGGGTGCATCCGCTGGTGGTACCCGTCGAGCCGCCCGCGCTCGTTGCTCCCCCAGAACCCGTGGCGCCGCCTGAACCAGCCGTTCCACCTGTGCTCGGCGAGCCGCCTGCACCGGTCACGCCGCCGCCGCTACACCAAGAAATCTCGAAGTCGTATACTGCCGGGCCTGAGAACGTGGAATCGTCGATGAAGATGACCCCCTCGTAGCCGTTTGTTGACGCTGGGTTCGCCGTGACGCTCAAATCACCGCGTGCCTGCACAGGAGTCAGCAAGAGGGTCCCATCGACGGTCGGAACGGCGAGTGGCAGCGTGAATGTCGAGGAGGGTTGCCCCGCTCCATCTCCGTCCGGCCACGCCAGCGGGGTATTGGTTCCGTTGACCGTCACCACCCCGGACATGCCGAGCGCTGTGCAGTCGGGATGGGTCCCCGCCGCGTCATAACTTCCGTGCGTAAACCACCCCATTGCGCCCTGGATGTGCAGCCAGTCGGACCCATCGATGCACACGGCAATGTCGGCTAGCTCCTCGCAGCCACCAGTCGCCGTGCCACCGCCGCTCGTCGTCCCACCCGTGCTCACCGCACCGTTCGCCCCCGGCGTCCCACCCGCACTCATTGTCCCGCCTGTGCTCGCAGCGCCGTCAACTGCTGGCACCCCACCGGCGCTCATCGTTCCACCTGCGCTCGTCGCTCCCTCCGGACTTGTCAGGCCGATGCCGTTGCTACTGCTGCTGCAAGCGATAAAGCCAACACTTGCCAACGTCGCGAGAACCACTGCTAGCCCGTTCCTGTGCCACATCGGTGCCTCCATGAATGACCTGTCGTTTTGTATCATCAAGGGCTCCAAATGCATATCTGAATTAGGGCTCTTTGGGTCATAGGTGTGCATCATCTCGATCCCTCCCGGCGGCCTTGCCCAGGCTCGATACATCTGCAAACGAATAACGAATTCGGGCCAAACTCCCCGACACGCAGATTCTGGTGATCCGTCCCGGAACCCAGGCAAACGGACAGGAGAGCGCGCAAAAGCTGACGGAGGACGGTGCCAGCGGCGTCGTCTTCACGCTGCAAGAAGCGCACAGCAAGGCCGAGCAACTGCTGTCGATAGGTCAGACGAACCCGCTCCGAAGCTCACCGGCGTAGATCACATCCGGCGCTTGACCGGGTCCAGAACGACTCACCCCGCCCAGAGTCTGGGCGCCAGCCGATTGCTGCTGGCGTTGCACTTCGTGTACAAGTGGCTTTCGAGCTTTGCACTTGAAGTGCAAGAGCAGGTGGGCGGTCACGAAGATCGTGGCGGAAATTCTCAGCCTTCTCGGCAAGCTGCGCTGGCACAAGGTTTGCTGATATGATCGGCCGGCTGAGGGTGAGGCAGATCCCACAGCCGCATGTGACCCCGCTGTGATGCCTTCGTGCCCATTTCCTACGACAACGAGAACAGACTTGGAGAATCAAGATGTCAGCATCGTGGCAGCGCATTCTTGGCCTGATGATCACCTCGTCCTGGCTGTTCGTCGCTCGTCCAGGACGCGGAAAACATCGCCCGCTACCTGCGCCATCTGGGCTTGCCCACCGAGGTGCCGCCCATGG
>PMKP01000214.1 GCA_003157775.1 Myxococcales bacterium | reverse complement strand
CTTGCTCGCGACCCTGTGCCTGCCAGGCTTGCCGGCCGCGGCTCAGCCGACGGAAACTGGCGACTTCCGCGCTCCTGATCTGGTCGAGCTTGTGCGCCTTGATCCCAGCATCCATCTCGACATTCGCTACGCCACCAGCAACAACTTCACTGGCCGCAAGCTGTACGCCGAGGCGCGGGCCTTTCTACAGCGGCCAGCGGCCGAGGCGCTCGTGCGCGCCAACCGGGCGCTCAAGCCGCACGGCTACGGCTTGTTGATCTTCGATGGCTACCGTCCCTGGTCAGTGACCAAGCTGTTTTGGGAGGCGACTCCGCCCGACAAGCACAAGTTCGTGGCCGACCCGCAAAAGGGTTCGCGCCACAATCGCGGCTGCGCAGTCGACGTGGGACTTTACGATTTTCGCACTGGAAGGGAAGTGCCCATGCCCAGTGCCTTTGATGAAATGTCTGACGGTGCCGCAGCTGACTACAAGGGCGGCACAACTGAACAACGGCGCACGCGCGCACTGCTGCGCCAGGCCCTGGAAAGGGAAGGGTTCAAGGTCAACCCCGACGAATGGTGGCACTTCGACTACCAGGACTGGCGCCTGTATCGCATTCTGGACCTGCCGTTTGCCGCGATCCACGCCAGCCCGCGCGCGCCCGACGCCGGGCCGCCGTGATCCAGGACAAGACTGCCAGGATGACGATAGGCAAGCTCGGTTGGGCTGAGCCCCGGCCGCCCACACGACACCCGCAGCCCGAAGCCTTGGCGGGCTGGGAGGGTGGCGCCTTGGTGTCCTGACTTGCGCTGTCCGCGCGGCTCGCGTCGGGAAGGGATGCGTTCGACGGCGCATCGGCCAAGCGGGTGTCAATCGGAACCTGGACAGCGCGTGTGTCCTTGGCTGCCATGGCATCAGCCCCGACCGTTCCTCCGTCCAGCGACTGTGCGTCCGGAGCCGCATCGGCGGTCACGCTCACGGGAGCGTCAGCCACGCCAGCATCCGCCGGGCCTGAGCCAGTGGGTGCGTCCCCAACTCCCAGCGCCTCGGTTCCGTCGCTTCCTCCATCCATCGGGCCCAAGCCAGTAAGCGCGTCTTTGGCCCCGAGTATCGCGACTCCGTCAGTTCCTCCGTCTCTTGGCTGAGCGTCTTGGCCGCCTGCAACGTCGTTGCCAGCGTCTGGTGTGGCGGCGCAATTGGCCGGGGCTGCACTGGCGGGGCACGATAGCCAATTCTCGACCGTGGTCGCGCCGGCGGTCCATCTTGGCTTGCCCGACTCGAACGCGCCCAGATCCGGCGCGGCACCCGCGAACCCGTCGGTATAGGGCGAAAAGAGCAAGCCCTTATCGATGGCACAGGTGGTGGTGGGTATTTGATCCGTCCCAATCGGGCAATCAGCGTTGTTCTTCGGAATCAGGGCCTTGGGGCCGCTGCCAAAGCCCAGCTTGGCCGTGCCGTGAACGTCAAATGAAATCCCGGTTGACGATGTCAGATCCGCAGGAGTGGTAAAGGCCTTGCCAGCCACGCCCCAGCTGTCCGAGGGTGTGGTCCCGAAAAAGTGGCCTGCCGGGTTGCCAGCATCCGCCGCGGTCGCAAAGGTGGCCGTCGCCCCCGTCCCTGCTGAACTCCACCAAGCACCCGCGAAGCGCGCGCTGCTGCTGGTGAAATCGTCGATCAGGCCGTCCGCGACGGCGGGTTCAACGCGAAAATTGTCCACCCAGATGTCGTAGTCGCCCCAGGTCGCGCTCCTGAGATTGAGATTCGTGATGCTCCCGAGCAACAGGGGACGGCGTGCCCCCACGAGCCAGTCCTGCGCAAAGCTGGCGAACGGCACAACGACATGCCCGCTAGTTTGAGGCACGGCAATAGCGGCTTGGTATGAGCCGTTGTCCGTGTCCACGGACTGCACCAGATCGAGCAGCAAGCCAGCGCGCTCCTCGTAGACGTTGTTGGCAAACGTCGCGGAGCTGAGGTCCTCGAGCTGCCCAGAAAGCACATCTGGCGACGTGGTGGCCGCGCCGCGAGCGGTGCGCAGGAAGGTGTTGTTGAGGACGATATTGGGACGCTTGATGGTCACGCCCCACGATGTGCTGTCGTGCACGTAGTTGTGGTGGATGGCGAAGTTGCGCGAGCCATCGTCGAGGTAGATGCCCGACGCGAAGACGACGTCGATGTCCGACAGCTCGTTGTAGGCGATCTCGCTGCTTGTGGCATCAAAGAACGATGTGTGGATGGTGCCCCCATCCTGCCCCAGCGACATGACCTGCGAGATGTGGTTGTACGTGAAGTGGGAATTGGTGAGCGTGGAGATCAGGTCGCTTGATCCGCCGATTGACAAACCGTCGCGTGCCGTGCGCGTAACGGTATTGTGACTGATCTCGACGCCGTCCATGCTCTGGCCGTAGTGGGTAACCATGATGCCTTGGCCAACCAGGGTGTACGACGCATCGTGGACGGTATTGTTCGTGAGCGTGCTGTTGTTTCCGCTGACGTTGAAGCCTGAACCCGCACTGAACGCGACCACGCTATCACGCCACTCATTGAAGCTGCCGCCCACCGTGTTGATAGGCGCCACGAAGGCGGTATCGTACCCCTCGGTTTCGCGTGTGTGGGTCGGGTAGCGCATCTGCACCCCCTGCACCAGGCAGTGGTCGCCGTTCATGTTGATGGCAGCCCCGAACACCTGGAAACCGGCGACCTCGACGTAGGATACCGCCGAGAGATCGAAGGCCCAGTCGCGGCTCTTGACCTCCACCACCGAGCTCGCCGGGCTGCTGCCTGATGGCGCCCACAGGTAGACCTTGCCCTGGGTGGAATCCAAATACCATTCGCTGGCGGCATCCAACAGGGCCAGCGATCCGAAAATGAAGAAGAGATCGTTCCCGCGCGGCGTGAGCGCGACCGGATTGTTGATGGCCGTGGTCCAGGTCATCGTCTTGCTGGCCACGTCGTAGGTCGCGATCTTGCGCGTCCACGAGACCCACTGCTGTCCGGGCACCACGAAGACGTAGGCGCCGGTCCAGTCGCCAGCGGGAAGATCGGGCCCCACCATTCCGGTCGCCGAAGCGCCGGTGAACCCCGAATGCGACATGGGCATGTGCACGAGGTCATCCACGGTGGCATTGGGCCAGCGGGCTTCGTTCATCATCTGGCCGTCGACAAAGAGCTGGATGAAGTTGATCGAGACCGGGGCGACATAGATCGAGCCCTGGTACTGCGACCACGAGCCGGCGAGGACGTCGGCGCCACTGACGGTCACACACTCGCCGGTTGCGGCTTCCAGCCGGACATGCGCGGTGGCGGATCCAGAACGCGTCGGCCGCACCGTCTCGCGATAGACACCACTATGCACAGTGCAGATGTCGCCCGGCGCCGCCAGATCCGCGCAGTGCTGAATCGTGCGCAATGGCTGCGCAAGCGAGCCAGGCGCGGTGTCGCATCCGGCAGGTGACACATGATAGGTCACCGCCTGGGCCAAGGGCGAGGCGCACAAGGCGCAGCCACCGACTATTAGGGAGAGCATGCGAACATGGGTCATTGGGCCTCCAGAGTGCGGGATCGTGGGCTCAACCGCGGGGCAGTCTAGCCAAAAGATCCTTCAAAACCTAGCACTTCCACGATCACAGCCAGCTGGCCCAGACCTCAGGCTTAAAGCCGACTGTGGCACGGTCGCCGGC
>PMKP01000342.1 GCA_003157775.1 Myxococcales bacterium | reverse complement strand
CCCGAGCTGGTCGTGCCACCCGAACTGGCCGTGCCACCCGAGCCGCTTGAACCTCCGGAGCTGGGTTGGCCAGTGTTTCCAGCCGAGCCACCAGAGCCGCCCTTGCCCTCAGATTCGGTCGAGCCCCCCAAGACGGGAAAGTCGTCAGAGCTACCCTTGCCGCCAACAACTAGTGGACCCACGGTGCCAGGATCCCCGACGCACCCGTGGCCTAGCAGTGCAGCCAAGAGCAGAAAGCCGAGTCCTGCGCTGCTGAGAATGCGGTTCATCGAAAGCTCTCTATGTCGAAAACCGAAGAATCTGGGCAACGCCCATTATTTGACCTGGCAGCCGCTCGTATCCGCGTAGCAGTATGTGCCTTCGAGCCACGGCTGGCAGGCACATTTTCGCGCATTTCAAAAAGCCTTACGCCACGCATCGCATTTGCCACGGCGCGACCTCATACCGCCTTGTACATGAACCCGTAGGCGATGTGCACGCCAGCCAGGGCGAACATGATGATGGTCAGTATGATGTGGACCCAGTTCCAGTGGCGCAGCATTTTCTTGGCGCTTTCCAGATAGGACCGAGTACGCCGCTGTGCCGCCCGGTCGGACAGGAATTGCAGGATCTGTCGACGGGTTTTGCGATCGGGGACGTCGCCCAAACCGGCAAAGCGCAGCCAGAACAACGCGGCGAAATCGCGCAACTCGTGCCACAGCATGACCGCAAGCAGGCCGTGCGAGCCGACCGCCTCCTCGTGTTCAGGGGTCAGAATGCGCATTGCGCGCGATGGCCTACGGTGACCGACTATCGAGGCAGCGCTTCGTATCAGGGATTCCGTCTCGAAATCCGTCAGGCCGATGCCCGAATGTACCTTTCCATAGAGATAGCGGCCGATGGCTCCCGACGCCACGACGATCCACATCGACATACAGGAGAGTCCCACCCAACGGTCCAGCTTGAAGGCGGCGTGACACGTGACAAGCGTGGCACCGATGAACCCCACCCATAGGTGCACAGTGAGCCAGGTGGATTGGGCGCCGAGCTTCTTCAGCAGGCCCAGGCGGGCATGCAGCGGGTAGAGCAAGGTCAGCAGCATGAATGACGTCCCGATGTACCCAAGCCAGTGACCGAATCCCTTGCCCGAGCTGTAGGAGATCGGTTCGCCCCTGCCGAGCCATTGCAGAACGGCGGCCTGCAAGCTGTGCTCGGGCAGAGTCCGGCGCAAGAAGGCCTCAAGACCCACGGCCGCCAGGGCGAGGAAGAGGAGCGTGGCCACCACGGCACGGGCTGTGCGGTGGGTCTGCCGGGCGCGATGTTCGGCAACGCCTTCGAGGAATGCGACCCCGGAGAAGTTCCGGGCGCTCCCGCTAGGTCCGGGCCTCGCCTCCGTGAACAGCTCCTGCGGCGAAAGCTCCAGCAGGGTGCCGGTCGGGCAGGCGCGGAAACATGCGCGATCCGCGAAGCCTGCACAGTGATCGCACTTGACCGCCCGCTGGCGCTGCTTGAGCGCAGCCGTGTACTTTTCCATGAAGATGGCGCCGTGGGGACAACTGCGTGCACAAACCGCGCAGCCTGTGCAACGTTCGCTGATGCGAATCTCACCCCGCTCGTCGAGTGCCAGGGCTTGCACCTTGCAGGATTCCAGGCACGGCTTGTCCACGCACTGCCGGCACACCTTTTGGATGGCCAGACGCCCGAGGCGCAGTTCGGCGCGCAGTCCGCGAGAAGAGCCATGGCGTTTGGCACACGCCTCTTGGCACTTGTTGCAGTCGAGACAGAGATCGAGCTGGCTCACCCGCACCAGCGAGCTGGATGCAAACCCATGGCGCAGGAAGAAGTCCTGTACCAGTCGCCGGGTGGGTTCCTGCTGGCTGAGGAAGTGGTTGCGGGAAGCTGCGATCTGTTGCTTCAGCCGCGTGGACCAGGCCGCGTGCCGGGCCATGATTGCGGCCAGGGCCGGGCGGCTGGCAGCCAGTAAGGTGGCCGGTGTGCAGCCCATGCAGTCGAGCACCGGCTCTCCCGCGCCGGGCGGGCAATCGAGAAAGCCGTCGGAAAACAGATCGCCCTGCCAAAAAAAACCGATGTACTCGCTCGGGCTATCGTCGCGTAGGCGGGCTGGTGGAGCCGTGCCCTCTCGGTCGAGCGCGATGGAGACGACACCTGAGAGCACGAAGCAGTAGCTTTCGTCTTGGCTGCGCTCCAGCGACGACAGTCGCTGGCGACGGTCGAGTTGGCGCACCTGGCTTCCGCGCAAGAGCTGATCAAGCGCTGGGCTGGGCAGGTCGGCAAAGACCGGCAGGGAGCGAAGGGATTCAACTGTGACCGCGTGGCTTGCTTCGTGTGCCATGGTCCGTGTCCCCTAGTATGCCATAGTCCATTTCTCCTATCGGGGCGTGTGGCATTGCAAGCAATCGGCGCGCCGGTGGCAGACGTAGCAGTTGTCGTTGGCAAAGCTGCCCGCCGCGAATCCATGCACCGTCTTCCAGGCCCCGCGGTGGTTGAGCGGCGCCGTTGTCCTGTGGCACTGGATGCACGCTCCGGGCTGGTGGCACACCCGGCACTCCTCGGGATCGAATGCCGAGGCTGGTCCGTGACCGCGCAAGCGCCAGAGCGCCGTGTGGCTCTTGGGCGGATGCGTGCGATGGCAATTGCTGCAGGTAGGCGAGGCGTGGCAGCGAGCGCACGAGCGCCCTGCAGCCCCGGCTTCGTCCTCGTCCCAAGGCAGATTGGCGTGCGAGCGCAACCAGAGCTGGTTGTGATCGCCCGGCTTGAGGGTTCGCGCCGCCCCTGCCAGCAGGCCGCGGAAACCGGAGGTAGAGTGACACTCGTCGCAATTGGCCCCGGCTGACCCGCGATGCGGATCCGCGTGGCAGTCGGCGCAGCGTTTGCCCATGACCGGGAACCGGCGATCTAGCGGCGGTGCCACTGCATTCTTTGTCCAACCGAGAGCGGGGGGTGAATCGGGTCGCGGCCGATGGCAGAAAGAGCAGGCCAGATCGCGATGCGCGCCGTCGCGGACGAAGGCCGTCATCGTGTCGTGCTTGAACTTGGGCGCTCCCTTTTCCGGTCGGTGGCACTTGCCGCAGTCTCGGCCGAGCTGGCCCCGGTGCGGCTCAGTCTTTTCGTGGCAGTTTACGCACGTGACTTCTCCCAGTTTGTAGCGGCCGTTGATATGGCACGACTCGCACTTGGCGTTCTTATGCAAACCTTCCAGCGGGAAGCGCTTGTTGTGCTTCCAAACCAGCCGCAGGTCTTTGAAATGCTGGGTAGGCGAGTGACATTGGGAACAGTCGTTGCCGAGCTGTCCTTTGTGTTTGTCTTTGTCTTTGTGACAGTCGACACAGGCGAGCTTGTTGGTGCGGTAGATTTCGTTCTGGTGACAATTCGCGCACTTGCTGCGCACCTTGGGCTCGGCGTGAAAGCCGATGAGCGGGAAGCGCGTATCCTTGTTGTGGGTGAAGGCCCGCGTGCGCGTGCCGCCTTCCACGTGGCAACCAGCGCAAGGCTTGTCCGCGAACTGCCCCTTGTGTACCCCACGGTGCTGGTGACAGTTGACACAGCCTCCCTGGGTGTAGGTGAGCTGCGTGCCCTTTCCGTGGCACTTGCGACAGTCGATACTCTGGTGCTTGCCGAATAGGGCAAAGCCGAAGCGACGGTGGTCGACCTTGGCCTCTTTCCAGGGATGTCCAGTGAAGTGACAGGACGCACATTTTGCGGTCTCGACAGTCACCGGGTGGAAAGGACGGTGGCAGTCGGTGCAGGTGCGGTGCGGGGTGCGGCCCGCCATCTGGGCGTTGGGGTGGCACTTGGTGCAAGGCTGTTCGAGGTGCTTGCCGTCAAAGGCGATCCCCGAGTAGCGGCCGTGCGGTTCCAGCCAGGCGGCGAGGAGCATGCCGCGCAGGACGTGACCGGGAGGATGGCAGGTGTCGCACTTCTGTGCGAGCTCACTCTCGCTAAACCCGTGAACGCTCTTGTGGCAACTCCGGCAATCCTTCGAGAGACCGAGATACGTTATGCGACCGGACTTCATTCGCCGGGTGTGGCAGGAGGCGCAGGCAAGCTTGGCGTGGTCGTTTAGCAGCGAGAAACCAACCTGGGTGTGGTTGAAGGTCTCGTGCCCGCCCGCGTGCTTCCAGTCGATGATATTGAACTCTCGCCCCTTGTGCTGAGGATGGCAGTGCAAGCACGGTTCGGTGAACGTCGCATGCAGACCACGCCGTTTGGCCAGCTCATCCTTGAGCGGCTTGTGGCAGTCGAGGCACTTGGCGTTTGTGACACCGTGGTTGGCCTCGTGGCACTGTGGACAGCCGTCCGAGTTGTCATAGGCAGCGTGACTCTCGTTCAGCGGCCCGGGCGCCACCCGGAAGAAAGACGGCTGCGCGACCACCAAAGGAATGGCAAGCAGGCTCATCAACAGCGAGCACCCAATGCCCAGCAGGCGCGTTCTTGTCGTGAACTGAGGCTTCATTTCCTGCGTCGCGCCTTTGCCTTGCCCCGGCCGGGCTTCTTGAGCTGCTTTTTCGGCTTGGACTTTGACTCCGACGCCGCCGGCGGATTTTCGTCCGGGCGGCGCTCAGGCTCGGCCAGTCGCTGGACTCGCGCCGCAGCCAGCTCGGAGTGTCGCGGCCAGTCCTCGAACCCAGTCAAGTCGCGCGCCAGCCCGATGGCCTTTGCCTCGACCAGCCAATCGAACGCATCAAACACGAAGGGTGCCTGGCCATTGACCGCCGCGATCGCCTGGCCGAGACTGCGCCTAGCCGCAACCGGATCGCCGGCACGTGCCTGCGCGAGCGCCAGCGCGAAGTGTTGATGATAGAGCGCAACCACCGGGGCCGGGCGGGCCGACGAAGCCGCTGGGGAAACATCAGTCTCAGCCGCCCGTGCGCCGGCAAACCGTTGCGATGCCAAACCCGCCCAGGCCGAGTCGGGCGCGACGCGCACGATCCGGCCGACCAGCTTGCTGACAGCCTCCGGTTTGCCTTGGCGAGACTCGAACCAAGCTTGTTCATAGCGATGGGCCAGCCACAACGGGCCGAGCTCGAAGGCCCGATCCCAAGCCTGCCGAGCTGCCTTCACCTCACCTTTGTGCTCAAGCGCGGTGGCCACAAGATAGTGGAACTCGGGATCTCGATCAAAGGTCGGGCGGAGCAACTCCAGCTCAGCCAGACGCGCGGCCCGCTCTTGCCGTGACTCCACCGCCAGGCTGGCCAAGATTCGTTGCCCAAATGCGGGAGCAGTCGCGACAGACGACAGATACGGCTTGATGCGGCCCAGGCGCGCGGGGTCAGCGTCCTGGTATCGGTAAAGAGCCGACTCGCCGCGGATGATGAGATCGAGGTGAGGATCGTGCGCGTCGAGCGCGGCATTCGGGCCGCGCAGAAGGGCGAGGAACTGCGCAGCCCGATCCAGCTCACCCTCCCTGAGGAAGCTGGCCAGACTGCGCGCCACGTGCTCACGGTCTTCGCCCGCCCGACGCGAAAGGCCTGCGCGCACGATCCAGCCAACCGCCGCCCCGACGCAGAGAACCAGCACCAGCACGGCGAGTCGCCTGAAGGGGGCGCCGTGCCGTCGCGTGGTACGGGTTGCGGCCAGGTACTGCCCAGGATCGAGCCACGGTCCGAACAGGCTGTCGCCGTATAGTCTGGCCAGTTGACGGTCGAAACCGGAATCCCGGTGCTCGACCGCGCCCGCCGGCGCTTGGCTCTCGTCCGGCAAAGGGCGGGGTGTGGGGCGCCCGTTGCGGTTCGCCGGAGCTGAGGGAAAAGGCCCACGCATGCTCACCATGGATTGCTCCCGTGACAGCCGCTGGCGGTATCCGCACAGGTCATGGTCGCCGGATCCCAGCTGCCGGTTTCCATGCTGACATCGACTTCACCGTCTACGTGAAGATCTTGGTGGATGATGGTCAGGTCGGCAGAAACCACCCGGGTGTGGCAGGTGTCGCAGGTGTATGCGACATGCAACGGGTGCGAGCCGCCAAGATCCGCCGGCAAGATGCCGTGGCACGAATCGCACTTGATTTGCGAGCCATCGACCTTGGTCCAGAGCGGAGCCGCTGGGATGAAAGTGCCTGGCAAGGTCAGGGTGGCGCCATGGCAATAGGTATTCGTGCAAGTTCTGCTCGCGCGGTTCCAGACTGGACTGGCCCCCGCGTTTTGTGCCAGCGGGCCGAATGACATCAGCGTCGGACGGGAAAGTGGATCCGGGTGGTCGTCACCGTTCATCAAGGTGGGCACGGGGTGGCATTCTGTACAGGCGACTGGCGCGGAAATGGATCCCCCTGTCATGTGGGACTGATGGGCGCCTACGCCGATGTCGCTCGTGCTGGTCGCTCCATCGAGCGCGCGCGGGGGGGCCGCATTGTCGGGGCTGCCATGGCATGAAGAACAATTGAACTCGGCCGGGAGGCCATCGGAAAGCGGGCTGCGCTGACAGCCCAGTCCGAACGACACCAGGATTCCGGCCAGAAGCAGGCAGTGGAGGAAACGGCCCATCACAAATCCTCCCGAAGCGAGAAGAACGCCGAGTGGATGTACCGATCGACGATCTCCAAAGTGTAGCGAGCGCGCACCTCCAGCCAAGGCAGGACGCGAAACCCGGCACTACCGTAAACGGTGCGGGCATCCTGCAACTCCTCCACGTCGCGGTAGTAGTTGACCTTCCAGCGCTGGTAGTAGGTTCCCGCTTCGGCCTTGACTTTGCGGGTGGAGTACCCCGCCGATCCCCCGAGGGCCAGGAACGAATCGTTGCTCAGTGACCAGGGTACGTAGTTCCATTCCAGGATTCCGGTGGCGAAGAGGCCCTTGATTGTCAAATCGTTGAGTTCGGTCTGAAAGTAGACCCCGCCGAAATTGCGATTGAACGGACCCTCCACACCACTCAGGAGTTGACGCATGCGCCAGCCCGCGCGCAGATTCAACTTGGTTCTCTGGCCCAACCCGATCTCCTTCCAGACCTCAAAACGAGTGCGCAGATTGGGCAGGCTGGGGCCGAGGAGGGAAAAGAACGGGTTCTCGTTCTCGCTGATCTCGCCTAGAGTCCGGAGCTGTGCGTTCACCTGAGCATCAACCCCAAGGGCGATAGACGGAAACACCAGGCGCAGCGCCCCGCCGGCGTGGGATGCGCTCCGGTCAAGGCCACGCACGAAAAGCTTGGCCCAGCTTTCTTCGCGGCGCATCGACAGCGTCAGACCATAGGAATGGGCATAGACCCAGACCCTTTCCTGCTGGTCCTGGGCAAGAATGCTGTCGTGCTCGAAGCGCGAGTCAAACTCCAGACGAACGTTCTGGCTAGGCCGATAGCCCGCGCCCACGCAGGTCACCCAGTTTTCGAACAACCCCGGCTGGGCCTCGAAGAAGTGGATAGTTCGCCCCGCGTAGCCAAAGAGCGAAAGCTTGCGCTCCCACAGGCGCAGGCCCAGCGACGCGCCGTCGAAGGTGATCGGCAATCCATGCTCGCTCGCTTGCCGGCCAAGACGCAGGTATTCGAGCGGAAGACTGTGCCGCCATTCCGCTGATAGCGCGTAGACCACGAAGAGGGGCTGGCGATAGTCGGATATCTCCCCAAACACGTCGGGCTGGCCTTGCGGCACATGCCCATCGACGTCGTACCAGAGCGCCGCCGAGATCTGGCCCTGCAGATGATCGTGATAGCCCCTGCCCTGTCCATCAAGAGTCAGGCGAAGATCCTGGTCGGTCTCTGCGCCGACCGGTGCCCCAAGCGTGCCCGACGAACCATCCAACCCCGACCCAGCAGCTCGCACGCGATATTCCTGCACGAGCGACAGCTCGCCTGACCACGCGGGTTCCGGATCGACCCGGGTCTGCACCGTGGCCTCGCTGGACTCTGGTCCAGCAACGCTCGCGAGAAGGGTCAACGGCCACAGGACCAAGGGATGACTCGAGCGGGGCCGTCAGTTTCGCGTCTGCGATGCCAGCGGGCTCGCATCGATCAGGATGACGAACGGGGGCGGGTGGGCGGCTGAGACGGTCTGTTCGCGCAGCAAGTAGGCGTGGTGACACATGAAAGACAACTCCGGCCTGGGTTGCTGAAGCTAAGGTTTGTGGGAGAGCCGATCCCGTTTCCCCTCCCGCAGAAGGAGGCGGCCGAACCCACCGCTCTCGGCGCAGCTTCGTATTGTTGGCGGCCGGTAGTCAAGCCGGGTGAACGAGCTGTGAACGCGTAGCTGACGGAATCCTGGAGTGCTGCAGACGCACGCCCTCCCCCATTCCATCTTCCCTGTCCACCAGTGGTCCGTCGGAGACACGCGCCCGCAGAACATCCAAACGCGCTATCGCCAGGGCCAGGTCTTCCTGACGCCGAACGCCACGGCTACAGCGAGACGTTCGCTCGGCAATCCGGCAGTAGCCGCAGAAGGTCGTGGCCGAAGCCGCGGCCGTGCTTCAGCGGCGCCTGCTCCACGTGAGATGACCAGGGCCCGCAAGCGAGCCCTGGTCACGTGGTCTGAGACAGCTAGAACTTGATCGTCACCTCCAGCGTTGCCTCGGGCGCGGCTCTGGCGACAGTCGCCGAGGATTCGCCGGTCAGCTTATTAGCAATTGCGGCCGCGACGGCTTCGTCACCGGCCAGGCGCTCGACCTTGGCAATCTTCCCTGCCCCGTCCACTGTGATGCGCAGGCGAAGCGTGCTGCCAGGCTTGGCTTGCGCGCAACCTTGTTGATCGGCCACGCGGCGAATGACAGCCAGCAGGGCCTTGCTGTCACCCAGACTCTTGCTCTTGCCAGGTGTCACCCTGACCGAACACGCGGGCGCCTTTTCGTCCCTGGCGGCCTTGTTGCTGCTCTTGGCGAGATCATGGGCCGATCCGCCCTTGCCAGCCGCTCGCGTCTCGGAAGCGGGTTCCTTGAGCATCGAAATGGGTGCGGCAGAAACCGGCGCGGGGGCATACATCCACTGTGGCGACGCCGCCCTCTTCATTGCGTGTGGCGCAGCAGCGGTCGGCGCGCCGGTGGCGTGCGAGTACGCAATACCACCCAACGCTTGCTCGGCCCCACTCGACCCAATCGCGAGATTCGACACGCCTTCAGGCATGGGAAGCGGCTGGCGCACGGTCTCCAGGTGCCCACTGCGATTCACCACCTGCGAATCAACCGCCACGAACGAGGTGAACGGGGTCAGCAGGCTGTAGCCCAGGCCCAGAGCAGTGATTGCGTCCTCGACCTCCTGACCGCCGCCCATGTGCAACTCGTCTTCCAGAATCTCAACCCACTTGCGCGCCCACAGGGCACGCAGGGCCGCGTTTTCTGGGCGCGCGTCGGCTGGGCGAAGATCGATGCTATGTCCGAATTTCCCTCGGCCGCTACGGCCAGTGATCTCGATCTTGCCCGGCCGGTCCCCTTGGTATTTGCCGAAGAGTAGCAGCGGTCGCTCGGCCAACAGGTCAGGCACCTTCTCGGGCGCGACGTCGTAGGCGTCAAAGCCCTGCATGCGAACCTCGATATCGGTGAGCACCGGCCGCTCGATCATGTGGCGCAGCTTCTCCGCCTCGGCCGCGGCTTTCTCGGGACGGGCCACCACGAACGGCTCGCCCAGACCGGCGCGCGCCATGCCCTCGATGAGCCCGCGGTTGACCGAGGTGCCGATGCCGAAGGCAAACAGGTTGGTTTGGTCCAGCCGCTCGCGGATGAAGCGGAAAGCCTGCGCCTCCACGCCCACGTAGCCATCGGTGATCACGACCACAGTGCGCGAAGTCCCGTGGCCCAGGGAAGGAATGGCGTAGGCCGCCTGCAACCCGCCCATCAATTCGGTGCCTCCGCCGCCGCTCTGGTGCAGGATCACGTCCAGTCCCTCGCGGATGTTCTTTTCATTGGCCGGTTTGGAACCCGACGGGCTCCACACGTAGTTCGCGCCCGAAAAGAGCGCCAGGTTGAAGTGGTCGCTAGGCCGCAGCCGCGACAGCAGCTCGCGCATCAGGGCTTTGGCCGTGTCGAGAGGAAATCCGTGCATGGAGCCGGACACGTCGAGCAGGAAGATGTACTCACGCGGCGGAATGTCCGCTTCGCTGGGCCGGCGCGGGGGCTCCATCAGCAGGGCGAAGAACTTCTCGCTCGGGCGGTCCAATCCAGCTGACGGTTCTTGATACAGCAAGAGCCCAGTCTCGATCTTGTCGCCTGCCAGCCGGTAGCGGAGCATGAAGTCTTTGTTGCCGCCGCCGGTTTGGTCAAGCCGGATGTCGGCGGTGCTGCTCCCGGCATAGCTGACCGCGATCTTGTGCGAAGGCGACGAAACTTCCTTGAGCGCGATGCCGGTCTGCACGTGGACCTTGATGTCAAAGGCGTAGGGTTCCTTCTCGCCCTCGGACAAATGGGGATTGGCCATCCATTGATCGGTCTTGGGGTTGGCCCCGCCCGGGTAGCGCGGACCCACCACCGTCGGGTAGACGAACTCGTAGGTGGCGTTCTCCGGCAGGATCATCTCACTGTAGTCGAGTTCGACCTCGATGCGGTCGCCGGGCATGATGTTGGCGACGCTGGTGGTGAATACATTGGGCCGCTCTTGTTCCAGCAGCGAGGCCCGCTGTCCCGCGCGCTTGGCCGCCTCGTACTCAGCCCGTGCCTCCTGCTTGCGCGCGATATGTGCCTCGATGGTGCGCGCGCCGATCTTCATGCGCATGGCGTGCACCGCCGCTCGGGTCGAGGCGGGGAACACGTACACCGCCTCGATGGGCTTCCCGGCCTGGTTCTCGAAAACCTGGTGCACCTTGACCGCCGCAATGACCCCCGCAATCTCCACCTCGGCGCGCGTCTCTTTGAGCGGCAGGCGCTCGGTTTCTGGATTGCCACCCGCCACGTAGAAGTAGGGCGCCAGGGTGCGATCGTCGGCCTGGTCTGCCCGATCTCCCTGGCTATAGGCAAAGCCGACCCCGCCGGTGTTGTGCAGGCCCTTGAGCACGGCGGCCGGGCTTTTGGCGACGGCCTTGCCCGACCCATCGCCCGACTCGCCAGCCGCGCGGCTCGCGGGCACCCAGGCCAGCAGGCAACCTAGGGAAAAAACGTCAACCATTCTTGGAGTCTTCACGCAACGCATGTTTGGAACCTCCTGCCCCGGGTGAAACTGCGTGGGGCGATACTCCCCTGGAACGCGCGGCACGGGAAAAGGATCTGGTAATCCGATCGAGACGAAGTCCCCTACTCAGTTGTGGACGCGTACGAGCCCGATACGCGCGACGCCTGTGGTGGCCGAGGTGACCTTCGACAGGGAGACCTGCCCGACTAGGCTGCGCCCAAGTTTGTCGCCCAGCTTCTCGTCGCCAGATAGTCTTTCCACCGCCGTGATCTTTCCCTCGCTGTCGATGGAGAGGCGCAGGCGGAGGGGATTGGCGATGTGGACAGCAGTGCAGAGCGCGGTCCTCGGCCCGCGTTGAATGACAGCAACCGCCGCGCGCAAATCGCCCACCTCGCGGTCACTCTCCGGTTTCGTCTCAAGCCTGCAGGTCGCCTTCCCTCCCGCGTCGTGGCCATGAGCACTCTGTCCATTTCTGTCGCGACCGCGTCGCCTTTGCTCGGGTTCCTCTTCGGGCAAGCCGGCCAGAGGGTCAGATGGTACCTGCCGGCGGTCGCGAATGAGACCTGTCGGCGGTGCTCCTGTCGCACGGTCGGTTTGCCCGGCCAGGGCGTGGCGCAAGGGAAGTGACCCTCCCGCGCAAAGGAAGGTAGCGAAGCAGAGCACGACTTTCTCGGATGAGTGCGCGCGTCGCATGGCGGGCCTCCTGCCCCCGGGATGGCGGCTCGGGGGACTTGAAACCTTGAACGCGCGAGGCGCCGACAAGATCTAGAAGCCGGAAGTGTGCTTCTTCACCACAGAGATGGAATGAGAA
>PMKP01000276.1 GCA_003157775.1 Myxococcales bacterium | reverse complement strand
AGGGCTCAGCCGCAGCCGCGCGGTCCAGCACCGCGAAAACGTACACCTTGTTGTCCCTGACCTCGGTATCCGCAACGGTCGCAAGACCGCGGTGATCGAAGGTTGTGTGCTGGCGGACATCATTTGTCACCTGGGACATTGTCGCGCTACCGCCGGGACCGGCCATCATTTGCTCGTGCGACACCAGGGTGCCTTCGATCTTTGACTGGATCTGGGCGCCCATGTCCGCAAACGCAGTCACGCGCGCCTGACTGACGTCGCCGCCTTGGCCCACCCCAGTGATGTACCGGTCTTGCGGGAACCGGACATCCCTGCCGGTCAGGAAGTGCTCGGGCAGCCCGGCTGGGCTGGTTGGGGTCGAGGCGCACGACAGGCAGACAAGCGCGCCCAGCGTCGCGCGCCAGTGTGGCCGTCGCGTCCGGAAGCAAATTCGTGGATTCGGCGTAGCGGTTGAGTCCATGTGCGACAGTATGATAGCGTCTGACACGCGAAATGACACTCGCGGTGCCCGGCCCTCTCGGTTGGCCACCCCGAAGAGGAGCCCCTGATGCCGAGAAGTCCTATGTTTCTGGTCCTGCCTCTTGTGGCCGGTCTTGTCGTTTCAGCGTGCGGCGCGCCGACGCTCCAGGTTGTCGGCCCTAGCGGGGCCTCATGGGGCTATCTAGAAAGCGATCAGTTGGCTCTGGTCCGTGACATGCTCACGCCGAAGAATCCGGGCCTCCTGCGCATGGAAGCCTTTGGAATCCTACGCTGGGGTTTGTTCCGGTACCCCAATCCGAACGAGCGTCGTTGCCTCGCCCAGGTGAGCTACACGCAGGCAGTGCCAACTCAAACCGGCGGCCACGTCCCTGTGGTCTTCTATTCCAACCCCGTCCGCGAGGAGTGCACAGATGCTGCGATCGACGGGTTTCTGGCCATCGCAATGGAACTCGACCGCCGGGATTTTCACGTCTGGCAATCCGCCGATGATCAGCACTTTGTCGATTTCATCCAGCGCCGCGGCCTTGTCCCGGCTGCAAAGATCCGCTCGCTTCTCAAGAAGGCACTTGAAGGAGTCCAGATCGCGAACACGAAGGATGGGCCAAAGACGGTTCTCGCTCGCTGTAATGACGTCGTCGTGGCGGGCACCATGGACTATGGTGATGCGACGACCTGGCAACTGTGGGCCGAGGCTGCCTGTGCCGCGAACTTGAAAGGGTTGATTATCGTCGATGATGACGGCTACGTTCTTCCCGTGGACGCGCCCGCCATGACCGGGATCAACGCGTGCGGCTTGGATGGGCTGCGCGGTGAACGTGGATCCTGCCGATTCGAGTTCAACCGTAGAGCCGTCATTGGGGACAGCGTCGCCGGACAGCTCAACGCGCGATATCTCGAGTTCATGCGCAGTCAGGGCAGCCGCCTGGTTCAGGTCGCGCACGAGATCACTTGGCACACGGCGCATGCAGCTTCGCCGCGCGGTTTCAGCTATGCCGTCACCGCAAGGTAGATCGGCCCGAGGCACAACGATGGAATTCAACCGGTACAGTAGGCAGTTGTTTGAACCCATACGCCCCACGGTGTTCCGTCTCCTGGCGGCGTTGGTTCTGCCCGCGCTCGCAAGTCAGGCACATCCGGCCGCTGCCCAGCCGGCGCCCGTTGCGCCGATCAGATTCCTCGCTCCGCTTCCCTTTGAAGTTCGTGGCGACGCTTCGCTTAAGCCGCTCGCGCTGGCAGCTCCCGAACTGCTTGCCTCGCACCTTTCCAGGGTGGGCGGCATTCGGATTGTCGAGCGCATCCAGATCGACAAGATGTTCAATGAGTGGAAATTCCAGTTGGGCAATCTGGTTGATGAGAAATCCGCGGTCGAGGTCGGCCGAGCCAAGGGTGCCGATACGCTGCTGCTGGGATCCATCTCCCCCATTCCGGGCGGAAACGAACTCCTGATCCAGGCCAGGTTGGTGGACGCATCGAGCGGAGTGGTGCGGATGTCGGGCGATGTCTCCACGGCGCGAAGCGAGGTCACCAATGGGCTGGCCTGGCTCGCATACCGGTTGTCCGGTGCACCGAGCACGCCCAATGCCTCGGCGTCAGCCGCACAGGCGCCCTCTGGGGTCATGTCTCCGTCGAAGGATGCCTTTGACTCATTCGCCATCGGCCTGGTCCACCAGTACCAAGGTCAACAGGATCAGGCCACCGCCCTCTTCTACAGCGCCGTCTCGCAAGATCCGACGTTCACGTCGGCCCGCTCCGCTGTGGAGATGGCGAGTGAGGCACTGATGGGCAAGAGCCTGTATGCGGAGGCTGTGGGCAAGGCGCTGAAGCACAACGAGACGGTGTTGCTGGATCTGGACCGCGCGACCGCTATCTGGGACTCCATGCAGCGCCTGCTCCGGGTTGCGCCGGCTTCACCACCTCCGAGCGTGGAACTCACGCAGTCCTCGCGGGTGGAGCCGAACCGGGTTGTCTTCAGCTTCGGCTTCACGCTGAGGGATAGGGCTTTGCAGGAGGAGTTGGCCCAGTTTCTGCGAGCGGTTGGATACAGGAACAACAGCCGTGCGCCGTCCTGGGAAGTCCACTTTTCCGAGCGCCTCTCGAAAGGCTTCATAGGCCCGCCCCCGGAAAATGAAGTCCGCTACTGGGAGGTGTCGGTTCCCAACGACCAAGGCGACTTCTACCGGGAACTGAGCGAGGAAGCTCGATGTGCTATGCGCATGGTGCAACACCGGCTGGTCCTAAAGGTGTGGGCAGGGCCGAATCCCATTCGCTCCTGGGTCGAGGATGCTTCTCTCTTCGTGCCCTCTACGAATGAGGTGCTGGCGCTAGGGGTGGATGGTGTGAGCGCCAATGTCACCGAGTTGTCAGCCGAGCCGGGCGCCAGCGGCCGAATGGAGATCGGCCGGGACAAACATGAGGTGGAACTGCCGTTGTCTCTCTTGAAGGACACATCGCGGGTCACGATGGAAGTCTCGCGGGTGGTCACCACTCGGGAGCGCTGCACGATTTCCACGCCCGGGGAATGGAAGGCGCGGCTGGCCGCGTACTGGGCGAGGAACTCGCTGCCCCTGCCAGGCCTTGGAAAATAGCAGGTGCACGGCGTGGTGGTAAGTCTTCGGCTGCTGGATCTTTTCCAGTGACGAAGCCACTCCTATCCGGGTCGGCGCCATTCGTTCCTGGCCGGCGGATTGCGTTGGCCGCCCTTGCCGAGCGGCTGTACGCAGCCTACGGGCCGCAGGGCTGGTGGCCCTTGCTTGAGCACCGGGGCAGCAACCCGACGCTCACCGGGCGGCTGACCGGCTACCATCCGGGCGACTACTATTTCCCGTGCACCGAGGCGCAGCGCTTCGAGATCTGCTGCGGCGCCATCCTCACCCAGAACACCGCCTGGCCCAACGTCGAAAAAGCCCTGCAGGCGCTTGCCCTTCACGGCTTGCTGGCACCGCGCGAGATGGTGTCGGTCGACGAAGCGCGCCTGCAGCAGGCCATTCGCCCCTCGGGGTACTTCCGCGCCAAGGCTCGCAAACTGCGCGCCTTCTGCGAATTCCTCCTGCGACTTTCCGGCCGCCCGCCGTCGCGTGAAGACCTCCTGCAGGTGTGGGGCGTGGGGCCCGAAACCGCCGACAGCATCCTGCTCTACGCCTACGCGCAGACCGAAATGGTGGTCGACGCCTATACGCTCAGGGTGCTTCGTCACCACGGCTACCAGCGCCGCGAATTGAGCTACGCCGCAGCCAAGGCCTACTGCCAACGAAATCTGCCACGCTCGCTTCGCAGCTATCAGGAGTTTCACGCGCTCATGGTCGAGCACGCCAA
>PMKP01000025.1 GCA_003157775.1 Myxococcales bacterium | reverse complement strand
GGTGGGTAGAAACGCACCCGCTCGTGAAGGCGGGCCCACAGGGGCGACCGCAGGTCGCCCCCTACTCGAGAGATGCGATTTCGCGCCCATTCCCCGCGACGGTACTCCGAATCCCGGTATCCTTACGCGTGGCAACAAGTCAGCAACCGTTCGTGAACGTTTTCGTGAACATTGGATAGTTCGTCAAGCGACGGAGGGCTCGTCTGCTTCCGGCGCGTGCTAGCATGCGCGCGATGAGAATTGCCTACCTCATCAACCAGTATCCGAAGATCAGCCACGTCTTCATTCGACGGGAGATCCTCGCGGTGGAACGAGAAGGATGCGAAGTCACGCGCTATAGTCTCCGGCGCACGGGCGATGAACTGATCGATCCGCTCGACAGGGAAGAGGCCAGCAAGACGCAGGCCGTCTTGGATGCGGGATGGTGGGGATTGCTGGGGGCCATGGTCTGGACAGCAGCGAGACGCCCTGCGGTTTTTTTGCGCACCATGTTTCTCGCCGTTCGTGTCGGGTGGCGGTCGGAGCGAGGCTTACTGCGTCACGCAATCTATCTTGCCGAGGCTTGTGTGCTGACTCGTTGCTTCACGCGCAGAAGAATCGAACACGTGCATGCCCACTTTGGCACCAATTCCACCACGGTGGCCATGTTGTGCCATGAACTGGGAGGCCCGAGCTACAGCTTCACCGCCCATGGTCCGGAGGAGTTCGACAAAGCGCTCTTGCTTGGGTTGGGAGAAAAGATCCAACGTGCAGTCTTTGTCGCCGCCATCAGCAGCTTCGGACGCAGCCAGCTTTTCCGTCGCTGTGACTTTCGGCAGTGGCCGAAGATCCAGGTGGTTCGCTGTGGCGTGGATGACGCCTTCCTTGGTCCTGATCCGGTCCCCATTCCCGAGCCGCGCCGGCTGGTTTCGATTGGCCGCTTGTGCGAACAGAAGGGGCAGCTTCTGCTGGTCGAGGCCATGGCCCGGTTGCACCGAGAAGGACGAGCGGCTGAGCTTGTGCTGGTTGGCGATGGGGTCTTGCGCCGTGAGATCGAAGCCGCCATTCTGCGCAACGGTCTTCAGGGGAACGTGCGCATCTTGGGCTGGGCCGACACTGCGACCATTCTGCGCACCCTTGACGAGAGTTGTGCCTTCGTGCTGCCCAGCTTCGCCGAGGGATTACCGGTCGTCATCATGGAAGCGATGGCGCGGGCCCGGCCCGTGCTCAGCACGTTTGTTGCGGGTATCCCCGAGCTGGTCGTGCCCGGACGAAACGGCTGGCTCGTGCCGGCAGGCTCGGTCGATGCCCTGGTCGATGGCTTGCGCCAAATTCTCGACGCTCCCCTGGAGCAACTCACCCGGATGGGATTGTGCGGTCGCGAAGACGTGCGCAGGCAGCACGAGATCGGAAGGATCGCGCGGGGCATGATGGCGCACTTTCGTGCCGCCATCGAAGGCGAGTCTCCGCGCGCACGCGCGGTATCCCCATGAGGCTTGGTGTTCTAGCCCCGCTCGTGGGCGCGTTGCACACGAACCCGCAGCGCATGAGGAAACAGCCGCAGGGCAAACGGCAGATCGTCCACCAGATAGCGCTTGGTCAGCCGCCGGGGATCCTGAATCATACGGTGTACCCATTCGATCCCCATCCTGCACATCCAAGCCGGCGCGCGCTTCAGATCCCCGGCGATGAAGCTGAAGCTGATCCCGACGCCCACCATCCACGTGGATGGTAGGTGCTCGCGCAAGACGCGAATCAGCTGTTCCTGTTTGGGAGATCCCAATCCCACGAGCAAGATATCCGGCCGCACCTTCGCGAGTTCGGCCAGGACAAGCTCGACGTCCCTCGACGAGGGCGGGCTGTCGATCAGGGGACTGGAGGCGCCGCACAGCTTGAGTGAAGGATACTTGTCGACCAGCACCTTGGCCGCGCGCCCATTCACGCCGGGAGCGCCGCCCAGCAGGTACACCGAGCGCCCTTCTCGCGCGGCTTGCTCGATCAGGGGCCACACCAGAGACGAGCCAGGCACGCGGTCGGGAAGTCTGTCTCCTTGAATCCAACAGGCCCACACCAGCGGCATGCCATCGGCCACGCGAATTTCCGCGGTGTCGTAGAGCCTTCGCGCCTCCGGATCGCAAACATAGCGGCGGAGAAAATCCAGATTCGCCGTGATGAGCCACCCGCCGCACCCTGCCCCCAAAGACGCGAAGATGTGGTCAACCAGGCCGCGCCAGTCGATACACGCGAGGCGAAGTCCCATCAGTGAAACCGTCGGCATGGTTTCCGGCGGGAAAGCTGTCGTGGCGCGGTTCGACATGTGACAACGCATTTACATAGCACGAGTTAGGTCCCGCGCATTCTCCTGCGAATGGGATGTCTTTCAGACCGGCAGGACCGCGCCTGAGAATCTGGGTCATGGACGAGAAGAGGCGCTATTCACGCCGCGCCGCACCGCCTAGATCGTCGGCCGATGCCGGAAATTGCAGCGACGAAAGAGCTGGCCGCGCCCGACGCTGCTGATGGCGGTGGAGATCATCCATGCGAAGCCGGCCTATGCCGAACTCGGCACGAGCCACGTTTTGGATGGTCGTCTCCGGACACCTACACTGCCTATGCCCCAGACATCTTGTGTGTCACCCACACCTGCGGGTTTTGCCCTTGCGCAGGAAGTAATGTCCATTCACCATGTTCCCCGCGAAGACAGGATGCAAGCGATCGGTCGCCAAGGCGGCAACGACGACGTACCGAAACACGATCGAGGTGTAGGCCATGCGCATTGCCGGAATCGTCATCAACTACCGGACCCCGGATCTGACCATTCAGGCTGTGAATGCCTTGCGCGAGGAAATGAGGACGGTCGCACCGTTCCGCATCTATCTAGTCGACAGTGCCTCGGGTGACGACTCCGTTTCGCTCTTCAAGCAAGCAGCCCAGCGGGACGGCTGGCAGGACGAGGTCGTGCTCATCGAAGCGCCACGCAACGGCGGATTTGGCTATGGGATCAATCAGGCGGTGCGTCGCGCTCTGGCCCTGACGAATCCCCCTTCCTATTTCTACATTCTCAATTCAGATGCTTTTGCCGACCGGGGCTCTCTGGCCCAGTTGGTTGCCGTCCTCGATAGCCATCCCGAGTGGGGCGTGGCGGGAAGCCACATCCGCGGAACCGATGGCAAGTCCCAAGCAGCAGCGTTCCGTTTTCCCTCTGTGTTCAGCGAAGTCGAGTCCTCTGCCCATCTTGGCTTGCTGACCCACCTTCTGCGAAAATACGTGGTCGGTTTGCCAGTGCCGCGGACAGACTGCGAGGTCGACTGGATCCCCGGGACCAGCATGCTCATTCGGCGATCGACGTTCGAGCAGGCCGGCCTCTTCGACGAAGGTTTCTTCCTCTACTTCGAGGAGATCGATTTCTGTCACTCCGCAAGAAAAGCGGGGATCAAAACCTGTTTTGTCGCCGACGCGCCCATCACACATCTGGGCGGAGTTTCCACGGGCATCGTGGACACCACCCGCCGCATGCCAGCCTACTGGTTCGATTCCCGCTACCGCTACTTCCGCAAACACCATGGCGTGGCGTACGCCACCGGCTGCGACTTGGCCCGAGCCTTGGGCATGCTGCTCTGGCACGTGAAAGAGCGCGCGCTCGGCCGACCGAAGACCGGCCGGCCACGTCTGCTTCGCGATTTCCTTTCCGCGAGCTGGAAGAATCTTCGCAAGACCAGAGCCGGATGATCGGGCTTTGCTCGGCCCTTCGTCAGGCGGACATCGCCAGCAGTGCACGCCGTGGGCGCCCACTAGGAGTCGCTCGGGTTATCCTACCGCAACGTACCAGAAATCATCGGGCAACAAAGATCCGCCCGCTGTGCAGAAGTCTGCGCAGCAGCAGCCGGAAGCTGCATATCAGACGGACCAGTTTTGGGGGGACAGGCCAAAGGTGCTAACTTCGCTAGCGGCAGCCTTTGCTGCGCCGAGGACAAGAATTTGACAAGTCGACCGCAAACGCTTGACGAAGACTGGCTGGTCCTTCGACGTCCCCACTTTTGCGAGTCTGGCCGGCAGCTGTTCTTCTTGATTTCCAAGCGTCCCTCGCTCTCTCTCTCAGGCGAGGAGCTGGAGGTCTGGCAGGCGCTCGATGGCGAGCGGACGATCAGCGCGCTACACGGCCAATTCGGCGAACGAGTCGATGCGACTCTCACCCGTTTCATGGAGAACCAGTTGTGCGAGACGGCGCCATACCGTTGGCCAACGGGACGGCGAAGAGTTCTGGTGTTCGAGCCGCACAGCGATGACGCAGCCCTCAGTGTCGGTGCCAGCATGTGGCAGCGTCGCCACGACTGCGAGTTCACCGTCGTTACCATGGGCGGGCGCAGCAACTTCACGAGCTACTACTATTTGCTCCGCGACTATTTCGATCCCGAGGAAGTCTCAGCACTTCGCGCGGCCGAGGGACGCCTGTTCACGCGGCTGCTGGGCGGGCACTACGTGGCACTACCGCAGAATGAGGCGCCATTGCGCTATCAGGATGGACGCTGGACGCTTGAGTGGTTCAAGACTCACCGGGTTTCCATTGCGGCGTTCACCAACCATCACTCCAGCGAATCTGAACTGCACGAATGGAAAGCCGCTGCGCGCACAATGCTCGCGGACCATCCAGTGGAAGAAGTCTGGCTGCCATTGGGCATTGGTGTTCACACAGACCACGAATTGACCCGTGATGCCGTTCTCGACGCCCTGATAGAGGATCCAGACCTGGCGAAGACGAGCACGATCAAGCTCTACCAGGACGTGCCCTATGCAGCCCAGTGGCCCAAGCACGGTCCCGCGATCCTGGACAGCCTTCGACTTGCGGGCGCCATCGTGCAACCTGAGCAAGTTCCAATTGATGACACATTCGCGCGCAAGCTGGAGCTAGTCTCTCTGTTTGCTTCACAGTTCAAGATCGGCGCACTCCGGCATGACATCGAGCAGAGCGCAAGGAATGCTGCGGGTGGCAGGGGAGGCAAAGCGGAACTGTTGTTTGAGCTGGTCAAACGGCCTGCGGTGCGCAAGTCGCTCGAAATGTACTTTGACCTTCAAGTCGTAAGGAGCGCTGAAGGTCAGTTCTTTCGGTGGACCAGGACACCACACCGCACAAAACGGATTCGCCTGCTACTCCTGATGCCTGCGGGACGATATCGCGAAGACATGGAGCTGCTGCTTCGCGTTTTCCCGAACGCATCTATCGATGTCTACGTGACACATGCGTCGGCCCCAGAGGCGGAGGCGTTCCTCTCTCCGCGCATCCACTTGCATCACGTGTCGCGCGGGGCAAGAGCCTGGACGATGTTGGCCGTGAAGCTCGCGTTCCAACGCCCGGGGCTGACTCTGTTCCTTGCTGGGACCAAGACCGCACAAGGAACTTGGCTCGCGAAGCTGTGGCCGATGGCACCAACCATCGTCATCCCATCACTGGATCACTTCATGCGGGGATTCCGTGTCGCCCTTGTTCGATCGGGGGAACCAATCTGACCAAGTTCAGCCTCTTCGCGAATGACGTACATTCCCAAATTACCATTTCACGTCGAACCGAAATGGTCAATACGGAGGAAGTCCGTTGTCTTAGGAAGTCCGTTCCTGGCCTCGCGGTACGATCGTTTGGGACCGCAATTCCCCGACCCGCTCAACGCCGAGGTCATCACCATGCGCATCATTGAGCGTGTGGAAACCTTCATTCTCGAGGGAAAGGCTCCAAGACGAGCAGTCCCTGAGCAAGCGCCGGCCCTTCCGCGAAGGAAGCCATCCGCCGCCGCACTCCCAGCAGATGTGCTGCGTCGGCCACTCGACAACGGGCAGCGCCAAAATCCGGGTTCGCGCCACTGGAGGGCGCACGTCAGGATTGTGAGG
>PMKP01000115.1 GCA_003157775.1 Myxococcales bacterium | reverse complement strand
CTGGGATCCCTGAAAACCGGGTTGCGAAGGGTGTCGCCGCGCTCGATGACGAAGTCCTCGAGCCCGTGCAGGAAGAGGTTCATGCGGGCCATGGCCGCGGTGGTCAGGTTCTTTTCCTGGCCATGCAAGCGCCCGAAGAACGTGCGCGGGTCGCCGCCGCGATCGCGGGCGTGGGCCACGGCAGCCAGGAGCATTCCTCCCGTGCCGCAGGCCGGGTCATAGATGTCCTCGCCCCCCTTGGGATCGAGGATATCGACCATCAGGCGAACCACGCTGCGCGGGGTGTAGAACTCGCCCGCCTTCTTGTTGGTGGCGTCGGCGAATTGCTTGATGAGGTACTCGTAGGCGTCGCCCATCACGTCGGAAGTGACGCGACCGTTGCCGATGGCCAGCGCCGAGAAGTGCTCGACCAGATCCTTCAGCAACTCGTCAGGCAGCCGGTCCTTGTTCGTCCACTGCGCGTCGCCGAAGACGCCGTAGAGGTGCTTCTGATTGGCGGCCTCGATGTCGCGCATGGCTTTGGCGAGCTTGGTGCCGACGTTCTTGGTAGCCGCGCGCACGTCGCGCCAGTGACATCCCTCCGGGATCTGGAAACGGTGCTCGTCGGCGAAGTCCTTGCCGTACTCGGCCAGCATTGCCTCGTGTTCTTCGTCCCAGACGTCGCAGATGCGCTTGAAGAAAAGCAGCGGCAAGATGTACGACTTCCAGTCAGAGCGATCGACCGGACTGCCGCGGAGAATATTGGCGGCCTCCCAGAGGTGGGATTCGAGCTCGGACAGGATGATGGGCGATGAATCCACACGTCGTTCCCCCGCCAAAACACGCTTCGTCTTGGGTGGCCCGCCCCTATTCGCCATTGCCGGCGTCGACCGAGTCGTCGCCTCGCGCTTGTCGTGCTCGCGAGTCAGGGTGGTCGGTCGCCGCGCTGAGCCTGCCCGTTTGCCTTTCTGTCGCCGGGGAGCTGGGGTTCTGGGCATCACTTTGTTCTTCAGACCTACGTCCCGCGCCCTCAGACGGCGCAGTCTCGACGCACCCAAACGGTATCACGACCGCCCGACGCACAGAAGAACCGACGCTGCCCGGTAGTGGGTCAGTTTGGATCAAAAGGCTGGGCACAAGGGCGAGGGGCGGGCAAGGGGGCGATTCGTGGATATCGTCCACGCAGAACGAACATCCAACTTTTTAGACAGCTCAGGTGGACAGGCTACCGTGATGGAACGTGACCCTCACGAGAAGCCCTTGAACCTGAACAGATGTTCAGCTATAGTTCAAGGTGTTGATATTGTTTTCGAAAGCCTGTGGATAAAAACCCATGTAATTTCAAGGAGTTTGCCGTTGACCCGTAGTCGTAAGAGGGTGTCTACTCTGAAGAAATCGGTGAAGAACATGAAAAGAATCCCAATCGGTTCCCGCATCATGATCCCATGCGCAACAGCGTCGGGGCCATTCTCTGATGAGAGAAGGGTATCCATCACGGTGGGCGGCATAGATTGGTTTGGTTTCGTCAACAGTGATGCGCTTGCACAACGTGGTGATACTTGGTTCATACCCGGAATTGTGGTTGGGACTAAATCCGGCAATCTACTGGTACGATTGCCTGGGAGTTCACCTACCGGAAACGTAGTTCATGCCCCGCGGAGCAACGTAACGCATGATACTCGCGAAAAGAGAGCTTCTTGAGGCGATTGGGCGAAAGAACGGCTTACGCTTCGATCCTCCAGTCCCTGAGGAAGAAATCGATCAGGTCTCAATTGACTTGAGGCTTGGAATAAGATTTAGCTATCTGAAGAAGCTGCCAGCCTGTGTTGCCAGTGTGTATGTCGATCATTCGCTAATGAATGGTGATTACTGGGAAGAAGTAATACAGGAAGAGTATTCGCTAAAATCAGGGGAGTTTGTTTTGGCGGAGACTCTGGAGAAGGTGACATTGCCGGCCAATTTGGTTGGGTTCGTTGAGGGAAGAAGCACTTGGGCACGAGTTGGCGTAACGGTCCATGTGACCGCTCCGAAGATCGATCCCGGTTTCTCGAATCATATAAGATTGGAGATGGCCAATTTGGGACCGTTCCCAATTCGACTGCGAGCGAAGATCGACAAACCCTGTCAGCTTATCCTGTTCAGAACAACGTCGACAATTCCTAAGGGAGACCTGTACGGCGCCAAGAGCACCGATGTCTATCAGTTCGTGGATTCGGCCATTCTTTCAAAACACTAATCCCCGAGCAAATTCACGATTTCGCCAATCTCCCAAACGTGATCAGTCACGCCCGCTGCCATGGCTGGCGTCACACGCAGGGTCTGGTGAATCCGGCAGAAGTTGTAGTGCATGAAGTGCAGGGCCACCGCAGCGGCGTGGTTCTCGACCTTCTTGGAGAAGGCGTTGGTAAGGCGAGTGAACCGGCGCATCGACATCCGCATGGTCAGGTTCTGGCGCTCGACGTAGCTGGTGCTGATGTGTTTCTGGTCAGGGTTGCCGACGATGGGCTCTTTCTTAGCGCCAGTGCAGACAGCCGGGCTGTAGCGGGCCTCTCCACCGCGGTCCTCGCCACCGTATAGCTTCACCAGCATCGCGTAGTCGATGTCATTTCCGAAGGCGTGCTCAACCGCATCGAGGTAGCACTTGTGGCCGTCTGTCGTGAGCTGCACGCGGTTGGCGAGGCGTCCAGCCAGATCCGAGATGAAACGTTTGGCAGTATCCAGCCCGCGGTCCCCCACGAGTCACGACGGCACCAGCTTGGTATCCGCGTCTATGGCCGTCCAGGTCCAGACATCACCGACACCGTGCGCGCCCTGGTTGACCTGTTTTTGCTTCGCGCCCATGAAAGACCAAATCTCGTCGCACTGAACGCGCTTACACGGCAGGTCCACGAGCTTCTCAACCTGGTACGCCTCGCAGGCCGCGCCTATGTCCACAAGCAGCTTGATCACCGTGTTCTTCGCCACGCCGGTCAACGCACCCGTGGTTCATACAAATCGACGTCGTTCTGGTCTCCGGGCCGTTCTTGTATTTGACCTCTATGCCACATGCAGTCGAATCGATGATGTACGCAGGTCTGGTTCCCTGGCACGGCCTCGGAACCCCGGTTTCCACCGAAGTCACCGCTGGCGATGCCATCAAGCTTGCCGGCCTATCCTGGCGGGTGGACCTACAGCCCGTCTTTGCCGGCGCCGGTCTCGTGCAGACCCCGATAGCTGGCGTGAAAGCCACCGTCAGGGACTCCGATCAGCGTGCCTTGGGCGTCGTCGGTGACCGCTACGTCCCGGTCCAGAACGGGGACGCCTTCGCCTTCTTCGACAGCGTGGTGGGCGAAGGCCAGGCCATCTACCACACGGCCGGCTCCCTCGACGGCGGTCGTCGCGTGTGGGTGCTGGCGAAGCTACCGGGCGAAGTGCGGGTCTCGCAGGACGACGTGACGGAGAAGTACCTGCTGCTCATGAACAGCCATGACGGCTCGACAGCGCTGCGGATGCTGTTCACGCCGGTCAGGGTGGTCTGTCAGAACACCCTGAACCTGGCTTTGCACCGAGGCTCGGCCGAGGGCATCGCCATCCGGCACACCGCCTCGGCCACGACCAGAATCGACGAGGCCCGGCGGGCTCTGGGCCTAGCCCATTCCTACTACGAGGAGTTCGCCGCAGAGGCCACGAGGCTGATGGCCACTCCGTTCACAGACATGCAGATGAACGGTCTCGTCGAGCGGCTCTTCCCGATGGAGCGTGACGAGCTGTCAACCAGGACGCAGAACCACCGCCAGAAAGTTCTGGAACTGTTCGAGTACGGGAAGGGCCACGAGTACATCCGCGGCACAGCATGGGCGGCCCTGAACGCCGTCGCAGAGTTTGCAGACCACTACAGGTCGACCCGAGTCCGACCGGGTGACAGCCGAGACGAGAAGCGGCTGTCCTCGGTCTGGTTGGGCTCGGCCGCCACCTTGAAGCGTGCCGCGCACGAAGCCATCTGCAGCCAACTCGCAGCATAGGGCGGCCATGGTGCCCCGCTTCGATCCGCACCCGGCCCCGAGCCCCAGCGAGCCGTGGGACTTCTTGGTCGATGACGAGCCGCCCAGGTACGCTCCGGTCGGCAGCGCCCGTCTCTTGCTGCCCGACCACGCGGTCCTGCGCCTGGTCCCCGACGTCAGCTACCGTCCGTGGCGGAACGAGACCGTGATGGTGGCGGAGACCGAGCGTTGGGACGGCACCATCGAACTCCGCCTCAGAGGGGCCGTGACCGTGGGCTCGTACGCAGCCGGTGCCGACGTGCTGGATTTCGACGCGACCGTCATCGACCCGCAGGGGGAGCGAGACATCACCGTGTTTGCGCCCGGCGAGTACCGGCGGGCCGCCATGCGAAAGGTGCTGAAGGCGCTGGACTGGTACGGTAGCGAGCGCATGCGCCGTGACGGTGGATGGCCCCGACCATGTACAGCATACGAGTTCTGGATGGGCACGCGGCTGTTTCCGAGGGCATCGTGAGGAAGGACAAGTGCCAAAGCGCGCCAGCCTTGAGCATGGCTGCCGAGCTGCACGACATCGAGCAGGCAGTCCGGGGTGGGGTGTTGCTGACCGAAGCGCTGCGGGACACCCAACTCGACCCCGACCAACTCCGCCAGATTCCCGCTACCGTGGTCTCGGCGCTGGCCCTGGTCCAGGACCGGCTGCACCGCTTGCGGCTGGCTGTCACGGGCGACCTGGACCCCGCAGCGCTCCTGTGGCGACACAACTCGGTTTCACATGATGCCGTGGCGGGCGCGCGGGGAGACGTGTTCCTGTGGCGCTGGGAACCATCCCGCAAGCCAGTGACCACCGTGAAAGGCCCAGTCAGGCGCGTCCAGGGCAACCGTGACTGAAATCGAGTCCCTCATCACGCAGTTCAGGGGCGAGGCCGAACCTATTGTCGGGTCGAGTCCCATCGTCGTCGTCCTCGCCGATGCTCCGTGGCTGATGCTTCTCGCTCCACTGGACCAAGAGGTCAGCTGCATCCCCACCCCACGCCACGTCCTTGAGCTGCACGCTGCGGGTGATGCGGTGGACGCCAGAGACTGGTACGGNNCGTTCGATTCCATGCGGGCAATCGAGTCCGTCTTGACGTTGGCGGCGGCGAAGAGCCGGCAGGATATCGACGAAGCCCTCACAGGCGCCCGCGACCGATGGCGCGAATGGCGTGGGCGCGAGCCCCGCATCAGGAAGGCGTGCGGGGAGACTCTGCCGGAACGGAAGGTTCCCTGGTCCAGCCTCTGTTTGCCGTCGAAGCTGCTGCACGACATACGCAGCAGCGTCGAGGCGTTCGCGGTTGCCCGTCCGCTCTACCAGAGGATGGGCCTGGCGTACCGGCGAGGTCTCCTCTTCCATGGTCCGCCTGGGAACGGCAAGACCCTGGTCTGCGCCGCTATCACCACGGCCTTGCAGTGGCCGACCATCTACCTCACCGCAGACGACAGGGGTGACGTAGGCCGCGAACTCGGAATTGCGTTCAAGCAGGCGGCGGACCTGGCGCCCGTCATCCTCTGTCTGGAGGACATCGATGCGCTGTTGGACTCATCGGCGAGCCTGTCGGCCTTCCTGAACCGGCTGGACGGGTGCCAGGCCCACGAAGGCCTGCTCGTTCTGGCCACCACCAACAATCCCGAGAAGCTGGATGAGGCCCTGACCTCGCGTCCGAGCAGGTTCGACCGCATCTTCCACATCGGCGACCCGGGCCTGGCGCAACGGCAGGACTACCTGGGAATGCTCTTCGGCAATCACCTATCGGTGACGGACCGGAGCGAGGTGGCGCACGCGACCGAGGGTATGTCGATGGCGTTCCTCAAGGAGATCTTGGTGAGCGCGGCGACCGTGGCATTCTCCCGGGGGGAACTGCCCACCCGCCGGGACGTGG
>PMKP01000341.1 GCA_003157775.1 Myxococcales bacterium | reverse complement strand
GCGCACAAGGACGAGGACATTCGCACGGCCCGCAGGCTAATGAAGATTCTCCCGCCGGCTACGATCGTCGAGATCCTCCAATACCTGGTCGAAGACTACTGGCATCACTATCTCGGTTGGCCAGACCTCTTGCTCTGGAAGCCAGGCGAATACCTGCTCGTTGAGGTCAAGTCCTCTGGCGACAAGCTCTCGGAGGACCAGAAGCGCTGGATCGGTGACAATGTCGTGCGGCTGCACTTGCCATTTCAAATGGCGAAGCTACACAAGACGGCCGTGGCTGACTGACGATCAGGCATCGGCCTGGAGACGTGACTGGCTGACGTCCAGCTGATGTCTTCGCGGCAACTACGACCGGCCACGCCGGCGCGCCGCAATTCCCCGAATACCTCGAAGAGATCGGTGCCTACCCCTCCTTCGCCTTGTCGGTCGGGGCCTGCTGCGCCATCCTGTGGCAGAAAGCGAACTGCAATGACGCCCTCTTTGGCTGAGGAACTGCCTGCGGCTGATATTGATCGGCGCCGTCAATCTCGGCGCCGTATTGCTTGCGCAAATGGGCCAGCACCAACAGAGGGTCAACCAATTTCGCGATGCTATCGTATTGTGGACGATCGAGGTCGGCCTTCTGCGGCAAGCCACTTTCCATCCCCCAGGCCGTACCCAAGAAAGTGACGAGGAATTCCTCGGCCTCGCCAGGAACTGTCGCAAACCTGCTCTCAAGATACTTCGCCACTTCTCCTGAAGTCTCGTACTTCTTCCATAAGAAAAGTAGCTTCGGCGCATCGGAACCGAAGGTCTTGTAAAGCGGCGCTTCACAGGCGGCATCGCGAATGCGGTCAGCAAGCCCCTTTTCAAGCTGGTCTACCGCAGCCTCGTTGATTAGCAGTTCTTCGTCTCCTTCCTTCTTGGAAGAATGCATCCATCTCAGGCATTCAAAGGCAAAAGGCAAGTGACCTATTTGAGCCAGCAGTGTCCGTGCGGCGTCCTCCCGACTCTGACCCTCCGGAACACACCTGAGCAGTTCGACAATCAGGATTCCCGCTTGCATGAAAGACCAATCGGATATCAACATCGCTCGTTCACGTGGCAAGTTAGAGCCATTCTTGCCGAGGACGTTGGCTAGACGAATAGCAGTCGCTGGATCAAGCCGCTCCTTCCTTAGTCGAAGCTTTGCGACAAGCCGGCCCAGCCGATCACCTTTGCTAAAAGGCTCAAACAACTCATNNGATCGCCGCCTCATTGGTGGCTGTTGCCAGCCTGTCTAGAAATAGTGAAAGGGCTACATCAGAAACATCACCGGGCATAACGCCATACCGAAAGTAGCGGTCAAAATAGCTCTTGGAACACACTCGCTGCTCATTTTCCCAGGACTTGTCCCAATCAGTCCCATAGACTGTGTTGCGAAAGACGCTCTCAAGGCGAGGAAACAATGCGCACAGCAAGCGATTGCGAAGACTGTCGGCGTGCTGTGTATCGAAAGAAACCAGAACATCATTGACAAGCTTGGCGGTCCGGTCTCGGAATGGCTGCTTGCTGGCCACGTACTCTTGGGGCGCGAAGGCATCTGGATTATCTCGAATCGTCGCATAGAGAGGCGGGTAGAATACCCTGATTCCTTCAATCAGCATTTGGTCTACCGGATTTACCTCCCCCTTCATTAGGGGAAGTGCGAATGCTAGCGCATTGGTGTATAGCTTGGCTTGCCTTGGGGTTCCAAGCTGCGGGTCGATGCCATCAACGAAGTGCCGAATGAAGGCCTGCACCTGATCCTCCGAAAGTTCAATTCCGCTCGCTTTCAATGACGCGTCAACGCCCTCAAACACCAGTCTGCGAAGTTCGAGTGCATCGGCTGGCGGAAGCTGGAGAGGAACCTGAACAATCTTTTCAAGAAAGCTGCGCCCAGCATCAGAGCCACCGCCTCCATAGTTTTCTCCGAGTGCGTCGGACACCATCTTGTCGTCAAAGGCCAGAACGTATGTTGTGTGCTCGAAGTTCGCCGACAGCTTTACGAGTTTGAACGTCGTTTGAATCTCGTGACGGTCAAGTCGATCGATATCGTCGATGAGGATTACAACGCGTTTCTTTGCGTCTCTTAAAAGTGACTCAATTCGGTTGCGCAACCCATCCAACTCAGTAGCCGAAATGGCTCGCCCAATGCCCTGCACGGCCGCCGTGGGATTTGGCGCACCTGGGATCAGGGAGGTCAGCGAGAGTATCGAGCCATATTTGTCGAGCGCGTTGCCAATTTCTTGCGCCTTCGTGGGCAAGGACTTGCCGATTGCCTTGGCGAGGACGGAAAAGAAACTGCGAAGCAGCTGTTCCTCGGTCTTGAAATACCATGGGTTGAAGCGGACACAGACGATGTTGTCCCGACCTGCGAGAGCCTCTTCCATCATTGCCAGCACCGACGACTTACCCTCACCCCAGGCCCCGTAGAGACCAACTACAATGCTGCTCGGGTCGAGCCGAACGGCAATAGTCTGCGCTATCCGTTCGGCAAATGGCCAACGGTTGAAGCGATCTTCACTCTTTGAACGGATAGGCTGATCGGTAGAGTAATTGTTTCCGTCGGTGGTTTGTGCCACCTCCGGAACAGGGGCAGGCCTTTGGTCCGACAGTTTGTTTCGATGGAACAAGAGCCTTTTGATGATATTCATAGCGCTCAAGTATTTGAGATCCTTATGAGATGAGCGTGTTGTTGCTGGCGAACACCAACGAAGCCAATGTCCATCAGAAGCCGTACTTCTGCTGCCGCAGCTTGAACGCATCCACGCCGCCTTCCATCACCTCCGTGATCTCCTGTTTGATTTCGGGTACATCGATTGCGCCGACAAGCTTGATCTTACCGCCGGACTCCGTGCTGGTGGTGCGATAGTCACAGCACGCGACCAGTTCGGCATCTCCATTCACGACGAGGTTGGCATTGTGGCTCGCGAAGATAAGTTGCCTACGACCTTTTGAATTCCACAGCGTCTCAACTACCTCGCTAATGACCTTCATGTTGAGGTCGTCCTCTGGCTGGTCAACTAGAAGCGGCGGCCCATCCTGCAGAAGGAGAATAGAGAGTAGGGCCGTCGCCTGCTGACCCGGTGATGCATCCTGGAACGGAATGTAGTCTTCATCACGAAGCTGGTACTCAAAGACTGGTAGATCCTTGAGATCCAGCAGCAGCAGTTCGAGCCACGCGGTGGGTTGAAGTTGCCTCGCGAGCGCTGTCTTCTCTTTCGACGTGAAACCTACCGCGTCAAGGCGAGGAGATGGTGGAAGAGAGACCGTCGCCTCGTCCTCGATCTTCGTCCATGCTAACTGCAGCAGTTCATCGAGAACCGCGTTCCAGGCGACGACTGGCGAGGACTGTGCAGCCACAGTCTCCAATAGGGCTTCAACTTTGTCTGTGCGCGCCTTTGTGCCCCGGAGAAGTTGCTTCAAGTGATCGACAACGGGCGCCACGTCTGCACCGCGACGGAGGGTCGCTCGCAGCCTGGAGTTGGGAGTAGCTGTGAGCTGGGTGCATTGCCCACCAAGGACATCAGCTCGCTGGTCATGCAGCTTCACCCACCTCGTCCGGAGGCTATCGAATGTTCTCTCTGGATCTCCGAGTCCGTGGAGCTGCTCGGCTTTCGTATCTGTGAGGCTGTTGATCTCCCTCAGACGCTCCTCCAGAGTGGCGATCTGGCTCAATGTTTCCTCGTGAGCGACAGCTCTTGATCGCGCCTGATTGTACTGGACACGATGAGCCTCCAACCGGGCGCGCCATCCTGAAATCCCGTCGAAGAAAGGACCCAGCGCTTTCCCCGTCACCGGCGCTTTGAATGCTTCCAGAGCACCGGTCACCCT
>PMKP01000223.1 GCA_003157775.1 Myxococcales bacterium | reverse complement strand
TGTGTGTGGTGAGCAGCAGGCGTGCCTTGACGAACTGGTTGGGCCACAGGTGGCGCTCGGGATTGGGCACGATGGCCTTGAGGCGCAGGGTGGAGGTGGCCTGGTAAATCTGGTTGTCGATGAGTTCGAGTTCGCCCTTGCCCAGTGCTATCGCGCCATCGCGGCCGTGCACCTCCACAGCAAGCTTGCCGTGCGCCATCTGGTCGCTGATGCGTGGCAGTTCGTCCTGGGGCAGGTTGAAGAGCACCGCCACGGGATCGAGTTGCGTGACCACCACGATGCCGCCCGGATCTGCGGCGTGCACCACGTTGCCTGGATCGACCAGACGCACGCCCGTAACCCCGTCGACCGGAGAAGTGATGCGCGCGTAGTCGAGATTCAGCCGCGCACTCTCGATGGCCGCCTCGTCGATGCGAACCGTCCCTTCGGTCTGACCGGCAGTCGCCTGATCGCTATCGAGCTGTTGCTGGGCAATGAGTTTCTGTCCCACCAAATCCCGATCGCGCTTGACCATCAGATTCGCGTTTTGCAGCTGGGCGCGGTCGCGTGCCAGCGCGCCCTCGGCTTGGTGCAGTTGAACCTGGAACGGTCGCGGGTCGATCTGGGCCAGCACCTCACCCTTGCGCACGGCCTGACCCTCGCGGAAGAGGACCTGCATCAGCCGGCCGTCCACCTGGGACCGCACGGTCACCGTCTTGTACGCGACCACGCTGCCGATGCCTTCCAGGTACACCGGCACGTCCCGGCGGACCACGGTGGCCGGCAGAACTGGTACCGCACGCGCCGCGCGCGGCTCGACCGCCGCGCCTGACTTGCTTGCACCGCACGCCGATAGGGCGCCGATAACCGCAAGCAAAACGCCCGAAGCCGCCGGGAGCTTGCCGGACTGAGAGGGGCTGGGCAGCCCGAAGATAGGCGGTGCGTCCACGAGAATTCGCAACTTTCTCCGATCAGCACCTCGACCAAGAGGGCCAACCGGCCAATTCCCCTCGGAAGCTACCCGACGCAACCCATTTGTCAACGAAGCAACCTGGCGTTGCGGCAAGGCCGGACTGGTTAGGGCTCAAGCATCTTCCGCAGGGAATCGCTGTCTATCCCTGCGCTCCAGTCCCAGCCGCGACACAAAACGCCGGGCATCTCCGTTCCGAGCTTGTCTGCGAACGCCTTGAGCGCACCCTCAGAATTCTGTCCTGAATAAGTCATGGTCACTTGCCCAACCGAGTGATGAAGACTGACGGAAAAGAACGACGCGGATACTTCCCAAACGCCTCGCTCGGGCTTGGGGTGTTCGCTGGAAGCTGGCGCCGGTCTTCGGCCACCGAACCCTCCTCGTCCAAGTCCGCCTCCACCGCCACGGCCCATACCTCGCCCACCCCCTGGCCCCGTTCCCGCTCCGCTGTAGTTGCCCTGCCCTGGTGACGATTGCGCCTTTGCGGGCTTTGATGTCTTCTCCGCACCCGCATCGGTCATCACACGCGTCGGTTGCCCCATCATGCCGATGACCATGATCATGTCGCCTTTCGCCAGCGGGGCGAACCGGTCGAGCAGCTCATCCGACACGCCATTCTCTTTCGCGTAATCGTCGACCACGGACGTCAGCCCCGGGTTGGCGTTTACCAGATCGTTCGTGTAGGCGGCCTCGCATGCCTTCTGGCTGAAAGGCAGCGACAGCCCTGCACCAAAGTCCGCCCAGGATCCTGGACTGAGGCGGCCATTTCTGAAAATCCCAAACACCGAGACACTCGCGTCCTTGCTGAAGTCAGCTTCCCGGGTGACGCTGAACTGCGGCTGGCTGTCGACAGATGTCGCGCAGCCCGCCACAAGACAGATCGCCAACTTGCCCCAGGAAACGCCCCACGCATTATTGGCTCCATGAGCACAGCTCACAACTCCTCCTCCTCTGCTGCGGCATTTGGTTCATAAGCAACGCTCTCGTGCTCCTGAAGCTTGGCCCAAGGCCTAGAGCTCCGCACCAAAGGATTCTGGAGTTGTTCAGGTTCAGGGGCTGACGCTAACCACTGGCCTGCTGCAGCGCGTTCTGAATGACCTGGGCCAAGTCGAACGGCGTCTGGCTTGAGGAGCTGCTTGAAGTTGCAGAGGAGATGCCGGCCGAGCTTGGGTTCTGCGAATCGTAGCTCTGCACGTGGTGATGATGATGGTGATGGCCACCTGCCTGCGCTTTGGGTTGGAGGTCAGGCATTTGTCCGGTCTGCGCTGCCTGATCGAATTTCGCCGCCAGGTTGTTCAGAAATGATGCCTGGGAACCTGTCGCGTTTTTGGCATCCGTCTTGAGTGTGCTGGCGATATCCGCGATCACCGTCTTGAACTTGGTCGGATCGCTCTGCTGAAGTTGCTGAAGCTGGCTCATCAAGCTTGCCAGCGACGAGATCTCGCTTGAGTCCGTGGCCACGCTGCCAGCGCCAGAAGTGTTGTTGGTCTGGCTCGTGAGTAGCTGAGAGAGCGCGCTGGTGCTGTTGATGCTGCTGATGTCCATGAAGGTCTCCATTGTTCTGGTTGTTGAACTCGTCAACCCGGAGGAAGACACCCTTGGATATCGGCCACTTTTCTGTCGGCCTTGAACCGGCTTCCATCTGAACCGACAGCACCAATGTGCGTGTTGCTGGACTATTGCAGTCTCGTAAAGTTGTGTGAAGCAACCAGCGGCTGTCGACACCAAGCTTGTATGGACCGCCATTGTTCCGGGTCCTGACGCGGATGGCGAGTGGCTTACTGGGACCGCAGCCGTCACTGTTGGGCAGCAGACAGCGCGGATGGGTTTGAGGGGAAGTCAGCGATGTCCGCCGCCGTGACCACCGCCAAAGCCACCATGACCGCTGAAGCCGCCATGCGAGCCGCCGCCAAAGCCTCCGTGGAATCCGCCGCCACTACTGCCGCGATAGCCGCTGAAAGAGCGAGACCCGCCGCCAACCGCGCCGCCGCGATAGCCGCCAACCGCGCCGCCGCGATAGCCGCCAACCGCGCCGCCGCGATAGCCGCCAACCGCGCCGCGGCGGTATCCGCCGCCCGCATGATAGCCGGCTGCACCCCGATAGCCGCCTCCGTAGCCGGCACGATAGCCGCCAGCGTAGCCGCCGTGGTATCCGCCCCAGCCATACCCGGACCGGTAGAGGCCGCGATACCAGCCGAAGCCGAGAGGACCGCGAAGGCCAAAGTACGGATAGGGCCCCCAGCCCCAAAGCCAGGGCGCTGCCAGCCACATCCATCCGTAGCTGGGGTAGTACACATAGGAATAGGGGGAGGCGTCGTAGTACGCCCCTTCGTACGTGTACTGGTCGCCGTAGGGCATCCAGATCCAGCCGTACTGATCCGTGTACACCCACTGGCCTCCGGTTGCCGCCTGAGCCGCCCCAACGGGCTGCTGAACCTGAGGAGGCTGCGCCTGGCCCTGGGCCTGAACCGGTGGTGCTGGCGGCTGTTGCGGCGGCGCAGGAGGCTGCAGGTCGGGCGCCGCCGTGGGCGGCTGCACCGCTTGTGGCGCAGCGCCTGGGTCTGCGACCTGGCTCGTCGAAGCCCCGACAGCGCTCACGTCCTGGGCGCGAGCGACGCCGAACCCCAAAAGCAAGAAACAAAGAGAGGCAGTTAGCTTGGTCTTCATGGCACCCCCCCACAAAATGAGACGATCGTGTGCTCACTTCTATTCTGACAGCACATCCTGCGATAGTCGATGAAATCGCTCTTGCACAGCAGGCAAACATCCCTCGCTGACGCGGATCATCGGCGCCATTGATGACGCGTGCCGCGCCATCGCTGCGATCGGCCATCGGTTTCAGTTACTGACAAACGAAACGTCGTCAATGGTCAAACTGATGCCCGTGCACCCTGGCTGACCACCGTCGCCCACCGGCGCGGGAGACTGGAACTGCCATTGCAGTCCCACGACCTCGTTCGCGATGGCCGGCTCGGTGGTTAGCTGTCCGCCACTTAGATTCGCAAAGGGGACGGAGACTACGCCCGAGGTGCTCGTCAGCTTCGTGCCCGGGAATACGTAGCAGCCGGTTGTGCATCCGCCCACCTGCCCCGCGCCCGCGGGTTTCTCGTCGAATGTCTGAACCTGGAAATAGAGATCACAACCTGCGACGCTTCCGCCCAACGTAAACTGCACTCCTGTGTAGGTTGTCGTGTTTACGCATGCATCGAACGACATGCCACCGTTAGCAAAGTCGCCTGCTGCCACGGTGCCAGCCAGCACCAAGTTCTCGCTGGTCGTATCGACGGTTGCGTTCATCGTGCTGTTGGATGGTGCGTAGCTAAAAATGCTGCCTGACAGGGCGCCAATCGTTCCCCACTTGCCACCTCCAACGAGTGGGTGCCATCCGGCTGCCCCTGTTGACGAGAAATCCGTAATCAGCGGCGTGGTCGGTGAAACGCCTGGCGTGCAGGTGGGCGCAGCCGTGATCCCGCCAGCAGCAGAAGCCCCGCCTGTGCCTGTCGTACCGCCAGTTGTCGTCGTGGTCCCGCCAGAACCGGTTGATCCACCAGTGCCGCTGGCCCCGCCTGCAGCAGAAGATCCTCCAGTGCCCGTGGACCCGCCTGTGTCGGAAGATCCGCCAGTGCCGCTGGCCCCGCCTGAGCCTTGGCTGCCGCCNNGCCGCCATCGCCCTGCGACCCGCCCGAGCCTTGGTTGCCGCCGGAGCCCTGCGACCCGCCTGTGGTTTGGTTGCCGCCAGAGCCCTGCGACCCGCCCGTGGCTTGAGTGCCGCCAGAGCCCTGCGACCCGCCCGTGGCTTGAGTGCCGCCGGAGCCCTGCGACCCGCCTGTGGTTTGGTTGCCGCCGGAGCCCTGCGACCCGCCTGTAGCTGAAGTTCCGCCCGTACTGGACGAACCACCCGTGGCTTGTTTTCCGCCAGAGCCTTGGTTGCCGCCGCTCGACTGAGTGCAATTCGCCGCCGCCGCAGCGATGACCAAACATCCGATCCATGTGGTGATCGTCGAACAAGTCGTTGCTGTCTTTCGCATTTTTTCTAGCCCCTTTGTGAGAGATCGCGCCAACTCAAATCTAGTTGGCCACCCTCCTACCAGTATTGTCCGCCTTCGACAAGGTGGCGCCTCCCCGAATAGCACGTCGGAAAGCAGACCTTGCGGATAACCTTCTGGCGAAACCCAGGACAATCAAACTGAGCAGGCCGAAGCCTGCGAGGGTCGAGCGCGACGGCCCGCCCGCCACGCGGCAGCCGCAACCTCCAACATCACCGGAATTGCCGGATCCGTGGGTGCCTGCCCCGCCCATGTCGCCGCCTGCATTCGAGGCACCGCCAGCGGCGCCGCTGGCTGAGCCACCCACGCTCGTATTCGTGCTGCCCCCCGTGGCAACGATACCCCCGGTTGGGCTGATGCCGCCGCTTCCCGCCAGCCCACCTGTGCCCAATGCACCGCCCGCGTTGGACGAACCCCCGGTTGCGGCGATCGCGCCGCCGGTCCCCGGCACCGTGCTGGTCGTGCCGCCAGTGGTCTTGGCACCGCCGGTGTTGGCTAGGCCACCGCTTCCAACTATCACGGTCCCGCCGGTTCCCGTCATGCCACCCGCAGCTTGGGTGCCGCCGTTGCCGGGTACGCTGCCGCCCGCCGCTTTCGAACCGCCGGCACTGGTGGTGCCGCCGGTGGACGTAGTGCCGCCCGTCGCTTTCGAGCCCCCAGCAGCCGTGGTCCCGCCTGTCGCAGGCGTCCCACCCGTCGCATTCGAGCCTCCGGCGCCCGTCGCGCCCCCTGTCCCGGACACCCCGCCGGTCCCAGTCGTCCCGTTGTACTCATAGGCACCGATGTCTGGGGTGGTGGACCGGGTCGCAGGATTGAAACACTTCGCCACACCGCCGATGCCCGCGATGTAGGTATAGTCAATCGTATAGCTCCACCAGCTCGCTCCGCCTGGGCTGCCACTCTTGATGCACTTCGGATCAAATCCGATATCCTGCGTGGGAGCGCCGGAAGCGGTTCCCTTGTCCACAATGTTCGCCGCCGCGGACGAGGTCAGGTGAAAATCTGGATTCGCGCCCGCCGGATTCACGAAGAATGGTGTCGCCGCATTGGCATTGACCGCATAATTCGTCGTTTGCGTCGGCAATGGTCCGCCAAATGCAGTCTGCGTGTTGTTGTATCCACTCGCCGCAGCCAAGTTGTTCTGAAACACCGCTCCGCTTTTCGTCGTCGCATCCGAATAGTAGATTTCACCCGGACTTGCCGGCAGACCCTGCGCATCGCTCGGCTCGAGACCATCGTGGTAGCAAGTATTGTTCACCACGTGCGAACCAGGACTATTCAGCCGAATGCACGAACCGCCGTTGCGAAAACCGATATTGTTTTCAAACAAGGCGCCGGTGCTGCTTTGGTCCAGGATGAAGCCGCTGCCGTCCGAATGGTGAGATGATATGTCGATGTTCTCGAAGGACACGTTTCTGCGAATGATGTTGTCTTGGTAGCTGCCACCGGCGGTATACAAGTTGACCCCACTAGACCACGACGGCTGCTGATTCCCATTGTGGGCAACGATGCTTTGCTGAATCAGCACACCCGTCGCCTTGTAGAAGGCGATGCCGTTGACGCCATTGCCGTCCGCAATGCAATTTATGAACTGAATGTGGCTCGAAGGATTGTTCCACCCGTTGGAGAAGCCGCTGGACTGCCAGTTGCGCGAGGCGATGCCGTCGAAGATCACGTACTGCACCACAGCGTTGGGCTCCGCGCCACAGCCGACCCCGTTTCCGCCGTCAAGTATCGGCAGTTGGCCGTCGACGGCCTTGAAGGTAATCCACGCCCCTGAATTGCCGCTTGCTCCATTGCGAATGTACTGACCCGAGTACGTTCCGCCGAGAAGATAGATGGTGTCGCCTGGCTGAAATGTCTTGCCGCTCAGGTTGTAGTCGAGGGCGCAAGGCGCCGCCTGGGTGCAAGCCGCACTGCTGAGTCCACTGGGGCCGTAGTAATACATCGCAGCATGCGCCGAAGGCACGATGGCCCAGGTGGCCGACAACAAGGTGAAAAAAATGATCTTTGGCTTCACGTCTTGCTACTCTTGGCGATCGGCCCGCCGCAGGTCACTCACCCAACGGTACGGGTGCAGTAGCAGCTATCGCCCCGTCTGGCTCAGCTACGCTACCGCTCACAGTGTGCCTTCTACCCCTTCCCGCGCCCTCTGCAAGGTCGCGCCGGTCGCGAAGACGCCTCCCTGGCGCACTCGGGCACGACCGAAGCCGAGGCCCTTGCAGAAACCCCTCTCCAAACTGCTCGTCAAGCAGCGCCTCGCGCAGCGATTCACCGACGAATGATCCTCCCGGCCTCCACGGCCCCGGAACCACAGGTTGGCGCGCAGAGACAGCCATGCCCAGGGCCGTCACCAAACCCACACTTCCCATTCGGTTCGCCTTTCCTGTTAGCCCAGCAGGGTGCTATCGTTACACGAAGCTCTTTGGGCTACAGGCGAATGACCATGGTTCAATCTTCGAATAGCCGCCGACTACCGGCAAGGCTGCGTCAGGTCGTGCGAGCAACCTGGAACGTAACGCGCTGGTTCTTGCTGACCACAGGCATGCTCCTCGTGCTGTGGAGCTGCAACGCCCATCCCATGTCGAGCGGGACATTCGGCCATGTGTGGTCAGAAGAACCCGACGCAAGCACTGCCTCAGGCGGAACCACGATTGCCACGACGACCGCTTCCTCGTCTTCCGGGCGGAACCCGTTCGCGAGCGGGGGAACTGTTAGCACAGGCGGCGTGCCGGCGTCTGGCGGTACGGTGACTATGGGCGGCATCGAAGGCATGGGCGGCAACACAGCCGTCTCTACAGGCGGCACCACCATTGCCACGACGAGTTCAACCGGGGGCCAAGCTGCTCACGATGCTGCCCCGCCCCCCCCTCCCGATACCCGGCCGCCGTCGCCGGATCTATCGCCGGACCAGGGCGAGACCTTCTCTTGTCCAGTCGGGGAGGTCCGCATGCACATACGAGACATCTGGTCGAGCGGGGTCAACCCGACCATGAACACGATGTCTGCTCCACCGTTGTCGGTTCTCGTCATCAACCCAACCGGGAGCTACGTGCAGTACGGTGCGCGCCAGGACTCGGCGAGCTGTTCTTGGTATTCGGTGTGTATCCCCAACACCTTGACCACTATCCAGATCAAGCCGATCGGTCCTGATGGCTGCCCCAGCGGCAACCCCTCGGGCGACTTCGATATCTCGAAACTGGCGCCCACCAGCCCTGACATCTGGCTTGACTACACCGGCCCGTCCAGCACCCTGGCTGCTGACTACAGCGCCTATCCCAACGCCACTGTGGGAAACCAGCATTTCCGCCTCACCAACGACAAGACCGTGGTCGCTTCCGAAGCGTGCCCGCAAGGACAGCCCGATCAATCCGTCCCGAGCGGTTACATCAAGGTTCACTTCCGCTGGCCCTGGGGCGATCCGCAGGAGACCGGATTCCCGGGCTCGGCCTGTGGAAAGGTCAAGCTGGGCTACGACACGCCCCCCTACCCCAGCAGCCTGAAAGTCACTGGGGTGGGCTGCGAGATGCAGGCCATGCTCGAATACCAGGACGGCAATTGCCCCTGGTACTTCGTGCTCATCCCCACCAGCGACTGGACGAAGACCGCCGCAAACCCGGTGAACATCACATTCCGTTACCCTGATGATAGCGTGGGTTTGTGGACGCCGAATCTGCCCCTGCCCGTGCTCACTACCGGCGTCAACGAATACTGGATCGGCTACGCGGGCGCGCCAGACAACACCGCGGCGTCCATTCCCATGTGCATGGACTGGTCACAAGATCCACTCACCTACTACTTCTACACGAAGAACCCCGGTCCTGGATATGCCTACTGCGGTGGGTCCACCGGCCCGGTCGATCCCTGCAGCCCGCCGGTTCCAAACAACTTCCACACCGTCCACTTCCGCTATATCTGGGCCGGACAGAAGACCTTCACTTTCTTCCCCAAGCCCGCGCTCATGCCCAAATGGATGGAAATGGAGGTGACCAGCAACAAGGTCATCTGCTTCCGCGAGGCCGATCGCCCGTGGTTCAATTGTCCTGTCCCTGATGCATTCTTTGTCGCGAATGCCACCTGGCGGGCGGTGGACAAGACCCACAACCCCGAGTGGAACACCGTCCAGCCGCGTCCCTTCCCCGACACGCCTAACGAATACTGGCTGCGCTGGGACTACGGCAAACCCGACATCCCGGCCACCAGCCGTTTCAAGTTCTTCACCTACTATCCGGACGGAGACGGCGGCGATTGGTCCGCCACGGGCAACTGGAACGACAGCGCCTGCGCGCCCAAACCGCCGGCCACGCCCATCACCGTGGGATTCGGGGGTTGGTTCCCGTACGCCAGCACCAACTACCTCTATCCCAACGGAGGATCGTTGGCCTACATCTATACCGAGGTAGCTAGCGTCCAAGAGCTGCTGAATACCTTTGTGTACCAGCGGTACCTGATCTGGAGAGACAACTACGTCACGACCACCGATACCGTGTGCGGCCCGGGTACCGCGCGCATCAAGACCGACCCACCCAAGACGGTAAGCGAGGGCCAGGGCTATGGTATGGCCATTGCCGCTGCCATCGGCGACCAGCCAACCTTCGATGCCTTGTGGAATTTCGTCCGGCATTTTCTCTCGCAAGCCGCGGACAAGTACTGTGGCGGCCTCATGGGCTGGATGTGGGATGGCAGCATTCCGTGCCGGACGCTCGATTCGCCCTGCGATCCGGCCAAGGAAAGTTGCGGCGGGAATGAAGACAGCGCCTTCGATGGTGACGTGGACATCGCGATTGGGTTGGTGTTCGCAGCCCTGCAATGGCCGGATAAGTACACCCAATTCGCTATCGACTGGCTTACCAAGATGGAATGCGAGATCGACACCAAGGCCGACGGAATCTGGAACTACCCCACGGAAGGGGACACCGGACCCAAGGACTGTCAGAACTATCCCAACGGGCCTTGCACCTACCAGACCGGCAACATGTCGGTAAACGTGCACATGGATTACTACCCACCGGGATATTTCCGGGTGTTCGGGGATTTCTTGGCTGCCAAACTGGGCAGCGCGGCAACGGCGGCCAACGGGCAGACCCACCAAGCTTTCTGGTACAAGACCGCCCAGACCGTCTACGAGATGCTTGAGCGATGCTACGACCAGGCAGGGTTGCAGCCGGGCTTTGTCGGGTACGAAGGCTCAATGAGCGCTCCCTGCTCCAACGTTGGCGGTGGCCAACCCTACGAATGGGAGCGTTTCTTGTGGCGTGTGGGCATCGACGCTGCCTGGTTCGGCGACAATACCAGCCTGCCGGAAAATGCCGCCAACTCCTCTAATCACTATCCCGGCAAGACGCGCGTCCAGGCGGAGATCGACAACGTTCAAAACTACTTCAATAGTTTCTACAAGAACAATCCGCCCGAGCCCAATGCCAATCGGTTCTCGACGATTTGTGATTCAATGGGTCCAGATGGCACCGTCAGCGGTTGCGATCCGGCCAATGGCCACAACTCCTATACGGTCAACTCGGCCATGTGCTCGTATGTCAGCGTGTACAATGATGGCGGGGCCACCACCTCGGACATCCGGCAGGAAGCCATGGAAGAAGCCGTGTCAACCACCGTCGAGAATGACAGGTACTTCCAGGAATCGCTCGGCGTCTATTCCATGCTCTTCCTGTCAGGCAACTTCCCGAATCCGATGACCGTGCCGACGACTCCGTAGGCTAGAGCAGCCCGCGCCCGCCACTGCGGAAGGCATTGCCCGCAGACCTCGCAAGTGCGCTAGAAGAGACGCATGTCTCGTGTCCTGATTCGTCTTGCCACAGTCCTTGTCGCCGGCCTCGGCTGTCAGCGCGCACCTTTGCTTGCGCACGCGGCGGCGCCTTCTTCTGCTGGCTCGCCCAAGGCGGCCCCGTCGGCCGCGCCGCGACTGGATGAGTCCGGGCCGCGCGTGGATCTGTTGGCCAACCGAGCTCTCTGGCACCTGTTTCAGAGAGGGCTGACCATTCCTTTTGGCAGCGAAGGATTCAGAAAGTACACCCAGGAATACGCCAGCCCGTGGCGGGGGGTGAGCAAGCTGCAAGATCGCGCCGGTCGCGTCTTGGGCTCCACCACCAGCAGCTTGCGCTTTCCCTGGGAGGGCGAAACCGGGGCAGCCACCATCGTCGTGCGCATGAGCGGGGAGTCCGGACAGCGGCTGTCGTTGCGCCTGAACGGCAGGCCCTTGAAGACGGCTGCGCTGGCAAGTGGCTGGCAGACAGTGGCCGTCAGCGTGCCCACGGGCGTGCTTCGCACGGGCGAGAACGATCTCGGCATCGCGGTGGCCAGAAGGGGCGCACTCTTTCACTCGCTGGAGGTGCTGGCCGGCCCAGCGCCCGAGCCGGCTGACGCCTGGCCCGCATCGCCTGTGGTCACGGCCAACGTCGCCGGACAAGAGAAGGCCGCTCTCGCCGGATTTCGCCGCTATGCCATGCTCTTGGAAGTCCCGCGCCAGTCGTTCCTGGTGCTCGAAACCGCAGCAGCGCAGGCAGCCGCGCACCTGCGCGTGTCGATGCAGCCCGAAGGTCAGCCGGCGCAGATCCTGTTCGACGAGACCCAACCGCCAGGGCGCTGGCAACCTCATACGCTTTCGCTGGCGGCCCTGGCCGGGAAGCTGGTGAAGCTTGAATTCGTCGTGGTCGACGGCGGCGATGGGTTGTGGGCCGCGCCGCGCATCCTGCTGGCTGCGGCGCCGTCGCTCCCGCGCCCCAAACCGGTGCGCAACCTGGTGCTCCTGATCGGCGATGCCATGCGCGCCGACAGTCTCGCGCTCTACCACCAGACCAAAGTTCTCACCCCGCGAATCACCGAGGCCGGCCACAAGAGCGGCGTGGTCTTTCTTAACACCGAGGCCGCCTCGCCTTCATCACCGCCCTCGCATGCCAGCATCCAGAGCGGCACCTTGCCGCGCGTGAACGGCATCTTGGGCGACAAGGCCAAGCTCAACCCGGGCACGCCCATGATCAGCGCCGTACTGGGCGCGGACAAGATCGCCACCGGATATTTCGGCGACAATTCATTTGCCATGGGCCGGCTTCGGGCCGCGTCCAAGTGGACCGCGTATCATCAGCCCTCGCAGGAAGGCAAAGGTGGCGGCTGCCCTACCCTTGTCAAGATGATGCTGGGCTTCGCCGACGAGCAGATCAAGGCAGGACGGCGCTTTTTTCTGTCATCCATCGCCTTCGAGCCGCACACGCCGTATATCTATCACCAGGGCATCACTGAACACTACGTGAAGGGCGAGTTCGACCCGGCCATCGGCAAGAGCCCCGACGGCGTCATCCTGACCGCCATCGTCAAGGGAAAACTGCCGATGACCCCAGCGCGCTGGCAGCAACTGCGCGGGCTCTATGACGGCGAGGTCGAATATCTCGATCAGTGTTTCGGCACGTTGGTCGATAGCCTGGCGACGCGCGGCCTGCGTGACGACACGGCGGTCATCCTGCTGGCGGACCACGGCGAGGGCTTTTTCGAGCACGGCAGTCTGGGCCATGCCTACGGCCACTGGTTCGAGGTCACGCAGGTGCCGCTGGTGCTGTGGGTGCCGGGCCTGACTGACAAGGAGATTACCGTCGACACAACCGTCAGCCACATGGACGTCGCGCCCACCATCCTGGATCTGATGGGTCTGCCACCCGAGGCGCGCATGCAGGGACAGAGCCTTCTGCCACTGGCCCTGCGGCAGGGCCCGTGGACACCGCGCGTGATCCCGTCGGAGTATGGTCGCAGTTACTCGCTGCGAGCCGCCAATCTGCGCTACATCGTGGACTATTCCGGCAAGGAAATGCTCTACGACACGGTTGCCGATCCCATCGAGAAGACCGATGTCAAAGGCCAGCGCCCCATGGCCCTACGCTACCTGCGTGACTGCGCCGGCTTCTATCTGGCCCATCGTACCCGCTGGCACGAGGCCACTTGGGGCACGGTCAACAATCAGACCGAGGAATTCGTGAAAGCGACGGGCGGCTAGCTCGCCGGCCGTGCGGGCTGGCGCTTGCGGCGGATGAGTTCCAGTTGGCTTTCGGAGAACACGTAGTGCTCGCCGCAGAAATTGCAGGTGACCCGAGCCTGGTTGTCCTGCAGGATCATCGCCTGCAGATCCTCCTGGTGAAGCATCTCCAGGGTGGCAGCGGCGCGCGCGCGGCTGCACGTGCAGGCGAATGTCACCGGCCGACGGTCAAGTGTCTGCAGGCTCTCGGACACAGGCCCAAGCAATCGGCGCGCAAGAGTCTCGGCGTCCAGCCCACCCGCCGCTTCGTGCAGCACCTGACCCAGTCGCTGCTCGTCCAACGTCTGGCGAATGAAGTCGACCAACGCCTCACCCCCCGCCTGCGGCAGTGTCTGCACCAACAGACCCGCCGAAGCGACGATCTCGCCCTCGCCATCGACCAAAGTATCGCAGCGGAGGACGCTGTCGATCTGCTCGCTGGTCGACAGGTACTTTTCCACATCACTGTCGATCTCTCCGGTCGCGAGCGCGCTCTGACCGGCGTAGTTCTGCGCCAGGCCCAGATCGCGGATCACACTCACCACGCCTTTGGTTCCCACCGCCTGCGCCAGGGAAAGGCGGGCCTGCTCGGATGCGCCGACCCAGGGAACTGCGCCGGGATGCTTTAGGTAGGCGCGCACACGACCAGATGAGCGCGCATCCACTGTGATACTGCCCAGCGGCCCGTCTCCGAGAATCTGCAGGGTGACCTGTTCCTCGTCCTTGGTCAGCGTGGCCAGGGTCAGCCCGGCGGTGACCGCCCGACCCAGCGCAACCGCGGCCACTGCACCGGCGCGGTGCCGTCTCGCGATCTCACGCACCGTCTGCGTCGTGGTCACAGCCACCACCCGCGCCCGGCCATTCTCGAGAATGCCACGAATGATCTCGTCGCTGTCGGTCACGTCGCGCCCCGGTCACAGAGAATCCGTCAGTTTTTCGACGAAAACACGATAGCACCGGGATCTCGTTCGCGTCCCGAGGCCCCCGCGCGGGCCTTTTCGATTTCCGCAAGCTCCTGACGGATGCGCGGGAAGGCGTAGCGGATCTGGCCGTTGTCGTCGGTCACCACATCGCCGCCCAAGTCCACCAGGGACCTTGACAGCGCCTCTGCCGCAACCGGCTCGGGCGCCAGCTCCTCGACCGACGCGGCTTGGCCCTGCTTGGCCAGCACCGCTTGCAGCAGGCGTCGGCGGGCGTTGCGCCTGCGCCGGCCCGGCTCGCGCGCCCGCTCGACCAGCCAGCGGCCAAGTGGAACCGCGAACAGCAACGACGAGAAGACCAGGGGATAGTCGTGCAGTAGGAACTCTTGGCCCGGGATGGGTGCGCGCAGGCCGGCCTCAAAAGCCGGTACGATCCACAGCGGCGCCAGCAGGTTGAACCCGTTGAACAGGCTGATGGCCACGTTGGTACCGGTGCGGTTTCCCGTGAGCGGCGGCCGAGCCTCCAGGCGCTCCCAGGCCCAGCGCACCGTCGTCTGAGCCGGCTGCTCTTCGCCTGCTGTCTTGCGGATCTCCTTGAACGCGTAGACCACCACGCCGTCATCCGTGACCTCGGGCTCGCCGCCGTAGTTGACCAGCAAGCGGGTGGCCTCCTCCTCGGCGCGCGCGAAATCCCATCCCATCAGCATGACCAAGTCCGCCGCGGCGATGCGGCCATTCTTCTGCCGGATGAAGGCTAGGACCTCTTTTTCTTCGGCCAACGGATCCACGGGCGGCTTGGGCGGCCCGAAGACGAACTCGAAGACCTTCTTGTAAAGGGGCTTGTCCGGGAGCCGGCGGCGGCGGCGGTAGCGGCCGCCATCGTAGCTTGGACCCCAGCCCCACATCCAAAATAGCGGCCAGGTGAAGTCAATGTCACCGCCGCTGTCGCGATCGTCTGAGCTACGCCGCGCGAACAGGACCGCGATCAGCATCGCGACGAACGCTACGAAGTACACGACCAGCGTCGTCACGATGGAGATCTTGAAAAGGAAAGTGAACCCCCTCCATAACCCGTTGCCCAGCTTGGCCAGTTTCTCGCGCAAAGGCACCGCGTCCCTGCGGGTGAATGACGGATCGAACTGATAGATCAACTCGCCGCTCTCGGTGGCTGCGAGATGACTGCGGAATTCCTTGAGCAGACTGCCGAGCGCATCCTCGGCGACCGGCACCGGGAGGCCGGACTTGGCGACTGCATCAGCCTTGGTCAACTGGCCGCCCTGGCCCTTCAGGGCTTCGAGCAGAATGCGGCGCGCCTCGCGTTCGGAGTACGACTTCGCTGCAAAGGTGGTATCGGCCGCCATGCTCCCTGTCATGCCCTACATTGGCGCAATCGCCAAGAGGTTCTCTGCACCCGCTGGCGGTTGCATGGCCGCTGCCCGCGGCTATAGTTGTTGTCTTGGCATTTGTGCAGCAACCTTCGGACGCAGAAATGGATCCGGTGGACAAGAAAGCAGACGACAAAGTGGATGCGGTGGTCGCCACCTTGGTCGACGTTACGCGTCTGCAGGAGTTGCAGGAGCAGCGCGATGCTCTACTCCGCGCGGTGTCGCACGATCTGGGCACGCCCCTGTCCGCCCTGCTCCTGCAGGCACAGATGCTGCAACGATCGCTTGCGCCAGGGGATCGCCATGCCAAACGCGTCGCCACCATCATCGCCAACGGCCAGCGTCTGGCCACCATGATCCGGGACCTGGTGGACTCGGCTCGTCTCGAAAGCGGCCGGATCCAGCTTGCCCGGAAACCCATCAATGTGCAGACCTTCATCACCGAACTAGTTGAAAAGCTGGCGGGAACCCTGTCCACCGAGCGCGTCCGGCTGTCTTTCGAGGCGCGCTTGGCTTCCCTGCCGGCTGATCCCGACCGGCTGGAACGCATCCTGGTGAACCTGCTCAGCAACGCGCTCAAGTACTCCGATGCGCCAGCTGAGGTCTTCGTGCACGCAAGCTGCGCCGACGGGTTCGTTACCATGGCGGTCACCGACCACGGCGTCGGCATTGCCCGGCAGGACTTGCCCCACCTGTTCGAGCGCAGTTCCCGTGCCAAGGACAACAGCCGGCGGGAAGCCCTGGGCTTGGGGCTCTACATCACCGCGATGTTGGTGCGCGCCCATGGGGGCCGCGTTGAAGTCGAAAGCGAGCTTGGCCAAGGCAGCACCTTTCGCGTCCATCTTCCCGTCGACAACGGAGTTGCGACGCCGGTGCCGTAGCGCGGTTTCAGCAACGCGAACACCCACGTGACGGCGCAAACGCCCGCCGGATGGGCTCGACCTCGTCGGGGTAGCAGCCCAAGCGCCGTGCGATCTCCGCCGGGCGCGCGCCCGAGGCCACGCGGCTGGCGACGGTTTCCACCAGATCCGCCCGGATGGCGCGCCCCCCAATCACCGGGAATCCCATGGCTGCGTAGCTTGCGTCGCTTACCTCGGAACTGGGCAAGAACGACACCGCATGGGATCTCGCTGATTCGAGCCGGCGGCCCATCTCGGCCTGGCACAGCAGAGTGCGGTCGCGCAACGCCGCGGGCTGCAGCAGACTGGCCGAAAACACCACGTGCTGGCCCACGCGCACGCCGGCGCGGCCGAACGCGCTGCGATCGCTCGGTGCCAGTGCGCCCACCTGCTCGCACGCGTCGGCGACCAGGACCGTGCCCAGCCCCTGTTCAAGCTGATAGCAAAGGCCGCGCCCTGCCGGCCCCAGGCTGGCCAGCCTTTCATCACGCAAGGGCGCCAGCAGTTGGGCCACCCAATCGCGAGTCCAGGCAACAAGCCGCCGGTGCAGACGCAGCCGCTGGCCGGCGTGAAGGTCATCCACCAACAGCGTAACCTCAGGCCGCAAGCGATCCACGCCCGCTGCCAGCCGCGCCAGCACCCGATCGCCGTCCAGAATGCGGCCAGCATCGTCCAACCGAAAGCGCTCGTGCGCAGCCTCCACCAACCCATCGATCCAGCGTGGGATCGAGTCGCTCAGGTCCGCTTCCTCACGCCGAGTTTCGGCCAGCGGCACGACAGCGCGCAGTTGCTCGCCCAGCGACCCGTCGCGCGGCCCGCGCGAGCGCGTGCGCCGGGATGCGGGATCCACGAAGCGCGCTACCAACCGATCGTGCAGGGCATCGCTTAGGCGATCCTCGATGGCGCGTGCCCGTTCCTGCCATGCCCGGGCGTCGTTCACCCAGCGCGTGTGGTGCGTGATGTACGTCCAGGTTCGAATGAAGGCCATGCGCGCCAGCAGGGTGTCGATGTCACCTTGGGCATCGTCGAGTGGATCGACATGGCGTCGGATCCAGTCGTCTGCCAGTCGCTGGCGCGATCCGCGAAGCTGCAGGAACACGGCGCGCAGAAGTTGGAAATGGTCGTCGAGTTGCAACTGGCGATAGTCAGGGATCTGGCAGACCTCCCACAGCAAGCCGACGCTCTCGGCGTCCCGTGCGTGGGCCATCACCTCGCCGTCTTGCCGCAGCCGCGCCAAAGCGCGCGCGTCTTCGGCCCGGTCCTGAAGTTCGAGGCAGGCAGCGAAAGGCCGCTGGCGCAAGGACGCCGTCAGAGCGTCCACCGAACTGGTGTCGAGATCGCGGCTGCGCCAAAGAATGCGTCTTTGTACCGGAAAGCGATGGTCTTCGATGGCGTGGGTGACCGCGGCCGATAGCGGTGGCAGCGGCGCCAGCGTGGCAAAACGACCGTCATTGTGGTGCCGTCCGGCGCGGCCCGCGATCTGCGCCAGTTCGGCTTCATCTAGCTCTCGCGTCTGCCGGCCGTCGAACTTGCTCAACTCGGCGAACGCCACACAATCCACGTCCATGTTGAGGCCCATGCCGATCGCGTCCGTGGCCACAAGGTAGTCCACTTCGCCAGCCTGGTAGAGGGCCACCTGGGCATTGCGTGCGCGCGGCGACAGCGCGCCCAGCACCACCGCAGCCCCGCCCCGGCGCACGCGCAACCGTTCAGCCAGGCCGTACACCGCACCAGCCGAAAAGGCAACCACAGCGGTGCGCGGGGGAAGGCCGCGCAACGGCAGGGAGCCCGCACCATGCAGGCGTGACAAGCGTGGCCTCCTATCGAGAACCGCGGTGGGTACCAACCGCTCAAGAATGGGCCGTATGGTCTCGGCGCCCAAGAACCAGGTTTCTTGCCGACCGCGTCCGTGCAGAAGCCGATCGGTGAACACATGACCGCGCTCGGAGTGGCCACACAACTGGATCTCGTCGACCGCCACGAAATCCACCTCACGCTCCGCCGGCATGGCCTCGACCGTGCAAACCCAGTAGCGCGGCCGAGGCGGCACACGCTTCTCTTCCCCGGTGACGAGCGCCACCGCTCCCTCACCCACCCGCGCGGTTACCCGGTCGTACACTTCACGCGCCAAGAGGCGCAGGGGCAAGCCGATCATCCCGCTTCCGTGCTGCAGCATCCGCTCGACAGCACGGTAGGTTTTCCCGGTATTGGTGGGCCCCAACTGGGCGGTGATGGATTGGCCACCGTTGCCACGGGGCGGATGCATAGTCCAAAGATCAGCGGATCAACCTTGGTGCTGGCCCAAGCCGTGGAGCTAGGGCGTGGCGCAGCCTCCCTCGTTCTGGCAGCCTGAGCCCATCAGCACGGATGCCGGCCAGACGTTCCCGCAAGACGGATCGAGCGCCACCTCCTGACCGCCCGTGCAAGTGACCAAGTAGAAGGTGAGCGTGTCGTCATACATCACGCTCGCCACGGTTACGCCGGATGCGTCCATCACCGTGATAGCGCCCGTGTTGCTGTATACGTCGTTCCCGTTGTACTCCGTAGAAAAGCAGGTTGCGCCGCCCTTTGTCACGGTCAGGGTTCTGTCATCAGTATTCACGTCGTGGACAACGATCTCCTTGACCCCGTTGGCGTAGCAGGTGTTCGAGCTTCCCGTGTCCAAATCCGTCTGCATGGCACAAGTTCCACTTTCGGCGCAGTCGGTGCCGAGGTTCTTCAGACAGTCCGGCAGCACGCACACGGGGCCACTGCAGACGCAAGCTCCAGTGGATGCAGTGCCGCTGTCGCCGCCGCTGCCTCCCGCGGCTGTCCCCCCAGCCCCACCGCCGCTGCCCCCCTTGACTGTCCCCCCGGTTCCACCGCCGCTGCCCCCATTGGCATCTGTGCCCGCCCCACCGCCACTGCCTCCCTTGGTTGTTCCACCGCCGCTGCCGCCCTTGGCTGTCCCGCCGGCCCCGCCAGCGCTGCCTCCCGCGTCTGTCGTGCTGCCTCCGCTGCCGCTGCCGCCGGTCGCACTCATGCTGGTACCTCCAACGCACACGCAACCTCCCGAGGATGTCGTGGTTCCGCCGCCGCTGGCGGTCGTGCCACCATTGCTTCCTCCGCTGGAGGCCGTGCTAGTCCCGCCACTGCTGCCGCCTGAGGCAAGAGATCCGCCGGAGCCCGATACCCCGCCGCTGGCGGCCGTGCTAGTCCCGCCACTGCTGCCGCCGCTGGCGGCCGTGCTGGTTCCACCGCTGCTACTGCCTCCGCGGGCAGAAGTTCCACCCGAGCCCAGAGACCCGCCGCTGGCGGCCGTGCTGGTCCCGCCACTGCCGCCGCCGCTGCCTCCCTTGGCCGACGTGTTAGTCCCGCCGCTGCTACCACCCGTGGCCGTCGTGTTGTTGGGGCTTTGTGCGCAGCCCTGCACAACCGCGAAAAGGCCAACGATGACCAAGGCGCTTAGTTTCTTCATCTGCTTCTCCTTCTCACTTTTGGGGGCCCATCCTGGCGACCCATCCGAGGTGGGATTATAGGACAGATTCTCCACTTGGCAGCACCAGCTACATCTTGTAGCGCAAGAACCTCACCCGCGGTGAGCCGGAGATCTCGAGATAGAATCCGAAGTCGAAGTCGATGAGGCCAGAAGCTTGCACCAACTGACGGGGCGGATTAGGGAACGGCTGCGCCTGCTTGAACGCCTCCATGGCCGTGTCGTCGAGAAAGTCCACCCCGCAGGTCTGGGCCAGCGAGATCCTGGCCAGCGAGCCATCGGGCCGGAGCTGGACGTGGACCTGGGTCAGACGGTCCTGCGCACCGTAGATGGCGCCGGTTGGGTCGCGGCGCCGGTACTCCTCGACCGGCTTCCAGTGGTCGCGCACCTGCTCCTTGACCCGATTGAAGAAGGTCGCAAACTTCCAACGCTTGGCATTGAGAGCCGTCTCCTCGCCCTCGTCGACGTCGCGCAGGTAGTCCTGGGTTCCGCTGCCCACCGCATGCGCGACCTCCTGTTCGGAGGGCATGAGCGGGGCCACGCCGGGGCCGGGCGAGAGCAGGGACTCGCCTTCGCGTTCCAGCGACTGAAGTCGGCGCGGCCCACCGCCGCCCGACGGGGCGAATAGTCCCTCGGGATCCGAGGGTCCCGTGACCTGTTCGCCCGTCTCACCAGGAACCTTGTCGGGATCGCCCGGGGTTGACAAGGCACTCGGCCTCCTATGCAGGGGGGTGCGCATGGCCAAGGCACCCGCCGATCCCGGGGGCTTGGGCGAGCTCGCCTGGTCAGGTACCGCTGCCCGGTTGCGATCGCTGTCGCCACGTGAGCGCTGCAGTTCGTTGGGATCGAACCTGCCGTACTTGCGGGTTTCGTGCTCGACCGCGGAATCGTACTCGGCGGCAAATCGCGCATTCTCAGGCCGCTTCTCCTCACGCGGCCGGGCCAAATCCACCACCTGCCCAGGAGCCTTGGTCGACTCTTCCTCCTTCTTCAACTGCTCCTGTTTCGCCTTTTCCTCCAGGCGCTCCATATCGGCGATGAGCTTGCGCGCCGTATCGTCGTCAACCGTGCTCACCGCGATGGGTTCGGCCGAGCCCTGGGCCGCAGCCCGCTGCCGCGCCGCCAAGATGTCGGCGTCGCGCGGGGCCCAGATGTGCAGCACCACCCCAGCGACCAGCAGGAGCTGCAGGTGGATGAGCACGGCCAGCGCGGCCCATCGGCCGAGCGAGGAGCCCTTCCGTCGCCGGGATGAATCGAAAATCGCCATGGCGTAAGACCCGCCCTACACCCACTAGTGTAGCCACTTTTCCTCAACAATCACTCTATGGTAGCACGTCCACAGCATGAGCCGCCCCGTGCAAACCGGAAAGCCCGAGCAGCCTCCTAACCGGCCGGCGCAGCTTGTCGAACGCGACCTCTTGCATGGGGTGGGTCGCGCTGTGGCGGACTTCGACCTCATCTCAGAGGGCGACCGGATCTTGGTGGCGGTTTCAGGCGGAAAGGACAGCTATTCCCTGCTCGTTCTACTGGAGACGTTGCGGCGGCGGGCCCCGGTTCACTTCGACCTTGTGGCTGTGCACCTTGACCAGGGCCAGCCTGGCCACGATCCCGCCCCGCTTGCCGACTGGCTGCGCACCCAGGGCTTCGATCACCGCATCGTGCGCGAGGACACCTATTCGATCGTGGTCGACAAGATCCCTGAAGGCCGCAGCTACTGCTCGATGTGCGCACGTCTGCGCCGGGGAATTCTCTACCGCGTGGCCCGCCAACTCCAGTGCACGAAGATTGCGCTCGGTCATCACCGAGACGACGCGGTGGAGACTCTGCTGCTCAACGTCTTCTTCGCGGGCAAGCTGGCCGCCATCCCTGCGCGCTTGCTCAGCGACGATGGCGCGTCCATCGTGATTCGGCCTCTCATCTATTGTGCCGAAGAAACCTTGGCCCGCTTCGCCAAGAGCCAGCGCTTCCCCATCCTGCCTTGCCACCTGTGCGGCTCGCAGCCCGATGCCCAGCGCAAGCAGATGAAGGCCCTGCTGTCGCGCCTAGAAGCCGAGCACCCCAACCTGCGCCAGACCATGCTGGCGGCGCTGGGCAATGTGAATCTGTCTCATCTGCTGGATCGCAAAGCGGGCGAGGTCATTCACCTCGATAGCGGCCCGCCGCCGAGAACGCAGAAATGAAAAAGTGGGACACGGAGTCGGAACTGGGGGGCGGCTAAGAGAATTCAACTGACACATTTGAGATTGGCATCTATCTATGCGTAGTTATGAGCTATTCTTTATCAATTGGCGACAGCAGATCCGCGCCGAGCAAAAGACCGACGCGCCTTCAGTGTTTCCCTCTCTAACGTTGAGATCCGTTATGATCCTAGTAGCTGCGTCACGTGCGCACGCAGGGGTACGATCATGAAAGCAAATCACTCGACGTCCTGGCTGACTCTTTCACTACTGCTCGCGATGGGATGCGGAGCACGAACACCGCTCGACGACTTGCAGCCGGGCCAATCGCCTAGCCCCTTGGCCGGTGGAGCCACTTCCCAGGGCGGCGGTACAAGCGGAACTTCCGCGAGCCTTGGGGGCAGTTTCGCAACTGGAGGCCAGGGCGACGGCGACTCCCGCGGGGGGCAGGTCGCGACCGGCGGACGCGTCAGCTCCGGCGGAACCCAGCCGCCCGGCGGCACCGTGGTCGGCGGACGCGGCGGCTCCGGCGGAACCCAGCCGCCCGGTGGCACCGTGGTCGGCGGACGCGGCGGCTCCGGCGGAACCCAGCCGCCCGGCGGCACTGTGGTCGGCGGACGCGGCGGCTCCGGCGGAACCCAGCCATTCGGCGGCACCGCGGTCGGCGGACGCGGCGGCTCCGGCGGAACCCAGCCATTCGGCGGCACTGCGGTCGGCGGACGCGGCGGCTCCGCTGTGTCGAGCACCGCAGGTGGAACTGGTGCCGCGGGCAGTGGCGGGACGGCCGGGACCACGTCTTGCCCAGGCTTGGCTAGCAACGAGGAACTGATCGACGACATGAACGATGGTGATCGCTTCATCCCGCAGGTCAACGGGCGTGCCGGGGCCTGGAAAGACAGCGACGACGGCACACCGGGCGCAACCATGTTCCCCAATCCAGCGGGATTATTCACCATGACAGCCACGGGCGACGGCTGTACCGGATACTCCGCGTACGTGTACGGTGGGCCATTTGTAGACACAGGCGCTACCTTTGGGTTCGGCATCGGCAGCCCGTACAACGCATCCGCGTACACAGGCATCAGTTTCTGGGCAAAGATCGACGGCGGCACATCGTCGGGCTTGCGGGTCGCGTTCCCAGACAAGGACACCCAGCCTGATGGCGGGCTCTGCCAGGCGGGCGTCTCGGGTCCGACACAGTGCTGGGACCACTACGGCTATCGCATACCCGCCCCCGGCCTCACGACTCAGTGGACCAAGTACACCATCGCCTTCAGTTCACTTACCCAGGATGGATGGGGGCGCCTAGGAGCGGCCTTCGACCCGTCGACCATCTACGAAATGCAGTTCCAGATTCCGGTCGACGCCAAGTTCGGGGTCTGGATCGACGACGTAGCCCTCACGTCTGTTGGGCCCGTTCCTCTGCCGTAGCGGCCGGACGCGGCCGCGAGGCGAGTTCCTACGCCGCGCCCCCGCGGCGGGGCGGCCTTGCCACCTTGGCGGCAGCCCCGCGCGGGGCCACAGCGGCGGGCCTGGGATGGGCCAGCGGTCGGGTCAACGCGACCAGCAGGGCCTCATCCACGGTATGCACCGGCTGGATCTTGATCCGCTGGCGCAGGTGAGCAGGAATCTCGCTCAATTCCGCCAGGTTGCTAGCAGGCACGATGGCCACGCGCATCCCGGCGCGCACCGCCGCCAGCAGCTTCTCTTTCAGGCCACCGATGGGAAGCACCCGGCCGCGCAGGGTGATCTCACCGGTCATGGCCACGTCCCGCCGCACGGGAATCCCGGACACCAGTGAAACCAGCACGCAGGCCATGGTGATCCCGGCGGACGGGCCGTCCTTGGGCACGCCACCTGCGGGCACGTGAATGTGGATCTCGCGATCGGAAAGGAAATCGCTGCGCAAGCCCAGCCGCGTGGCCTGCACTCGCGCGAAGGACAGCGCCGCCTGCGCCGATTCCTTCATCACGTCGCCGAGCTGGCCGGTCAAGATCAGGTTGCCCTTGCCCGGCATCATCTGCGCTTCAACATGGAGAACTTCGCCGCCGGCCTGGGTCCAGGCCAGGCCATTCGCGATCCCAACCTCGTCCACACGCTGGCGCTCATCGGGGATGAACTTGGGTGGTCCCAGCAGCTTGGCCAAATCCTCTGCAGTCACAACCGTACGGCCAGCCTTGCGACCGCGCGCGGGCGCAAGTCCACTCTCGACCAGACGCCGCGCCATCTTGCGCGCAAGCTGCGCCACCTGCCGTTCCAACTCGCGCAGCCCGGCCTCACGCGTGTATTCGGATATGATCTTGCGCAGCGCCGGCCGCCCCAAAGAAAGATCGCGCTCGCTCAGGCCGGCCTCGGCGATCTGCTTCGGCACCAAGAACTTCTCGGCAATGGCCAGTTTTTCTTCCTCGCTGTAGCCAGACAGGCGCAGGGTTTCCATCCGATCCCGCAAGGGCGGCGGAATGGTGTCCGCCAGATTGGCGGTGGCGATGAACATCACCTTGGACAAGTCGTAGGGAACGCCCAGGTAGTGATCGCGGAAGGCGTGGTTCTGCTCGGGGTCGAGGACTTCGAGCAAGGCCGCCGAGGGATCGCCCCGGTAGTCAGAGCCCAGCTTGTCGACTTCGTCGAGCATGAACACGGGGTTCTTGCTGCCCGCCTGTTTCATCCCCTGCAAGATGCGCCCCGGCAGGGCGCCAACGTAGGTGCGGCGGTGGCCGCGGATCTCGGCCTCGTCGCGCACTCCGCCCAAGGAAATGCGCACAAACTTGCGGCCCAGGGCCCGGGCGATAGAGCGACCGAGCGAGGTCTTTCCCACTCCGGGTGGGCCGAGAAAGCAAAGCAAGGGTCCGTGGACCCCGCGGCGCAGCTTGTGCACCGCCAGGTAATCGAGGATGCGTTCCTTGATGTGCTCCAGGTTGTAGTGGTCCTGGTCGAGCACGGCGCGCGCGGCACGCAGATCCACCGGGTCCTCGCCCGGTTCTTTCCAGGGCAGCTCGACCATGACGTCAACATAGCTGCGTACCACCGCCGCCTCGGCGCTCTCGGGGCTCATTTGCTCCAGGCGCCGCACCTGCTTGTCCGCTTCGGCGCGGGCCTCGGCCGGCAGTCCGCCGGCTTCGATCCTTTGGCGCAGGTCCTCGATCTCGTCGCGGAAGGAATCTGCATCGCCCAGCTCGTGCCGGATCTGGCGCAACTGCTCGCGCAGGTAGTAGTCGCGCTGGGTCTTGGACATCTCCTCTTTGGCGCGGCTCTGGATGCGGTTCTGTACCTCCAGGATTCCGACTTCGTTCTCCAGGGCCTGGTTCACCTTGGCCAGGCGCTGCACCGGATCATCCATTTCCAAGATGGCCTGCGCGTCGGCCAGCTTGAGCGTCAAATTCGACGCCACTAGATCCGCCATGCGGCCAGGCTCGTCCACGTTTTGCAGAACCAACGCCAGCTCCGGCTGCACGGTGCGGCCCAGCTCGGCCACCCGCTCCACGTTCTGCTTCACCGTGCGGGTCAGCGCCTCCAGCTCCACCGTGGAGGCCGGCGTGGGTTCCTCCATGATGTCCAGGCGAACCCGATAACTGGGGTGCTCCGCGATGAAGCGCTGGATGCGCGCACGGCACAGACCCTGGATGAGAATTTTGAGCCCACCGTCGGAGAGCTTGCGCATACGCATGATGATCCCGACCGTGCCGGTGTGATAGAGCGAGCTGGGCTTGGGATCCTCTTCGGCCGATTCGCGCTGGGCGACAATGAAACACAGACGCTGATCGTTCTGCAGCGCCACCTGCACCGCGTCCAGCGAGATGGGCCGCGACACGCGCAGGGGGGCAATCATGTACGGGAAAACCACCAGATCCCGAACCGGCAAAAGCGGCAGGACATCTGGTATCTCGTGACCCAGGCCGGGCCTCTGGCCTTCGCCCTCGGCGCTCATGGTTGGGAGACTAGCAGAAACGATCAAAGCGCCAAAAAAAACGCGCGCCGCGGGGCGACCGCAGGTCGCGCCTACCACACGCTTGACAGACCCCAGGGCGCAGACTAGCTTGCCGCCTCACTGACAACTGAATAGCGACGCGGGCGTGGGGCCTCGACGGCCCCGCTGATAAGGGAAGCCGGTGCGCACCCAAGGGTGCCATTCCGGCGCGGTCCCGCCACTGTATGTGGGAAGCCTATTTCGATCTCGCCACTGGAGAACACACTCTGGGAAGGCTGGAACAGGCGACGCGGCTTTGCCGCAAGACCCACGAGCCAGGAAACCTGCCCGCGTCAGCCACGATGCCTTTCCCGAGGAGGAACCGGGCGCCGAGCTTGCAGCTTGCGACCCCCGCTTCCGCCGACGGAACGGGGGTTTTTTCATGTGGTCGAAAAGGGTGCCGACTGGCGCGGAGATCGCCGATCGGGACTGCAAGCACAATCTTTTGTTTCCAGGCGCCGCTTCCGCGGCGGCGCTTCTGTGCATGGCGGCGGGCGCCGCGAAAGCGGCCGAACCACTCTACGAGACCGTGGTGGTGGCCGAGGCAGGGGCCGAGGACCGGGCTCGCCAGGATGACGCGGCGTCGTCTTCGCTGATCACGTCCGGACGCACTCCCCGCAGCGCCGAGGATCTGCCCCAGCTTCTTGCGGAGCTGCCCGGCGTTTCGGTCACGCGCTTGGGCGGACTCGGCTCGCTGGCCACCCTGTCGCTGCGCGGATCATCGGCCAACCAGGTCGAGGTGTACTTCGACGGCGTGCCACTCTCGGCAGCTTCTGGTGGCGGAGTGGACATCGGGCTCATCCCGGTCGTAGATCTCGATTCGGTCGAGGTCTACCGGGGCATGAGCCCCATCGGGTTCGGCACCTCGGCCATGGGCGGCATCGTGTCGCTGTCCAGTGCCACAGCCGAAGTCTCGGGCATGCGCGCCTACGCCGGCGGCGGCTCTTTCGGCACCGAGTTCGGCGGTGTGCAAGCGCGCTGGGCCGGCAAGAATCTGCACCTGCTCGGCAGCGTGAATGGGCTTGGCTCAGCCGGTGACTTCACCTATGCCAACGACAACGCCACAGGCTTCACCACCAGCGACGATACTATCAGCCGCCGCCAGAACAATGCCCTCGGCCAAGTCGACGGCCTGGCCCATGTCGTCGGGTTCTTGCCAGGGCGGCAACAGATCTGGGGCACGGCCAGCTTCCTTCATCGCGACCAGGGCGTACCACCGGCAGGCTCGGTGACAGCTAATGGGGCTTCGCTCGGCACTGACCGACTCATCGCCACTGCGGCCTACGAGTCACGGGACGAACTGGGCAGCCACCTGCGCGCCCAGCTCTACACCGTGGCCACCTGGCAGCGCCTCGACGATCCCTGCGGCGATCTGTCGGGGGGCCAGCCTACCCAGACGCGGGACCTTTCGACCAGCTCTGGTGGCACGCTCGCCGGCTCGAAGCCGCTTGCTGGATGGCTGAAGTTTTCCGCCGTTGCCGAGGGTCGCTACGAACGATTCGATCCTTCAAGCGTTCTTCCCGGCGCGGCTTCCATTCCACCCGGATCGCGCGTCTTTGGTGCGGGCGGCTTTGAGGGGCGCACGCTGATCCATTCCCTGCGTCTGGCCATAATCCCGTCGCTGCGTCTGGAAGCAGCCAAAGACACCATCACGCGCCCAGAGCGCTATCGTCTCTTGGGCGCGGACACCCAACCCGCCACCTATTGGCTGCCCAACGCGCGCCTGGCCCTTGTGCAATGGACTAGCGAGCAGGTCACTCTGCGCGCAAATCTGGGGCACTACGGTCGTCTGCCCTCGCTGATCGAGCGCTATGGCAACACTGGCCAGCTACTGGGCAATCCCGATCTTGTGCCCGAAACCGGTACCAATGCAGACCTTGGCGCGAACTGGACCCGCAAGGGCGAGCGGCTGCGGCTTTCTCTCGACGGTTCCCTGTTTGCCGCCTGGGCGCGCAACCTGATCTACTTCCGCCAAGTCGGGACGTACCTGCGCCCTGCCAACCTCGGTAGTGCGCGCATCCTGGGCGCGGAAGTTTCGGCCACCATGGACTGGCGACACCGCTTTCGCTTCTTCGGACAGACCACCTTCACGGATGCCCGCGACCTGGAGGACGTGAGCGGAAGCTACGACAAGCAGCTTCCCCACCGACCGCGCCTGCGCGCCTACGCGCGGCCCGAGCTGCGCAATCTTAGGTTGGCGGGGCGCTGGCGCTGGGGGCTGTACGCCGACCTGGACGCGACCAGCGGCAACTATCTCGACTCTGCCAACCTGGTCGAGGTCAACCCGCGCGTGCTTTTCGGTGCCGGCGGCCAGATCGACGCGCCCCATTGGGGGCTGCGCCTGGTGGCCAGCGCGCACAACCTGGCCAACACCCCTGTCGTCGATCTGGTCGGCTATCCCATGCCCGGCCGCTCGGTTTTTCTCACCCTGCAATGGTCCACGCCCGACCCAAACAAGGAGACTCTGGAATGACCCACCGACGCTTCAATTCTGCTTTCGCTCTTGTGCTCCCTGCACTGCTTGGTCTGGCTTGCGGCAGCGGTGCTACGCCGGCGTCGGGTAGCGGCGGCCCAAGCGGATTGGCCGTCATCCACACCAGCGTCGACTACACTTCGTCGCTGCTTTCCCTGGTTGATCCTGCAACAGCCACACTGGTGTATGACAACTGCCTCAATTCGGGCACTGTGCCGCCACAACTTTCGCAGGGGCTGTCCGGAGACGTAGTGCTGCCCAGCGCGCCCCTGCCTGGCCATCCACTGGTGCTTATCGATCGTGGCAACAATGCCTTGGTGTGGGTGAATCCCGCGGATTGCACCGTGACCAGCGAAATCGGCGTCAGCACGGGGTTTGCTGCTGACCCGCATGACGTGGTGGCGGTTGCCGCCAACAAGTTCTACGTGACCCGCAATTCGACCAACCCCAAGCCAACCGCTGACCCGTCTGACCTCGACGAGGGCGCGGATCTCTTGATCTTGGATCTAGATCTCGGCAAGCCGGTGGCCCGCATCGACCTTTCCCCCTACGCCACGGGAGGAGCAGGCATCAATCCCAATCCCGACCGCGCCCGTGTTCTGGGCGGCAAGATCTACATCACCCTCAACAACTTCAGCGCGGATTTCAGCCAGGCCGGGCCAGGCCGAGTGGTGGTTGTGGATCCGACGACCGACACCGTCAGCTCGGTCATCGACCTGCCCGCCTTCAAAGACTGCGGGGCCATCGTGCCGGTACCCGGGCAAGACGGAGCGCTGGCTGTGGCATGCTTCGGGGCCCCTGCCGATGGTGCGGACCAGATCAAAGGCTCGGGCGTGGCACTGATTGACACGTCGGCGTCGCCTGCCACGGTGCAGCCTCTCATGGCCGCGGCCTTTGGCCGGCCGCTCTCATTCGCTGATCTCGCCGTGGTGAGCCCCACCCTCGCCTTTGCTGTCGTGCCCGGCGACTTTTCAGGCTCGCCACCTGATCAACTGTGGCAGTTCGATTTTACCCGCGGCGTGCCGCAGAAGCTTCTCGACGCCAGTACCTCCTGGGTGCTGGGAGGTCTGGTCTTTGACCCGGATGCGCAGCGCGTGCTTCTTGGCGATGCCGATCCACAGTCACCCAAGCTGCATGTGTTTGACGTGAGTGTCTGGCCGCCCGCCGAGCTGCCTTCATTCTCAAGCGACCCAGCCGCAGGCCTGCTACCGCGCAATTTGGGACTGTACTGACCATGAAGATCGCGCTCACATACGTTGTCCTGCTGGCGCTCCTGATTGGAGCGGTGGGGTTGGCTCTGCTGGTCGGGCACGGCAGTCTGGCCGACCCGGTTTTGCGTTCAACACTGCTTGGCCTGCGGGCCACCCGCGTGGGGGCAGCCTTGCTCGCGGGCGCGGCCCTGGCCACGGGCGGGGCCGTGGTCCAGGGCGTGTTTCGCGATCCGCTGGTCAGCCCGTCTATTCTGGGCACCACCGCGGGCGCCAGCTTGGGCGGACAGTTGGCCATGCTGGCCTTGGTTTCTGGCTCACCTTTGGCCAGCGTGGCGGTCAGCGCCGAAATGGTTTTGCCCCTCGGTTGTCTTCTCGGGGCCGGCCTTTCTCTTACCATCGTGCTCACCTTCTGTCGCGAGCGCACCGGCACGCTGACTCTCATCCTCACCGGCTTCATCCTGTCGTCGCTCTTTTTGGCCCTGTCCAGCTTCATCACCAGCTTGGCGCAGGACTCCTGGGACATGAGCCGAGCCGTGGTTTCCTTCACCCTGGGCGGCGTGGGTGGCGTCAGCACGCGCCAGCTCCTGGCGGTCCTGCCCCTGGTCGGCATCGGCATCGTCGCATCCTGGCTGTGGAGCGGCACCCTCGATCTGCTGCTCTCCGGCGAAGAGGAAGCCACCAGCTTGGGCGTAGAAGTGGGCCGAGCCCGGCGCTGGGCCGTGACCTGGGTGGCGGTGCTGGCCGCTGCCGCCATCGCGGTGGGCGGCAACGTGGGGTTTGTGGGTCTCATCGTTCCGCACACCCTGCGGCCCTTGGTGGGCGTGCGCCACCGGCGCCTGATTCCTGCCTGTGCCCTTCTGGGCGGCGCATTCCTCGTCGCCTGCGACATCATCGCGCGCGTCTTCCCCAGCCGGTCCGAGCTGCCCCTGGGCGTGATTACCGGCATCATCGGAGCGCCCGTGTTTCTGGTCCTGCTGGCGCGCTCTCAGCGCGAGGTGAGCCATGGCTGACCGGGCCTGCATCGAGGCGCAGGGGCTCACAGTACAGCGGGGGAATCACGTGCTGCTCAACGAGATTTCCTTTTCTCTGGGGGCAGGACAGGTCGTGGCGCTGCTCGGGCCGAACGGCGCGGGCAAGAGCACCCTGCTCAAAACCCTGGCCGGCTTGTTGCCGTTTTCGGGTGAACTGCGGCTCGACGGACGCGAGGCATCCCAGCTTGACCGGCAAGAACGCGCGCGCCTGGTCGCCTACGTGCCCCAGCATTCGGCGCTAGACGCGGCTTTGCCTGTGCGCGATGTGGTGGCGCATGGCCGCTTCGCCTATCGGGATGTCTGGGGTCGGCCTGACCAGCGCGACGATGCGGCCATCGAGCGGGCCATGGAGCTGACCGACACGCGCCGGTTGGCCGGCCGATCCTTCAGTCGCCTGTCCTACGGCGAGCGACGGCTGGTGCTGTTGGCGCGCGCCCTGGCCACGGAGGCACGCGTGCTCCTGCTCGATGAGCCCACGGCAGCGCTGGATGTGACCCACGCGCTTGGCTTGCTGCACCTGCTGCGCGACCTGGCGAGCCGCGGTGCTCTGGTCATGGTGGCGCTCCATCAGCTCAACGAAGCCGCGCAGGCGAGCGATCAGGCGCTGCTGCTCGCCAGTGGCCATTTGGTTAGCGCGGGCCCTGCGGCCGAGGTTATCTCTGCCGAGCCGGTGCGCCGGGTCTACGGCGTCGAGATCGTGCCTGCCGCCCAGTTTGGCTTTCGCATACCGGCTGGGAAAGACAGCTCGCCATGAACCGCGCGACCCTGGCCAATGCTTGCGCCCTGGCAGCGGCTGTCGGGCTGACCGTTCAGCTTGGCCGCGGCCCGGGCCGAGCCATGCCCGTCCACGGAGGCCCATCGACTTCGCCGGGTTCGACTGCCCGTGAAAGCCTTCCCGATGCAACCTCCCACCCCGTGCCGTTGCGGCGCTACACCCGCATCGTGTCCACCAATCTGGTCACCGATCGTTTGCTCCTGGATCTCGCCGAGCCTGACCGCATCCTGGCGTTCAGTCGCGCCGCTGCCGAGCGGCCGCAAGACGGCTATCGCTATTCCGGCAAGCCGATTGTCGACGGCTTCGGCCCGGTTGAGGCGCTGATTGCGTTGCGGCCGGACCTCGTGCTCAGCAACAGCTTCGGCACACCCGGACGCACAGCCAAGCTGCGTTCCGCTGGCATCGAGGTGTTTGACTTGGGCGAGTTGCGCGGTGTCGGTAGCCTGGTCAGCGCAGCCAAGACTCTGGCCGAACTCTTGGGGCAGCCCGAACGCGGCCAGAACTTTGCGCGCAGCTTTGTGCAACGGATGAATAGCGTGGCTGCGGCGCTCACTGGGCGGCCGCGCAAGACCGCCCTGTTTCTGTCGATCATTGGCAACCAGGTGCAAGGCGGCACCACCGGCACGGCGCTGCACGACGTCCTGACCGCGGCTGGTTTGGTCGACATCGCTGCCGCCCTTTATCGCGACTGGCCCGCCTATTCAGCCGAGCAGCTTCTGGCCATGGAACCCGACCTGATTGTGACCAAGCAGGGAATGTCCGCGGCGGTCTGTGCCTTTCCTGGCGCCGACCACCTGGCCGCCTGCCACGAGCCCGACCGAATCATCGAGCTTCCCGCCGAGCTGCTCGACGAGCCCGGCCCTGCCATGCTGGAAGCCGCTGAAGCCATCTACCGTCGAGTGTATGGAGAACAAAGGTAGTTCCCTCTGCGCTGCGTTTCGACCCCGGCTAGGGCGACTCATTTTCGCACCCGCTGGACGACCTACCAAATTTCGTGAGATCGTCACATCACCGCAGCCAATGAGAAGCTTCTTTCTCCGATACCATGTGCCTTTGCACACCGCCGTGCTGACGGTGGCTGTCTTTGCCGTATTTTCGAACAACTACCGGCATGACTATCCGCTCGATTGCAGTCATCTCCTGCTGGAGAACTCCTATGTCAGGAGTCTGAAATTCATTCCGCAGTACTTTCTCGACGGCCGCACGCTCACCAGCCTGCCCGCCAATGCCGATTACCGGCCGGTGCTGCAGGTTACCCATGCGATCAACTACGCCATCAGCGGATACGACACCTGGTCGTGGCATCTGGCACAGATCCTCCTGCACCTCGTGTGCGTGTTGGGCTTGTACTTTCTCTGCCGTCGCATCCTGCAAGAGTTCCATCCCGACCTGCCGCTCTTGCAGCACGCCACCATTCCCCTTGTCGCAGCACTGCTGTTCGCCGTGCACCCCACGACGTCGGGCGTGATCAACTACCTTTCGGCCCGGTCGTCACTGCTTGCCGCCGCATTCCTCCTTCCATCGATCGTGCTGTACATGCGACCCCGGCACCACGATTCGTCTTCAATCTTTCCCGTCGCTGCGGCGATCCTCTATGCGCTCGCGCTGTTCACGAAAATCGAGGCCATCGGCGGCCTGGCCGTGTACTTCTTCTACGACGTCACGCACACGGCCCGACAACGGGCGGGGAACCCTGCGCAGGTCATGCACGGCGGCCTGCTGCGCGACATCGCGGCCACCTGCAACCGGGCAACCCTAAAGCGCATTTCGGTCTTCGTCGCGATCACCGGCTTGTATCTTGTGTGCTACCTGCACGCCATGGCCGGCTACCACCAGGCGGCACGGCATGCGGCCGATATGACGTCGTCGGCGTATCTTTTCACCCAGACCACAGCCTGGTGGCACTACGTGCTGACCTGGTTCGCGCCGGTGCAGCTCGTGGCCGACGACCTGACCTATCCGGTGTTCCGTTCCCTGCTGGCGCCCGAAGTGTTGCTGGCCATTGCGGGCTGGGTGCTGGCGGCCGGCCTCATCCGGTGGTTCTTCCCGCGCCACGCGTATCTCGCGTTCGCCGCGCTTTCGGCGCTCGCTCTCATCTCGCCAACCTCGTCGATCATGCCGCTGGCCGAGATGGTGAACGAGCACCGGCCCTACCTGCCGCTTGCCATCCTGTCGCTGACCTGGATCATCCCCGCGTCGCTCTTCGCATTCCGCATCGGCCGCTCAAGTGCGGTTGCCCGTGCTTTCGCTGCAGCCGGCCTGACCATCCTGTTGGCGGCGTTCTTTTCCCTGACGTTGCAGCGCAACCGGGTGTTTGTCAACGAGGAATCCTACTACCGCGACATCATCAAGAAGGCGCCTTCCTCGCGCGCGTACGTCAATTACGGGCTGATCTTCATGCGCCGAGGGCAGTACGACGAGGCGCTCAGGTACTATCGCCTGGCTCTGGAACTGGCGCCCAATTGGCACATCATCCACATCAACCTGGGCATCGCGTATCAGCAACTCGGCAAATGGGACCAGGCCAGGTACCACTTCGACCGGGCAGTGCAGACCGAACAGTATTCGGCCCAAGCGCTGGTCTACCGCGGCGAGTATTTCCTCAAGCGAAAGGAATATGCGGCTGCGCTGCAGGACTTCAAGGCGAGCATTGCCTTGAGCCGGGAGATGTTCGCCATCTACAAGGGGATCGCGACCGCCTCGGCCGGGCTCGGCGACTGGCGCGCGAGCGTGGAATATACCACCCGGTGCCGGGGCCTGGACCCGCAGCAGACTGAAGGCCAGATCGTTGCCATCTCCACCCCGTTCTGGGACCGGGCCGAGTTGTATCCGGCCGGCATCAGTTACTTCCAGGAGATCGACAGGCTTTACCCAGCTCGTTGGTGGGTGCAGCAGAACATCGGCGAGCTGGCAGCGAAGCTAGGCCAGAAGGAACTCGCCGATCAATCGTTTGCCGAAGCGAAACGGCTCAAGGACGGGGCGAAATAACGACCATCCGCCCTTGAGCCGATTTTCTCGATCAGCATAGGAACCCGCCGCCGGGCATGGCGGCCCGCTGCAGCTAAGGCGCCGGCGGATACCAGGTTATGGACATCGCGCCCGAATCCCAATAGACCGTGGTCGATCCGTTGGTGGAAAAATATGAGGTCAAGTAGTACGCATTGGAACCCGCCGGGACGTAGTAGTAGGTGTCGCTCGCAGAGGCGGATTCCTGGTTCCAGTACGTCGCCGCGTTGGAGTTGTACTCTTGCCTGTGCGCGTTTGCGAGATCGCAACCGGCCGCGCAGAGGGACGCGCTACCGACATAGATGTAAATAAGGTCGAAGGTGTCGTCGTCGCGGTATACCCAGTAGTGAGCGTTTCCGGACACAACGGCGGTGCCGCCCGCGACGGGCGCGTAGATGTAGCAGCCAAAGTAGTCGTAGTAGCTGTCGGAGGTGAGATTGGCCGATGCGTAATAACTATTGCAAGAGGTGACGATCGGGGCGTAGGCGGCCGCGCCCGTTGCGCCCGTCGCCCCTGTCGCGCCCGTTGCGCCTGTCGCGCCCGTCGCGCCTGTGGCGCCCGTTGCGCCTGTCGCACCTTTGGGCCCGGCTGCCCCGGTAGCGCCCGTTGCGCCAGTGGGGCCCGTCGCGCCCGTTGCGCCTGTCGCGCCCGTCGCCCCGGTTGCTCCAGTGGCCCCATCGCATACGTACTGCGTGTCCGTCACTTCGTCGGCACTCAGGATGTTGTCCCCGTTCTTGTCGAGCCCCGTCTCAATTTTGACGCCGCCGTTTGCACAGTTGGTCCCTGCCGGTTCAGGCGTAAGCGTGACCAGGGAGTTCGGCCCGGTAGCCCCGGTGGCACCTGGAGCGCCGTTGAGCCCGTTGTTTCCGTTGAGCCCATTGTTTCCGTTGAGCCCGTTGGCACCCTGCGGGCCGGTAGCGCCCGTGGCCCCGGTGGCGCCTGTCGCTCCCGTGGCTCCTGGAGTCCCGTTGGCACCCTGCGGGCCGGTGGCGCCCGTGGCCCCGGTAGCGCCTGTCGCCCCGGTGGCGCCTGTCGCCCCATTGGTGCCGTTGCAGACATTCGTGCTGGTCGCCACCTCGGAATCGTCCAGCTTCCCGTTCCGGTTCGTGTCCAGCCCGAATTGGACGGTCATTCCACCAGCGGGGCACGCTGTGCCCGCGCTCAGTGGAGTCACGCGTACTGCCGCACTAAGGCCACTGATGTTGGTCACGGTCCATGTCGCGGTAGAACCCTTGCAGACATAGAAATTGCTAGAACTCCACACGTACCAGATTTCACCGTCTACGGACTTGCTGCAGGTCGGGAGGCCGCTGGTAGACAACGCGAACTGGACGCCGGACACTGGCGGCGATGGATCGGCCAAACCCTGGTCGTCTGACAAACAGCCAGCCAGGCTGGCAGCCAACCCCAGCGACAACAAAGATGCCAAACCTGAACACCGAGATGCAATCATGGGACGCCTCCTGTGATACGAAAGATGTGAGAATGGATCGCTTTGCCGTCGGTCAGCGACGTATCAATCGCCGCTTGCTCGCCTATCACTGCGAGCAGTCAGTGTCAACGCGGAAAAGCGAAGGGTAAAGGGGGGTTCGAGCCGCACTTGGCCTGCGGATCTGACAGATTCATGGGCAGGGTAGCCGTCTCATGCCTACACCCGATGGCAAAGAAGCTTCGATGCCTACCTCCTCCCGCTGGCAGATCGTCTCGCCCAATCGATTGCGCCCAACCCTGTTCGCGCGGCGAAAGTACTGGGCGCATCGTTTCGGCGTGGCGCCGGTCCTGCCCATGTCGCGCGCCGAGATGGAGCAGCTCGGCTGGGAATGCTGCGACGTCATCCTGGTGACCGGCGACGCCTACGTCGATCACCCGAGCTTCGGCGCAGCGCTGATCGGCCGGGTGCTGGAGGAACAGGGCTTTCGCGTCGGAATCATCGCCCAACCCGACTGGCGTTCGGCAACCGCATTCGCCTGCCTCGGCCGCCCTGCCCTCATGTTCGGCGTGACCGCCGGGAACATGGACTCGATGGTGAATCTTTTCACCGCGGAGAAGCGGGTGCGCAGCGATGACGCGTATTCGCCGGACGCAAAGCCTGGCCTGCGGCCGGAACGCGCGGTCACAGTCTACGCCCAACGTTGCCGCGAAGCCTTTCCCGACGTGCCCGTGGTCATCGGCGGCATCGAAGCCAGCCTGCGCCGGGTCGCTCATTATGACTACTGGTCGGACAAGGTGCGGCGATCCGTGCTTTTCGATTCCAAGGCGGACCTGCTCGTCTACGGCAACGGCGAGCGCCAGGTGGTCGAGATCGCCCGTCGTCTGGCCGCGGGCGAGCCAGTCGCAGCGATCACCGACGTGCGCGGCACGGCCTTCGCCCTGTCAGCCAAGGCGCCAAAGCCATATCAGATCGATTGCACCACCATCGGCCGTAGGCGTGGGTCCAACGGACAGGTCATCCGCCTGCCCAGTTTCGAAGCGGTGGCCAAAGATCCGGTTCTTTACGCCCACGCCTCGCGCATCGTCCATCTCGAATCCAATCCGGGTAACGCGCGCGCCTTGCTGCAGCGGCACGGCAGCCGGGACCTGTGGGTCAATCCGCCGGCTCTGCCGCTCACCACAGCAGAGCTGGACGCCGTCTACGATCTTCCCTTTTCGCGCCGGCCCCACCCGAGCTATGGCGGCGCGCGCATTCCCGCGTATGAGATGATCAAGTGCTCGATCGCCATCATGCGCGGATGCTTTGGCGGCTGCACCTTCTGCTCGCTCACTGAACACGAAGGTCGCATCATCCAAAGCCGATCGCCCGAGTCGGTCTTGCGCGAGATCGCGTCGGTACGCGAGAGAACGCCCGGCTTCACGGGAGTGATTTCCGATCTGGGCGGGCCCACCGCCAACATGTATCGGCTGGCATGCAAGAACCCTTTGATCGAGGCAGCGTGCCGCCGGCCCTCGTGCCTTTTCCCAGGCATCTGTCCCAACCTCGATACCGACCACGGCCCGCTCATTGATCTCTACCAGCGGGCGCGCCAGGCAGAAGGGGTGAAGAAGATCACCATCGGCTCAGGCGTGCGCCACGACTTGGCCCTGGCCTCGCCCGCCTATATCGAAGAGCTGGTCAGGCACCACGTGGGTGGCTACCTCAAGGTCGCGCCTGAGCACAGTGAGCCCGGGCCGCTGGCCAAGATGGGCAAGCCCGGCATCGCCGCGTTCGAGGAGTTCCGCGTGCTGTTTGAACGCTTCTCGCGCCAGGCGGGCAAGCAACAGTATCTCATTCCCTATTTCATCGCCGCGCACCCGGGCACCACCCTGCGAGACATGGTGGCGCTCGCCCTCTGGTGCAAGCGCAACGCTTTCCGGCCCGACCAGGTGCAAGCCTTTCTGCCCACACCCATGGCCACTGCCACAGCCATGTACCACACAGGCAAGAACCCCCTGCGTCCCCTGCGCCGGCGCGGCGGCGAAGAAGTCTACGTGGCCCGCGGCGAGAAAGAGCGCCGGCTGCACAAGGCATTTCTGCGCTACCACGATCCGGAAAACTGGCCGCTACTTCGCGCTGCCCTCGTCCACCTGGGCCGGAGAGATCTCATCGGCAACGGCCGGGACTGCCTGGTCCCGCCTGACCACCAGCAGGCCCGCCGAGCCCGTCCCCCTGCGAACAAGCCACCAAGCACGCACCGTCGCTCAACCGCTGCGAGCCACCGAGTTTCACGGCCAGTGCGTTGACCGTGCCAGCTACCGCCAAGACGTGCGTAGATCTCCACAGCCCGCCGCGCGAACTGTTACTGCGCGCGGGTCCCTTTCCAAATCCGCGGGACATAGCTACTCTACTCATATGGCTTTCATCGCGACTATACGACTCCCACGACTCATAACGACAGGGGCCGTGTGCGCATTGATGGCAGGAGTCGGGGCGTGCGCCAAGGTGACGGCAACTGGGTCTGGCAATGGCGGATCGACGGGGCCTTCCACGAAGCCGGCAGGAGGAAGCACGAGCAGCGGAGGTGCCTCGGGGAACGGCGGCTCCGCAGGCTCCTCAAGCTCGTCGGCTGCCGGTGGAAACGGCGGATCAACCACGGGCGGCACGAGCACGGGCGGCTCCACCGCCACGGCAGGCTCGACGGCGATGGGCGGCGCCCCGAGTAGCGGCGGCACGCAACCAGTCGGCGGCACGCAACCAGCGGGCGGGTCGACTGCCAGTGGGGGAAATACCCGAACCGGCGGCTCGACTGTCAGCGGGGGAAATGCCGGAGCCGGCGGCTCGACTGTCAGCGGGGGAAACGCCGGAGCCGGCGGCATGGCTGCCGGCGGGGGCAATGCGGGAGCCGGTGGCACAGCCGGTACGACCGGTGACGCGGGGGGAGCGGGTGGCAGCGCAGTTAGCTACAAGCTTCCGCCGCCCGATCAGTGCCACGATCAAGACTTCATCCCCTACGACTACAACGCCAAGACGGGGTGTCTGGACGGGGACACGACCACTGACTGTGGCGGGAAATGCACGGTCGCCAACGCTTGTGCGGCCCCCCCCACCGGCACCAAGGCTCAGCCCGACATGACCTTCATGTGCCAGCGGAACCAGTTGTTCAGCCCCGAGATGGAACAAGCCGCGGCGGACGACGGAAACATTGGCTTTCACTACGCGGTTGTCGGACACGACGTTGGGGATCCAGGAGGGATCGACGGCAACGCTCAGAGTGCCTGCTGTCAATGCTACCAACTGGTCTATGCCTATCCGAGCCCCAGCAACGACCGGCAAGTGCAGCTCAATCCCGACAATCCCAATCCTCCAGCCTCGGCCATCCCGGTTCCGCCTCCGCTCATCGCGCAGGCATTCAACACGGGGGCCACACCGACGACTTTCGACGTGTACATGCCCGCCGGTGGGTTGGGGGCCAACAACGCCTGCGCGCGAGTGGTTGATAGCAGCGGCAATGTCATAGCCAAGTCGGGATCGGGCCTCTACATGTACACCAGTTACCCAGCCGACGGTCAGCCAAGCCAAGGTGGGGTAAAGCCTGCAAGCCTCTATCAGGAGTGCAAGACCGCGGTTAGTTGGGTTACCGAGGCGACCCTGACCTCTCCGGCTTGCGTACAGAAGACCGCAAACGCCTGCGATGAGATCGCTTCGAATATCCCAGGTCTGACCCAGCAGTCTCAAAGTGGCTGCATCAAGGCGAACACGATCGATACCTTCTATCACCTCAACTGGTCGGTCTACGTGGCGAAGGTCGAGTGCCCCGAGAATCTCACCCGAGTCACCGGCTGCAAGCTGGCACCCCAGGGATTGCCCGCAGTGAAAAAGAACGTGACGACTGCAGCGCAGGCAGCCAAGGATCCGGACTTTCGCTCCAAGACCGGCAGTTCCAACAATATGTACGAAACCACCACCATGGAGGACTGCTGCCGTCCCTCCTGCGCCTCGATCAGTTGGACCACCCAAAAGGGGCTAGTGACGGACCCCCAGTACCAGGCCTTCTACCTTTGCAATGCCAACGGCGTGCCCTACACGCAGCCACAGTAGGGCGCCTGCGCGCACTTTACGCTCTTGCGCGCACGATCTGAACCGCGGCTTCGGCGGTGATGTCGCCCTGCTCGCCAAAGGCCGACTTGCGGCTGGCGAAGCGCTCGCCCACCTTGCGAGCCGCGTCCTCGACACACGCATGGCAGGCCATGCATATGACCATGCCCACATGCCGAAAGCGAGGGTCAGCCTCGTCGGCTCCACCTGCCCCTCGGCTGCGCGCTACTTCTCGCGGTCGGGAGGCAGGCCCGCGACATCAAGAGGGGGTGCACGCAGTCCTGCGAGCCCCCCTCCCGCGCTAGACACAGAAGCTTACTTCTTCTTGCCCTTGACGGCCTTCGCGGCCGGAGCTGCGGGCTCGGCAGGCTTGGCAGCCGCCGCCTTGGCTTCCTCAAGCGCCTTCTTCGCCGCTGCCGTGGCCTGATCCGCTGCGGCCAGCCTGGCTCGCAAGCCGCTGATCTCCGCGGCCTGCGCACTCACCGTCTTCTGCACATCGGCGGTGGCGGCGGTCGCCTTGGCCAGCGCCTCTTTGCAGACAGTGTCCTCGCAGCCCGTGACACCAAATAGCATTCCACCGAGAGCCAGCGTCGAAAGAGCCTTGATCGTGCGGGTCATGTTGTTTCTCCTTGGGTAAAGGGGACGGGACCTCTGGGGTCCTAGCGTCAACCTGGCGTCCTTCTACGCAGGAGTGCCCTCGCTGTCAAATGGCTCCGATGTCTTGGCCATCGGCGCGGCTAGTTCAGCTCTGACGCTATGGGCTAGGATTGGCGTCGCTGGCCTGCCCCGCCGCTGCGCGCGCCGGCGGCTCACCATCCTTTGCGCGCGAGCTAGTCGTAGCATTTGCGCCTAGCCAAACCTCCATCGGTGTCCCCGCTCTGGCCGACGGTGGCAGAGTGTCCGAGCACGCCGTCACCATCGCACTGAACCATCTATGTTCGCTTCCGACTTGAAGCCTGGCATTGGCCATCAAGGGGCTAGAATAGCGGTGCGCAGGTCGATACCCCCGCGCCCACGATGTCGCGGCCAGCAGTATCGGCGATGACGGTGCGGATGGTTTGCGGCGTGGCGCGTGGCGCCTCATACACCGCCCCGTCGAGGAAGATCCAGAACGATCCGCCCCAGAATTTCATGGCCCAAGACGTGTCTCCCACGACAGTCGGGTAGGAGTAGCTCTCCAGCGTCGCGCCGCTGGCCGGATCGAGCCGCACCAGCACCGACTGGTCGTCTGGGTTGGCCCCGGACGGGACGAAGCCCCACAAGCTGCCGTCACCCGTTCCGGTCAGCTCCACATCACCGGCCGTCACGGTCCCAATCGGCGTTACCACCAGCGAAGGAAACGCCACGGTGGCCAGCTTGGTGTAGCCAGTCTCGTCGCTACCGGCGATGTAGAGAGTATCCACGTCCTTTGCCGGCGCGAACACGAAACCCATTCCAAATGTGATAATCCCATGCTGTCCCACCTGGAAGCTGGTCGCCTCGCACCGTGCAGTTCTGGTATCCACCTTATAGAGCTGGCCGTCGCCGTATACCACCCAAGCAACCGCGTCCTGATCGACCGCCATCGAATAGGGCGTGGAATCTCCCGGACAGTCGAGCACACCGATGTCGGTGAAGGTCAACGTAGCTGGATCAAAGCGCGAGAACATGCTGCTGGTTCCGTCCACGATGTAAATCCACTGGCTGGCCTCGACGCAGGCCGTGCTGACGGTGGCTGACAATTCGATCGACGCCGTCGGCGAACGCGAGTTGCCAGTTTGCAGAACCACTGTCCCGGTCCGAAGGTGCGGCGGCGCACTGTCGAACGCGCCGAAAGTGACGGAGATAGCCTGGCTCAACCCTGGCGCAACCGTGAAGGCGCGTGCCTGGTCCGGGTCAAACCCAAAGCCCGGGTCGGTGCTTGGGCCGAAGTCGAGGCCAGAAACCTGGCAAACATCACTGCCGTTGTTGGTCAGGGTGATGGCGCCTCTGGCGGTGGTGTTGAGGGTAACCTTGCCGAAGTCCAGTGTGTCAGGAATCTGCTGCAGCATACAGCAGCGGACAGTTTCGGCCTACTTCCCCTTGGGGCAGAGGGGTGGAGTTGATCTCTTGGGCGCGGATTCGACCTGAAGAATCCGCGCAAGTTGGAGATCTTTGCCATCGCAGATGCCGTCATTTGTCATCTGGAGATGGCCTGCCTAGTGGGGCTCAAGAGATCACGACCAAACTCTGACACCAAAGTCGCGAATCTCGCGTCGCTGGCCTGCAAATCACCGTCAACCGTAGGTAAAAGGCCATCTTCCGCTGGCATGCCTCTTGCCCATACAGCCCACCGCAAGGGCATGAACACAACCCTCCATCCGTGGTTCTAGAACGGCCGATGGTGCCCAATTGGACCGCACTTCCGCAATACATCGACAGCTATGGCGCGCCACAGCGGTGCATTGGATTGGGACGGGCGTGCGGCAGTGGCCTCTGTGGTTGGTAACGTTCTTTGCGATCGTGATGTTTGTCTTGCAGTGTGTGTCGCTCGGTGACGCAAGAATCGACGACGCATTCATTACCTTTTCGTCCTCGAAGAACCTGGCGCTGGGTCATGGACCAGTCTACAGCCATGGCGTCCGGGTGGAAGGCTACTCGACCTTCCTATGGATGGTGCTCGTAGCGCTGCCTCTGATTGTTACTCGAGGCGCGGCGCCCCTTACCATGGCCAGGGTCATGGGGGTGCCCTTCGTGGTGTTGTTGGGATGGGCTGTCTACCGACTTGCACGCTCGTTCGGAGCATCGAGCCTGGTCGCTTCGGTCTGCGTGCTTTTACTTTCATTCAATACCGACCTTGCGGTTTCCTACCTCATGGGGATGGAGACTCTTCCCTATGTTGCGCTGGTTGTCTTCGCATTCGCGGCGACGGTACAATCTTTCGCGGAGCCGCGATGGCAAAAGTGGGCGGCCTGGGGTGGGCTCTGTGTTGCACTCATGCGGATCGACGGATTCGTTCCCTGGGGGACCATGCTGGGCTGGTCATTTCTGCGCGTGTTTTCCAGGGGTGATGCTCGATCGATCCGGCGATTCATTCGCACTTTTGCGCCGCCGGTTGCGGTCTACATTTTGTGGTTTATGTGGCGCTGGCACTACTACGGCCTGTTCCTGCCGAGCACCTACTATGCGAAGGCGCTTCTACCCAAGCTTTTGCCGCGCCAAGGCATCGAATACCTGCTCGGTGAAGCGACAGGGGCCTGGCTCTGGTGTGGACTAGTCGCATGGCTTTGGCTGCTTTGGCGCAGAAGGCTTGGAGCTGCCTTGGTGGGCGCTTTTGTCGTAATTCATTGGCTGTACGTCGTCGCTGTGGGAGGGGATTGGATGCCCTACGGGCGGTTTCTCTTGCCAACCGTGCCTTTCTTAGTGGTTTTCTTGGTTGTGTCAGGAGCGAACGCCACGATCGCCTTCTTTCGCTCTAGAAGCCGCCTTCGGTGGTCTATTCCGGTCCCGTTTGTTCTGCTCGCCGCAATGATGGCTGTGCGAACGGACCATCGTTTTCTCAACGACGATTTCGAAAAGAACAAACTGGCTGGCGTCGCCCGGGAAACCTCAAACGTCAAAAACTACCTGCGGGCGGCGGAGTTCTTGAGCCAGGTCGTGCCACCCGGCGGACGCTTGGTGACCGACTACGGTGGTGTCTTTGGTTACTACACCGAGGGATCTGTCATCGAAATGTGGGGCTTGGCAAACGCCACGATTGCCACACGAGGAAGCACCGAGGGGGTTCAGCCCATCTTCGGCAGGACCTGTCCTGCGTGCTATCCCGAACTGCAGCCAGAGTATTTTCATGTGATAGCCCCGATGGTGCGGAAGGAGCCCGCCTTCTCTTCGCCAAATGAAGTGATCGCCAATGTTTGGCAGAACGACACGATTGGGCGCTATATCGATTTCAAGGGAGTATTTGCGGTAGGACGTGCGCTATCGCCAGAGACGGGAGAAGCGCTCTACTTCCTGCAAAGGCGGGATGAGCGATTCTCCGCGGCACGAAGAACGACGGGACGTGGGCTCATTATCGAGTACCCCTTTGAGACCACGCTCGCCGATGGAATGCTGCCAGCGCACCTCTGAGGCACGAACACCAGCAGACTGTTGGCCTTGCCATGAGCGATGACCGAGCTGAAAAAGTCAATGCCCAGAGAACGGTGGCGTCAGAGCAAGCCACGCCCAATTGGCTGAGCAGGCTCCTATGGATGGGGCCGCGCGTGGCCGAGGCACGCGAGGCCACATTCGGCCCAGGCAAGCCCGGGTTTGCCTGGTTCGACATCGCACGCCAGCTTTCCGACGACGTCGCCGAGATTGGAGAAACTGGCGAGAGCAACTTGGCGGCTCTTTTGCTTGACTGCGATCGGGTCGGTTTGCTGGTTCGCGCCTACTTGGAGCGCGAAGGTCTGCGTTCCGGCGTTGGGCCACTTGGCGATACCGACTGGGCGAACACCCGCAAGCTGCCGCTGCTGGCGGAAGCATTCGCGAAGCTCACGATTCCCCAACGCTCGATGCTGACAGCGATACTTGCCCCGGACCGGGACGCCACCCTCGCGAAACTGACCGGGGCAGATCGAGAGTCCCTCGCTGGCGCCGTGCGCGGCTTGGCCACGAGGCTATCCGAGCCGCTTGAGTTCGAGGCGAATCGCCTTGGCCGCGCGCTTGTCGCGCGATGGTTACGCGTGATAGTCGCGGCTTTGGTGTTGGCCGCATTTCTTGCCACCGGCGGGAACTGGCTGGACAGGAAACTAGAAAAGCCCAACATCGCGCTCCATTGCCCGGTCACCGTCAGCAGCCAGTATCCCTGGCAAGGAACGGATCACAGCCTGCTGGTCGATGGTGACCGCAACAACATGGGTTTCCACACGCAGTCTGGTGGCCAGCAATGGGTAGTCATCGACCTCGGGTCAGTCCGCAAGTTCAACAAGCTGGTCGCATACAACCGATCCGACGGCTACCAAGATCGGGCCGTTCCCATCAAATTGGAAGTGAGCAAGGACAATATCAACTTCACGCTACTGAGAGAACGGAAAGAAACCTTCGATCAATGGACCGCAGGCGGCCTCCACGCCGAAGGCCGCTACGTTCGTCTCCTGAACACCCCGCCCAACTTCTTCCACTTGGCTGAAGTGGAAATCTACTAGAGGTTCCGAACGTCTTCGCACGCAAGCCCACACCGCCGAAGAGCACACCGAAGCTGCACTTTTCGCTTGACGGCAAAAAAGTGAGGAGGCTGAAGGTCGCGCTGGCCTGCTCCTCCAGCGCCTCCGCCGTGCGGACGTTTCGCAGCGAGACAGCTACCGCGTCAGACTTGAGTCAAGCCTATAGAGTGGTGGATATGATACTATCCACCTACGTCGTGAGTAGTTATCCGCGGTCTGCACCAGGCGGACGAAGAGGTGGAATTGCCGTTCTCATGAGTGAGAATATGAAAACTGATCTGCTACCGTCGTTTACGGGTTTCGCATTCTGTTGCGGCACACTCATCGCGCTACTTGGAGCCGGTTGCTCTAGCCCCGGCAGCGCATCTGACACTGGCACAGGTGGGACGTTGGGCTCAGGAGGTCAGAGCGGAGTCAAGAGCAGCGGTGGAAGCACCGGCAGCGGCGGCGGTGTAGGAAGTGGCGGGAGTGCAGCCAGCGGTGGCACTGTAGGCAGCGGCGGGAGTCCAGCCAGCGGTGGCACTGTGGGCACCGGCGGAAGTGCAGCCAGCGGTGGCACTGTAGGCACCGGCGGGAGCGTGTCCAGCGGCGGGAGTCCAGCTAGCGGCGGCAGCGTAGGCACCGGTGGGAGTGTCGGCAACGGCGGGAGTGTCGCCAGCGGCGGCAGTACCGGTGGCAGCGTATCCAGGGGCGGCAGCGTCGGCACCGGTGGCGTTCCAGGTACTGGTGGTGGCATAGGAAGCGGCGGCAGCGCAGGAAGTGGCGGCGGTGCGGGCACCGGCGGCACGACAGGTGGCAAAGGCGGCAGCACAGGTACAGGCGGCAAGCTAGCCGGCGGCGCAATTGTCACGGGCGGCGCCGGTGGCGGTGGAGCAAGCGGCACGGGCGGTGGGCAGCCGTTCAAGGGCATCGCCGGCGGGGCGTGCAAGGTGCGCACTGCCATGAACGTGTCCTGGTATTACAACTGGTCCGGGACCGAGAACGAGGCGTGCGCTGTCGTGAACGGCGTCGAGTATGTGCCCATGATTTGGGGCGCGGATACCGCGGCCAACATCCAGACCGCTGTCGCGGGCTTCGCGAGCAAGGGCTCCAAGTACGTGCTTGGCTTCAATGAGCCGGACAACACGGCGGCGGGGGGTGGGTCCAACATCACAGTGGCGTCGGCGATTGCGCTCTTGCCGGCATTCGATAGTGTGGCAAACATCGCGGTGGGAACGCCCGGGACTCAGGCCAACACCACCGGGCAAGCGTGGTTCAAAGAGTACATGGCGGACGTTGCGGCCAACACCGCGCTGCGAGCCGACTTCATCGCCATTCACTGGTACGGCTGGAACGCAGGCTCGTGCGACGCCGCGGCCTCACAGCTTGAGAGCTACATCAACTACGCGGAAAGCTTTCCTGGCAATCGCCCCATTTGGCTGACTGAGTGGGGCTGCTTGAACCAGAGCGCCCCGACCGCAGCGGGAGTGATCGCCTTTTTCAACGGAGCGCTCGCGGTCTTTGCCAAACACCCGCGACTTGCGCGCTATGCCTGGTACCAGTGGTCCCCGAACTGTGAAGTTTACAACACCGACGACACCTTGACCGACCTTGGCCAAGTCTACGCCGCGGCTCCAGCGAAGAAGTAGTCGTGGGCGGGCGCCACCGGGGAAGGTGCCTGACACATATTCAGAGCCACCGCTATCAACGGCTATCACGGCCGTCCGCCGGCGTTCCGCACTGTGTCCCTCTTTCTTGGCTACCTGCAGCGGCACAAACTCAGTCGGGAGCGTGACGGTCGGGCGGAGCGGCACCGTTTGCTACAGTATAGACACGTCGGCGCCGATGTCTGGGAGCGCTGTCAAGGCGGGTTTTTCCGGCTGGCACCTGGTGGTTGCATCGCTTGGCCGGCGTGAAGTGCGCCGAGCTGGGCGCCACTGTCCCGCCGTGCTGCTCAAGGCCAGCTTTCCGGCCCTTCCGCAGCGTCTCGCCAGAGCCGACGTGTTGCTTGATGCTCACCCACGCCAGCGGATGGGTTCCGCCACACCCATGCTCACCCCTCTGGCCGCAGGTCACACCCAGCCGGCTCGCCCATGCCCCGCTCCAGGCCGGCCGCGATCGGTGGCAGCGCAGGCACGAGGGCGTGTCGAGTGCTGCGCTGTGGAGGGCACAGTGCCCGCGCTGGGGCTGGCGTCCAGCGCTCCGATCGAGCTGCCGCCATCCCGGATCTTGCGGCGGGATAGCTATGCCAAAGACAGCCATATCGGCCATACGCCCCACTGGGATGTCGTCAGGACAGCGCCGCGGTGGCACGACCGGTCATCTAGCCCGGGGCATCTTCTTGTAGCAGTTGTCCGTGGTCATGGTGGCATCCAGTTGCCAGTAAGTCGCCACGAATCGAATCGGATCCCAGCGTTCACGGTTGCCCACACCCCGCCAGTGAAGCTGCCCCACCCAATCACCGTTGTCGGCGGCTTCGAGCCGAAAAACTTGCTCGCCGATCGAGTAGCCGAAAATGCCCGCCGTGCCCAGGCTAGAAACTTGTCCCGTCGCTCTCTTCCCATCCACGCTGAACTCAATAGCCATCCCCGCCTTTTCCTCGCACATCGCAAACCAGCGGCCAGCAATGGGTCCCGGATCTTTCTGCCAGGGAAAGCGCCCTTTTCCTCCCTGCCTGGTCAATTGAGGCGTCAGCTCGGGAACGACCACCTTGACCGGATTGCGTGGCGCGACCGGGACCTCCGGCTTTGCCTCTACCGCGGGAGGTTGTTTGGTTGGTGGCTCTTTTCCGACGCCGATCTCTTGGACTCCCTTGATCTTCGCTTCCAGGTCCCGGATCTTGGCCTGCACCTCGTTTCTTTCTGAGGCGTCAGGCTTCAAAGTCAGATAGGCCCGGTACGACTGCAGTGCCAGCTCGACGTCGCCTGAACGCTGGGCGACCCGCGCGAGGCTGTACACAGTGGACGCCTGGGCCATCATCCTCATGGAACAGGCATAGGCACGCACGGCCTCGACGTCGTTGCCAGCGCTCTCGGCCGCCTCAGCCCGCGCGCACCATTCCTTGGCCAGCACCCGCCGCTCGTTGGTCCGATCTGGCGGACTGGCTGGGCACTCAGCTGCGCTGACAGCCGAGGCGCTGAGCAGGGTCAGGACGCACGCCAGAAAAGGAAGTGAAGAAGCCAGAAAAGGAGAAACGCGCGCGTGCTTCATGGTCTTGACCGAAACGCAGGATGGGTTGGGCCGGCCTCGCTTGAGGTCCTTCTTGGTGGTTTTCTTGGAAAGGGTGCGCTGGGGGCTCCGGCGACCTCTATATACCCGAATCTGGCGCAAATCCGAACCCGTGGTGTACAAGGAGTCGTCGCGGGAATTGTGGCATGAATTCGCGAAGATGCGCAGCTTGAATCGGCATGCCTGAACGGGCAGGTTGGCGCCCAATGCTTCCGTTGACGCTCCAGTTTGTCATCGCCACGATCGTCTCTGCGATCAACGAGCGGACGCTGGAGGAGGTTCGCGTCCTGAAGGAGGCCGTCCGGGCCGCCACGGGCCAAGAGTGGATTCCTTTCACCCCGGATCAGCGTCGGCGCCTGACGCTGGCGGACAAAGACGGTCTTCTAGAAAAAATCATCCGCGGTCAGCCTCCCGGCACGTGTCGACGGGGATTTGATCGAAGCGCGCGCCCTTGGGGCTCGTGACCGCGCACGCGCCGGTCCAGACGCTCTCAAAATGCCACGCCCGCCCACGTGGCTCATGTGCTCGCTGTGTCCGTCCGTTGCGAGCGTGGCCGGCGCAGGTGGGGATAGCGAAGCTGCGAAAGCGGCCGGAAGCGCTACCGGGACAGCGATCACAGTTGGCTCCACGGTTGGAACAGCGGGCGAGATCGCTGCGGGCGTGGTGTTCGCGACGGGTGCTCGCACAGCTCGATGTACGTGACCGGCGCCTCGCGTGGCTATCAAAACCGCGAAAACGAGAGCGACCGCGACACCTGCGCCCACCAATCCTCGCCGACCACGGAGGGCAGCGAGCGACCAAGCGCGAAGGGCGGAGAACAACCTGGCACGAATGGCAGAGAGCGACCGAATGCGCCATAGTGCCTTCCAGAACCGGGGTTTCAGACGCACCAGAATCGTCTCGCGACATGTGGCTGTGGTCGGCCTTGACATTTCGGAGTAATTATTCCATGCGCGATCCGGTCCACCGTTGGTGGCGCTGTGCTCGTTATCCTTGTCCAGGGGAAGGGCGAAGAGCATCTTCGTCTCCTGATGCGGACTGGACGCCTCCCTGCTAGGAGTGGGTTGCGCCACGGACTGTCCGTGCGGGACATCACCCAAGGCAAACGAGGCCACGCCAACCAGCGGCGTGATCAAACGCGAGACTGGGGTGGACGGCAGCAGTTCGTTTTCCAGAGCGCTCACCATCAGATTCAGATCGGAGTAGCGATGGTCCGGCTTCTTGGCCATGGCGACTTCGATGATGCGCACCAAACCCGGGGGCAAATCGGGACGGAACCGCGCCAAGGGCGGAGCGGGTTCATTCAAGACGCATTCGAAGAGATCAGGCCCTGGCTCGCCCGGGAACGGCACCTTTCCGCTCAACGCTTCGTAGAACAACACACCGAAGCCGTACACATCGGCACGTTCATCGATGCGTCTCTCACCCGAAATATGCTCGGGAGCCATATAGGCTGGGGTGCCCATGGCCAAGGCAAGGGCGGGCCCGGCCGAGGGATCCACGACTCGTTCCATCATAACCGAGATACCAAAATCCAATACCTTGGTCGTCAGGATGTGCCCGTCGGGCCCGATGCAGATGAAGATGTTCTGCGGCTTGAGATCGCGGTGGACTACACCCTGTGCGTTGGCGGCGGCCACTCCACGCATGGCGGGCAAGAGTAGCGACGTCGCTTCGCTCACGCTGAGGCATCCCTTGCGAGCGATGTACGTGCCCAACGGCTCTCCGTCAAGCCGCTCCATCACGATGCACGCCAGGCCTTCGTGTTCGATGACATCGAAGACCGTCACGACATTGGGATGATTCACGCGGCTGGCGGCCAGTGCCTCGCTGTAAACGAGACGCTCCGCTTCGCGCGTGATCGCCAAGGACCGCAGAATCACTTTCAAGGCAACTTGCTTGCCCGTACGTTCATTCGTACCGGCCCACACCGCCGCCATCCCACCCTGCCCAAGCAAGTGATCCACTCGGTATTTCCCATCAACGATCTGGCCAGCGTGCATGATCGTATCCACCGCTTTGTCAGGCTTGCCTGTCGGTTTGCTGGGATGCATCTGGGCCAGCTTTCGAGACGATCCATCATACATCCACCAGGCCGATTGGGCGCATCGCATTCACCAGCCCCTCCTTTGCGAGGGAGAACGAGCCTGATCTTGTCGGGCGACTGCGGGAACGGAAGCCCTTCCGCCGAATCGCAGGATGGATCGGGGTTAGCGAAATAGGTGTGGGCCGGGGGCCGGTCCCGGACGCCCCCGGACCCTCCAGAACCGCATGGACTTGGCTATGACCCGAAGAGCCCTAATTCAGATATGCATTTGGATCCCTTGATGGGGGCACCAGCGTGGAATGCCCCAAGATCAGCGGCCCATCAACCTCAGATTTGGTCCATGCTAGACCAACCCCCTGCCGCGTGAAACTCACCCTGACTGCCGACAGATGCTATTCTCGGAAGCCGTGACTTGCTCGTGAACACCATACTTCCAAGATTCCTATGCTCAATAAAGCACGTGTATCGATCCCAAGCGTTGGACTCGCGGTTCTCCTTGCGGCTTGCAGCTCAAGCACGTCGCCGCAGGGGGGCTCGGGTGGCAACGCGAGCGGTGGCTCGGCAGGCAACGCGAACGGTGGCATGACAGCTAGTACTGGTGGAAGAGGTGGTGCGAACGGAGGGACTACGACTTCAGGCTCTGGCGACAGCGAGACCGGTGGCGTGCAAGGCACGGGCGGCGCGGTAGGCACTGGAGGTGCTGGGGGAACCGGCGGAACCAGCGGCAACGGCGGTGGCAGCGGTGCCGACGGGGGAGGTGTGGACGTCCTGGTGAGCCCCGACGCCCAAGGCTTCCCTTGTAGCAACGATTCAGACTGCTGCATCGAAATCGACGGCTGCATGAATGTGGCGTACCTGTACAGCCGTGCCCCGGGGGCTGCTCCGGCGCCCACGTTCTCGACCAGCCCTGCGGGCGTATGCACGGCGTGCATCCCGCCCGCCATTCAGGTTCGATGCGTGCAATCACAATGCGTGGGCGACAGGATCATCTTCGACTACCCACTGGCGCTCATCGACCCCCACTGCGGGCCCATCGACCTAGACGGCGGTACGACCAGCCACGCGCTCCCCATTGATGCATCCGCGCCGGCCCCCGCCACGTCAGTGTGGTACTGTGGGCACTAAGCCAAAGTTCGGTATAGGGATAGTTCGGGCGTGCAGGTGAATGTAAGATCGGCTATCAGCCATTTTGCAGATGCGATTCGGTGAAGGCAAAATGGCGCTCAAAATGACTATCCACAATCCTCTGGTGCGCAGCTGCGCACGCAGCTCTTGAACTTGGACGGAACAGACATGCCGAACAAACTACACGTGACGCGATTCTCGCTCGTGCTCTGGGGCGCGTTGGCGGGTCTGACGACATTCGGCTGCGCGCATGCCGTGGCACCGAGACACGTGCGCTATGTCGACATCAACAACGGCGCCTTGCAGGGGTACACAGGAGCCGAGCCACTCATCATCGAATTCCAGCCCAGCGACCGGTTGCCCGTAAATTTTGAGTTCACCGGCGAGGACTTCGAGCTGCAACCGCAGCACCCACCGCTCGAACTCGTCGCCAAGCGACACGGCTACGTGCGCATTGGTGCCAACGGTATCCGCACAAGCCCCGATCCCGATCACTTCGACATTAGGCCAAGCCAGCCGGGAAGCTTCCGCGTCGGATTCGGTATGGTTCAAGGGAAACCCGCCAAGCTCGACGTCGTGATTGTGGCGCCACGTCGTTGATGTTGCGCGACCACGCAGTCAGCCCCCGCTACACGCACCCGCGCCACTCGTCCGACCGACGCCACGCCGATGACAACGATTGGTGAGTTGGCCTCAGTGCTACGCGGAAACAGATGATGCAGGTTGAAAGGTGCTGCAAAAGCCGGCACTGACCGGGTCTTGGGGCTCGGACTGGAGGACTCCCTCGACCAGGCCGGTTCTCTGCGTTCGCGGTCAGAACCCGGTGCATGCTGTCTCAAGCCAGATGGTTGTTGTCCTTGGCTTTCACCAGCCTATGCCGTCGCCGGTTGAGGCGGATGACCTTCTCGACGAAGTCCGTTAATGGTAGGGTCCGCACATGAAGCGCGTTGTCTTGATCACCTTCGTGGGCTCGCTTGGGGCCTGTGCTTCCACGGCGCCTGAACCCGCGGATGCGAGCGATTCGCAGAACAAACCCGAATCGGGCGACGTGCTCAGCAATGTCAGGTATGAGGTCTCTCCCAACGGAGTCGTTCCCGCGTGCGACAGCACGCAGATTTGCACCTTTTCCTGGGGCTCATACGTCTTTGGCGTGGATGCGAAGCACGGTGCGCGCATTGTGGAGTTC
>PMKP01000332.1:14349-27948 GCA_003157775.1 Myxococcales bacterium | reverse complement strand
CCTTTCAGGGTTCCCATATCAGCGTCGACGATCTTCGTTCCGCGCTTTCGCCTTCCGCTTTTGCCGAGGTCGCATCTCGCTTGTCGTTGCCCGCACCGCTGGCGCCGGCAGCCGAGGCGCGTGAGCAAGCGACGAGCGTGATCGTCACGCTCACGGATCTGCGTCGCTTCCTCGAGGATCCTCTCCAGGGCTCAGCGCGCTTCCGCCTGCGCCTGCGCGAAACCCAGGGTGACGATGAGCTAGCTGACCGCGAGGACGAGCCATTTGCCACGACTGCGCTGGATCGGACCACCTGTCTTCGCGAAGCCATGATCCGCGCCGTCTTGGCGTCGGAAGCCGTGCCATCGCCCGAGACGGTGGCCACACGCTACGACGAGATCAGCCTGCGCGAAGAATTGGCGGGCCGAGCCCCGGCCGGGCTGTTTCACCAGGCCGAGCGCGAGCACCACGCAGCCATTTTGAACAAGTGGACTGAACAGCTTGGCCGCATCGCGGGTGCTCTGCCGTTGCACAGTCGCGTCTTGCACTTTGGCCGGGCAGCCGAGAACGAAGACGCGCGCGAAATCTTGCCAGCCATCACACTCGACTTGAGCGCGGGCGGAGAGCAGCTTCCGCTGCACGTGGAGGTGCAGGGCCGGACGAGCGTTCTGGTTGAAGCCCTGGACCTGCCGCGTGCCTCGATCATTTTCGCGTGCCGATCAAGGGACACTGATGAGGAAACCCGGCTCGACAAGGAATCCTTGGCCGCGTTCCTCGATCACGTGGCGCTAGCTGCCGCTGGACTGTCCCGGGCCCCGGCCGGCCACCGCGGGCTGATCCTTCTCACCCACGGCGCCCGGCAGGACATTGACGAGCACCGTTTTGCCGTTTTGGACATGGCTCGTGCGCGCGACTACCTTGCGCGCCTAGTGCGCGACATGCTGACCGGGACGCTTGGCCCTTTCGGCGAGCCCACCGGACTTCACCCCTATGTTCTGCCCTGCGAGGCCGTGTTCCGCGCGCGGCGCAGGGGTCTCTTGGCCTGGGACGAGGCGGAGAGGCTTTGCCAACAGCACCGCGAAGGTGGCCCTTTACGCTTCAGCACCCTGCGCGGGCCGATCCGCGATGCCGCCGATCGATGGTATCCGCCCTCGGCGGAAATGGCCGCGCGCATGGTGGCCGATCGCTTCGGCCTCTTCTTCGAATTGGAGACCGGGGCCGCATGAGCGCCGTCATCCGCTATCCCCGACCGCCTGAACTGGATCGACTGGGCACCCGGCATGCCGTGGTGGAAGCGTCGGCCGGAACCGGCAAGACCTTTCTCCTGGAACACTTGGTGGTCGAGTTGCTGCTCAATCACGGCGCGCACATGGAGGAGATCCTGGTCGTCACTTTCACTGAGCGGGCCACCGCTGAGCTTTGCTTGCGCTTGCGCGAAAAGCTGAGCGAGCTTTGCCATCTTTCGGCCGACCACCCCGATGCTGCTCAACGGCCCGACCAAGAATGCTGGCTCATCGACGAGACTGCGCGGGGCCGGCTGCGCGACGCCCTGCTGGCATTCGATCGTGCCACCATCTCGACGATCCATGGCTTCTGTCGCGGGATCTTGGGCGACCACGCCTTTCTCCATCAACGCATGTTCGACGAGCAGGCGGTGGACGAGGCTGATGCCTTTCACACTGCCTTCCTGGAGTCCCTGCGCAATGATTTCGCGGTTCAGCCCGGACTGCAGCCGTATCTGCGCGCCTGGCTGGCTGTGGGCGGCGCCGCTGCCGAACTGGAACGCGCGCTGCGCGCGTGCGCGGCCGAGCTGGCCCGCATCTTCCCGTCACGTCCCGAAGCCTTGCAGCCGCAATTCGACGAGGCCGCTCTAGCCGCGGCCATCGCGGCATGGCCAACGGAGACTGTCCATAATCTAACCCTGGCCGAGCGATTGAAGCGAGCGGGAGTCAAGGGCTCGACCCTGACGGCAGTGTTGTCACGTGTGGCCGCCCTCTCTGAGCTGGTGGCCGAGGCAGGCGAGACGGGCGAAATGGCGACCTTCCTCGCCCAATTGCAAACAAAGGAGTCCGGCTGGAAAGAGAGAGGCCTTGCGTACTTGCTTGACCATCTTGGGAAGGCCGCGGCTGATCCCAAGCTAGCAGAGCTTTGCCGCGCAACCGCTGCGATTCGCGACGCGCGCGTGCCATTGCTCGCAGCGGTGGCGCATAAGTTTCTGCCGCTGGTCGCTGCGCGCCTGCAGGATCGCAAGCGCGCGGCCGGGCTCTACGATTTCCAGGACATGCTGACCCTGGTGGCCGAACGTCTGGCCGACAACAGTGCGCCTGCTCAGTTGCTACTTTCCACCCTGCGCCTCCGCTACAAGTATGCACTCATTGACGAATTTCAGGACACCGACGAAGTGCAGTGGTTCATCTTCCGGCGTCTGTTCTTCGAGAGCAGCGCCGGACATGTGTTGACCGTCATTGGTGATCCCAAACAGGCCATATACCGATTCCGCGGCGCCGACGTGCACACCTACCTGCGCGCGCGCGACGAGATCCTGCAGGCGGGCGGCGCCTTGGTGAGGCTGAGGCAGAACTTTCGCTCGACCCAGGCGGTTATCGACGGATATAACGCCGTGTTCGACCGGGCCACGGGTTTCTTTCGGGCCGGGGCGGGCATCGACTACGACCAGCCGGTGACCTGTGGCCACCGCGATCGGCGCCTGCTCGGACCTGACGATCAGCCTAGGCCAGGCGTGGTGGTGTTCGACGTGCAGGCAGCCGCGGGCATCGGTGTGGCCGACATAAGGCGCGCCTTGCGGCGCCAGATGGTGGAGGAGATTCGCCGTCTGCTCTCCCGAGAGGGAGCGCTGTTGCTTCTCGACAACGGCGGTTCGAAGCAAATCGCAGCCCGCGACATATTTGTGCTCGCCTCTACCAACGGCGAATGTGATGAGATCGGCGACACATTGCGGGCCGCGGGCCTGCCTTTCGCGTTCTACAAAGAAGGCGGGCTCTTCCAGACCAGCCAGGCCAAAGACGTGCTGGACCTGTTGCGCGCCATTGCCGAGCCCGACGATCACACTTTGCGGCTGCGGGCTCTCTTGACAGACTTCTTCGCCCTCGATCTGGCCGACTTGGCGCAAAGGGATCGTCCCGATTCCTCGGACCCCCTATTGCGCCGGCTTTTCGAATGGCGCGAGCTGGCCTTGAATGGTGATTACGGCGTCCTTCTTGCACGCATCCTTTCGCAAAGCGGAATTGTACGCCGCGAGGTTTGTTTGAACCGTAGTGAGCGGGCCCTTACCAACTTCCTGCACATCTTCGAGATCGTTCAAGAGGAGGCGGAGCGCACCCATGCGACTTTGCGCGAATTGGTGGAGACCCTAGGCGCCTACGTCAATGGCACACGCCTGCCTCCGGGCGACGAGCGCAATGTGCAGCGTTTGGAAAGTGACAACCAGGCTGTGCAAGTGATGACTGTACACAAAGCCAAGGGCCTGGAGGCCGACGTGGTGTTTCTGTACGGTGGCCTCCATCGAAGGCTGGACGGTTCGCTCAGCGTGTTTCACGACCGCGAGGGCCGACGCGTGGTGCACCTGGGTTCGCTCGCGCCAGAGGAGAAGCAGAACCACGCCAATGAAGTGGCCGACGAGGATAGACGCGTGCTCTACGTGGCGCTCACCCGCGCCCGCGCGCGGCTCTACCTTCCGCGCTGTCCGGAGGGCCGCCTTGCCTTCACCGGTCCCTACGGTTTTCTGCGCCCGATTCTCGACAGGGTGCTTTCCGGCGCTGATACCCGCGGGTTGTTTCATTGCGTGCCTGTAGCTTGTCCCGGTGAGCCGCCCTTGGCATTGCCGGCACTCCCACCTGCGGCGCTCTCAGTTTGGCAGCCGCCGCAATTGCCAGCCGATGTTCCCGCAACAGAGTTCCAACGAATTGCGAGAGAGCGCGCCGGGTTTGTCGTCACGTCGTACACGGGAGTGAAGCGCCGCCATGGCGGCTTCGTAGTTCCTGAGGAGCCGGCTGACATGGCCACCGCCAACGAGCCGGCGGAGTATGCCGAGGCCGCGCCCATTGACCCGCGCGAGCTTGAGCGCGGGCGGCTTTCCGGGATCTTCTTGCACGCCATCTTGGAACAGGTCCCGCTCGACGGCCTAGCCGCCTCTCGCTCATCAGCCAGATGGGCCGCGCAGCCTGAAATCGCGCAGCTTCTCGCTCGCCTCGCGCGTCGGCACGAGCGCGATCCGGACCAGATCGCGCACGCCGCGCACCTAGTCCACACGGCGCTCTTCACACCGCTGCGCATCGGCGATTGTGTCGTGCCAGGTCTGGGCCTGCAGCGGCCGTCGCTGCGGGAAGTTGAGTTCCTGTATCCGATCCCTGAACAGAGTCATCCTCTGCTGGGACAGGCTGGCCTCGCAATGGAAGATGGCGCGGGCTGGTCTATTGGACGCGGCCTGGTCAAGGGCTTCATTGACTACCTGTTTGAGCGCGAAGGCCGCATTTACCTATGCGACTGGAAGGGTGATTGGCTGCCAGCTTGGGATGCGGACCGCGTGCGCACGCACTGCGAGAACAACTACCAAATCCAGGCGCGACTCTACACCTTGGCTGTCCTGCGCCTGGCTGGTTTGAACGATCGCGCTGCATTCGAGCGCCGCTTTGGCGGCGTGCTCTACTGTTTCCTGCGCGGCATGCGGCCCGGTGATGAGCAGGCCGGCATCTACTTCCGCAGGCCCGATTGGGAGACCGTGCTCGACTGGCAGGCCGAGATGTTGGGCAGCGAATTCTGGGGGCTTCAGGCTGGCTAGCACTACTGATTGAANNTTCGGACCGAGCCGGCGCGTCGCGAGGAGCCCCAGCCGCAACGAGCGACGAGAGAGAATACTCGACGTATCTGACCGAGGAGCGAGGCCGCGGATGGCGCCCGCAGCAGCGACGACGAAGGGAGAAATCAACAACAGTAGTGCTAGAGCGCGTTCAAGTCATACAGATAGTTTTCAATCGCCAGCCTAGAGCCTAGACTGATGTTGGGATCGGCGAACAGTTGCTGCAGGAAGCTCTGCAATTGGGCTTCGGTCATGCTGCGGTCGTCGTAAAGCCAGCCAGCCGTGTAGGCGATGTAGGTGGCTTGCAGTTCGTAGTGTGGAACTTGCTTGTAGTTCGAGACATAGGTCGCAATCTGGGTTCCGCCGTAAGAGTCTATGGCGAAGGCCGCCAGATAAAGCGCCAGGCTATAATCGAGAACCGGGTTCGCCACGGCCAGAACTTGTTGCAGCGATTGTGCGCCCGCGCTCACGCCGGCGTCCCATGAGGGCTGGAGTTGGGCGATCCCAAAACTCACTATGGAGTAGTCGGGCTGCCCATTCATGCCCAGCCAGAGCTGGTTTACGCTTTGATAGCGACTTGTCCAGGCGGCCTGATCCGTGGGGGCCGGGCAGACGGTCCCGTAGGGGGCGATGGAAGAACTGCTGCGGCAGTCAATCCAGGTCTCGGCGTGATAGCAGGGCGTCAGGGCACTATCGAGATCGTTAGGGGATGTGAAGTCAGTTCGCGCCAGCGCCGCGTCGCAAGCCTCTCCCAATATGGGAATTGCGCTTATCGACATGCCGTCAACGGTGACAGTCGCGACGCGCGCGTTGAGGTATACGAAATCATTGGCCAGGAATTGCTCCTTGGTTGTCGGGGCGATCGTGGATACGACAGGGGCTGACGGAGGTGCCGCCAGGACGGTCACGATGGGTGCCGATGCGGTTCCCACGGAGTACATGTCGACCCCAGTCTTGGAAAACAGGTCCTCTGACGCGGGCCCTCGGTGCAGCAGTCCCACAACTTGTCCCTGGTCGTTCAGTATGGGCGAGCCGCTTTCGCCAGGAAGCGTGTACGCCGTGGTCGTGATCCACTGGCCATTGGTGTCCGTGACCTGGCCATCTGTCCATTTCTTGAGAAAGCCTTCGGGGTGTCCCACGATGGTGACGTGTTGGTTGAGCAAAGACGCCCCGTCCTGGCCGTCGAACGAAAGGTAGTCTGGGGTGTCGAGCTGATTGCCGTCGGGGTCGTAGAATTGAACAGCAGCCATGTCGAGCCCTGGGTTGACAGTGGCAGGAACCCCAAACACCGTGCTTGGTTGTTGTTGTGGCTCTCCACGCTGGTGCATCTGAGTCAGCTCGACATAGCATCCCTCAACTGCACACACCGGATCGCCCAGCACGTGATTGTTGGTGAGAAGCAGGCCGCTGGGCGAAATGAAAAATCCGGTCCCGTACTCGCCGGCCGTACGAATGCGCACGACAGCGCGTGCCGCGGCCTGAATCTCCGGGGTGGCCGTAGTGATGTCATTGAAATGGGGCAAGTTCGGGGTTGCCGAGCCGGAGTTCGAACAGGCACCCGCAGCAGCGCAGAGCGCGGTTATCCCGACGAGTTCACGCAAGTTCTGGCGAAATATCACCGAAACACCTCAACTCGGTCAACAGGGTTCGCTCACCGTAGACCAGGGTCTTGCGCTCGATCCCCGGCAGGGCGCGCTGGTACCCGCGCTGGTTTGCCTTGCGGATCATGGCCATAGGCCCCGCTGCCTGCTCAGCCTTCGACTTTGCAATCCTTTGCGGTGGCGACGTCAATGTCTTCGGGGTTCGACCAAGCGGTATTGGCCAACCAGCGCGTGCGCACCCCGGTCAGCTTGCCGATTACCTTGATCTGGCAGCGGGCGGTAAAGCGCTTGAGTTGTTCGCGCGGCTTGTTGGGGGGGTCGGCCATGTAGCGTTTCGCAATGGCCGGCTCAAGGAAGAGACCCGGAATAAGATACAGGTGGCGATCCAGGGTGTAGTACGGCTTGAGCTTGTTCTGCTCGTCGCCCTGCCAGGTGACGATCTCGGTGGAAAACCCACAATTGAAACCCTGGATGCCCTTGCGAGCCACGCAGTCCAGGTCGGTACGATCCGAGGTCACCAGCGTGATCGCCGCTGAAGTCGCAGGCGACGCGGCGGTCGAAATCAAGGTACTCCTGCGGGTAGCAAAGTAGGCGGCGAAGACGATGACCGCGGCGACCGCCAAGACAAGATAGATTTTGCCGCGTGAGACGCCCGGCGTCTTGCTCTCAGGGGCTGCCTGGCGTGCCGGCTGTGCGGCCTGGGGTGCTGGCGGTGCTGCTTCGGCTTGCTTTGGTTTGTCGTGTTCGCTTTCCACGGTGATCCTTCCTTTCGGCCCCTTGTTTTACCGAACCACGGCTCTGACTACAAGCCACCTGCCACCTCGCCCGCCCACGCTAATGCTGGTGCGCTTTTGTGCCAAGGTATGACGCAGCCCGCTTCGCAGATACCGCGCCGCCGGCGATCTGGCTGCAGTTGGTCACGTGACCAGAGGTCTGGTGGAGCCCAAGCCCGCGAAAGTGAACGTCTCGGCGCCGTCTTCGCTCACATCCATGGCTCTGATGCTCCAGGAAGGAAGCCGGCCGCGCAACGGGTTCCGCGGGCGAGGTCGCGATGCGGTAGACTGTTCCACCCCCCGGACATGAAATCGGACACTGCTCTGTCTCCGCTCGGAACCGCCCGCCAACGTCTGGCGCCTGCGGTTGCCTATCCGCCGGGACTTCTTTCTTATCTGCGCGACGCCGATCTGGGCGAGGAAGAAGCATTCTTGGCCTGGCAGATGGGCCAGCTTCCGAGCGGGATGGGCGAGGCCGAGCGTCGGGATTTGGTCGGCCTGGTCGCGCGATCGCTTATCAGCGGCAGTCAGGGCAGCACGCGCATGCGGCTGGCAGCGGCCGAGCACGCACTTGTACGCATGGCGCCCGCGCTGGTCGGGGCCCCGGGCGAACGCAAGCCGCTCATCGTCGACGGTGAGTTCCTGTATCACCAGCGGGTTTTGGCTTGCGAAACCCGCCTGGCAGCGGCCATCAGGGCGCGGGCGGCGCAGCCTGGCCCGGACCCGCAAGCCGTGAGAACCGCTGTCGCTGAGGTCACGGCCGGAAGTGCGCCGCCATTGAGCGACGAGCAACAGGCGGCGGTTGCGGCAGCCCTGGGCCGCCACCTGGCCGTGGTGAGCGGCGGCCCGGGCACGGGCAAGACCACCATCGCGCTCGCGCTCGGCCGCGGGCTGGTGCGGCTGGGCGTGCCTGCGTCTGAGCTGGCGCTAGCCGCGCCCACCGGCAAGGCTGCCAACCGCCTGCAAGAGTCCTTTCACGCCGCTCTGGCCGCGCTGCCCGCGCCGTCTGCCGAGGATCGCGCCCTGCAGTCCGCCTGCCCGGCAGCACAGACCTTGCACCGGCTGCTCGGCTACTCGCCGGCAACCGACCGCTTCTTGCACCACCACAATCATCGCCTGGCCGCACGGGCGCTGATCGTCGACGAGGGGTCGATGATCGATCTGGCGCTCATGGATCGACTCCTGCGTGCGCTGCGCGACGACGCCGTGTTGGTGCTGCTGGGTGATGCGGACCAGTTGCCTTCGGTCGACGCAGGAGCCGTGTTTCGCGACCTCTCCTGCCTGGCGGTGCGGCTGCAGCGAAACTTCCGCACTGACCAGGCCCAGGCGGCTGGCCGTCGCATCAACGAATGTGCGGCGGCCGTGCGCGCGGGCGATGCCGGCCGGCTCTTGGGCTTGCTCTCGCCGCGATCCACGGCTGCGGCGTTGGCTTTCGACGGCGTAGAGCTTGTGCCTGGCATAGAGCGCGAGGCTGTGCTCGAACGCTGGTACCGCGATTCAATCGCGGCGCTGCCAGAATGGAACCAACTCGTCGAACATGAATACGTTCTCGGGCCTGAGGGATTCTCCTCGACAGACCACGACCGCCTGACTCGCCTGAACGCGCAGGTTGCGCGCCAGCGCGTGCTCTGCGTGACCCGCGAACGGCCCACCGGTGCCAATCCGGTCAACGCCTTCTTGCACGGCCTATGCGCCGGCTTTGGCGGCGAGCTTCTGCCCGGCGAGCCGGTGCTGGTCCTGCACAACGACTACCAGCGCGGCCTGTGGAACGGCGACCAGGGATTCATCCTGTCAGTCAAGCAGCCCGGCCATGCAGCCCGACCCATGGCTGTGTTTCGTCTGTCGACCGCAGGGACCTCGCGCTGGCTGGCGGTCTCGCCCGAGGCATTGGGTGAGGATCTGTCCCTGGCCTATGCCCTGACTGTGCACAAGGCGCAGGGCTCCGAGCACGACCAGGTCCTGCTGCTCTTGCCCGAGCAGCCTCTGCCCCTTTCGACCCGCGAGCTGCTCTACACTGCCCTGACCCGCGCGCGGCACGCAGTCGTGATCTGCGGCAGCGCGGAAGTTCTGGCTGCTGGTGCCGCCACCAGCCTGAGCCGCTCATCTGGCCTGGCCGAAAAGCTAGCCGCTCTCTAGCGAGGGCAAGCGTTGGCTAGCCCCGAAGTTGCTTGGTGGCGCGTACGGTATAGGGCACCATGACTCCCGTGCCGTGCGATGCCATCGACAAGATGCCGGTTGGCCAGTCTGCCAACCAGGCGAAGCCTCGCCTCTGGCTTGCCTTAGGCTTGACGGCCGCGCTCTCCGTGCACCTGGCCAGCGCCACCTTCCATGTTCTGTTCGATGGTCTGAACGTAGACGAGGGTTTCTATGGGATCGCGGCGCGAGCCATCACGCAAGGGGACCTGCCCTATCGCGATTTCGGCTATTCGCAGCCGCCGGTTCTTCCCTTGGTCAACGGCGCGGTGATGCGCCTCATCGGCTTCGGGCTGGTGCAGCAGCGCTCGGCCAACGGCCTGTGGGGAGCTCTGGCCCTTGGGCTTTGCGCATGGCTGGCAGCCCGGCGGACGCGGCCCTTGGTCGGCCTGCTCATGGCGCTGGCTTTTTCGCTCTGGCCACCCTGGATGTACTTCATCCACCTTGGCAAAGCCTACGCGCTCACGTCGCTGGCGGCCGTGGTGGCGGCCTGGGTCTTTCTGCAATGGCCTCGCACGAGCCGCAAGCATTTGTTTCTGTCGGCGCTGGCTGCGCTAGGGATCGGCTGTCGTCTGGCCAGCGCACCCTACTTCCTGGCCTTGTGGCTGGCTGCCTTCTGGGACGGTGGCCGGCCTTCGGCGCGCGAAGCGCTCCGGACCGTGGCGGAACTGGTCGGACTCTTGGCCGTGGTGTTCTTGCCGCTCTGGTTGATCGCGCCTGAGAGCACGGTCTTCTGGCTCTTTCGCTTCCCCGCCTCGTCGCTGCAGCACGTAGGAGGGCGCCTCGGTTGGACCGAGATCTTCTTGCAGGCGCCGGCTTGTTGGATGCTGGTCTTGCTGTCAGTCGCCTTCGCGAGGCGCCGGCCCTGGCCGCGCCGTCCGGCCATCCTGGCAGCGGCGGCTGTGCTCGCGCTGGCCACCAATCTTCTTCCGACGGGCGGGCTGGCTGAATACAGCGTTCCCTTTCTCTTGCCGCTCGCCCTCGCTCTCATCCTCGTGGTCGCCGACTTTGTCCACGCTTGGTCGTTTCCCGGTCGCGCATGGTTGGTGGCAGCGCTGGTGGCGATTCACCTCGGCGCCAACCCAATCGGCAACATCATTCAATCGGGAACCCGGCGCGGCAACGTCGCCTCACTCTGCCTGCCTCGGGTAGTTCCCGACTACGACTTCGGCTTGCCCAATCGTAGTGCGCGCATCCGCGCGCTGGTTGATCAGTTGCTGCCGCCTGGCCAGCCTCTCATCGGGCCAAATCTCATTCCCGCCCTGGAGACCAACCGGCCTGTGCCGCGCAATCTCTCCATGGGGCCCTTCAGCGTAACACGTGACCTGCCAGCCGCTTCCGCCCAGCGACTCCACTTGGCGACTGATAGGGAAATCGCTGGGTATCTGGCGGATCCTCGCGTGACCTTACTTTCGTTTGCCGATCGATTTGAGATGAACTACGGCTGGTCAATCCCTTCATTTGCCTTGCCACCCGAGGGCTTGCCCCCAAGGTGGGCCGAGCTGGTGCTGCGCGAGTTCGTGACTGTGTACAAAGGCGGACACTGCGTGCTGCTGGCGCGACAATCCTCCTTGCCAGCAACCGGCGTCGACACCGGACGCGGTGTTCCGAGCAACTGAGAGACCGCGTGCTAGGCTTGCTTGGTCGACTTGAAATCCGTCAACAGAGACGCAACGAGGCTAGGCGCCGGTGTCGAAGTCCAATCGTGAAGACGCGCCGCTGACACCAATTCCGGTGGTGTCCCACGAACGCGCCAGCCGTGTCGCGCTGGAGGCAGATGTGCGGACGGTGAGCCAGAGCCCCATCGTGAGCGCCCTGCTGGAGGCGGTGGACGCGGGTCTGCTGGTGCTCAACCGGGAGCGGCAGATCCTGGCCACCAACCGCGCGCCCTTGCTGGAGAGCCTGCGCCACGAAAGGCGAGCCATCGGGCTGCGGCCTGGCGAGTTCTTCTCGTGTCCCCGCGCCGCCAAGCAGGGTTGTGGCGCTGGCGAGCACTGCCTGGCTTGTGGAACCTTTCAGGCCGTCACCCGATCGCAATCCGGCAGGGGCACAGTCGAGCAGGAGTGCCTGCTGACCACAGGTGATGGCGTAGACGGGACAGCGTTGGAGCTCAACGTGCGCGCCAGCCAGGTGGAAATCGACGGCAAGGATTACACCGTGGTGTCCCTGCGCGATATCAGTCACGAGAAGCGCCGCCAAGCGCTAGAGCGGGTCTTCTTTCATGACATTCTCAACACGCTCTCGGCCCTGTCCAACTGGACCCACCTGCTCAACCATTCCAGTGGCGAGCGGCAAGACCACGCACGCGAGCGGGTGAGCCGTTTGGTCGGCCAGCTTGAGCGAGAAATCCAGTTGCAGCGCACCCTGCTGGATGCCGAGCAGGGTACCCTGCGCCCCCAGCGGGTTGCGGTCGCGCCCGCGACGTTGCTCGCCGATCTGCGAGGGATGTTCGCGGACGCGCACGCCACCCAGCAGCGCACCCTGACGGTCGAGGATCGCTGCCCCGGTGCGGAACTGGTGACCGATCCCGTGCTGCTCGGACGAGTGCTGGTCAACATGGTGAAGAATGCGTTCGAGGCCACGCCCGCCGGAGGCCAGGTTCGCCTGTGGTCCGAACGGGAGGCCGGCCCGAATGGGGACGGCGTGCCCGAGCCGGGCGACGCAGTTGCGTTCCGCGTGCACAACCCCGGCGAGATCGCGCCGGCAGTTGCCGCACGTGTTTTCCAGCGCTCGTTCACCACCAAGGCCGGCACCGGACACGGCCTGGGCACCTACAGCATGAAACTGCTGGGCGAGCGCTACCTGGGCGGCAAGGTCAGCTTCACCACCAGCGCAGAAGCCGGCACCGTGTTCTCGATCCGCCTGCCCCTGCCCGCAGCGGCGGGCGCGGGAATTTGATCTTCGCATTTGCCGTAGGCGGCGGTCGAGACGGATGGAAAGGCGGCTTGGCCGCGCGACGTACGTCGCCCGCCAGTGCTTGCGAAAAACGGCGTACAGCGGGAAGCTGCGTCCGAATACAAAGTTTCGGCGAACCAGATATCTCGAAGATTCCAATGACTACAGAAGAACATAGTACGAAGTCGCCGTCGGGTGCGCTTCTGCTTGAAGCGGACTCCAATTCGCTCGTTGTGAAGGGGAGAGTCACCTCATCCCTGACCGTTGTGCTCTTGTGGGCGATCCCTCTGGTCGCAATCGCGGTGTATCTGGTGTTGCCCTTAGGAAAATCGACAGGCTCGTCCGTGTGGCTCGGTTGCGGTTTGCTTGCATACGCTGGATACCTCCTGAACCTCACAAGAAACCGGACCACGTTGCGCCTCACGGACGAATACGCAGATGTGACTCAAGTTCGGCTTTTTCTAGCCTCGCGCAAGCACGTCAGGCTGAACCCTGACGCCGATCCTTCGATAGAATCGGAGCCCTTGGAGAACGGATACGAGTACTTGCGTTTCTTGCGTCTGAAACTCGCGGGAGGTTCCCACCTTGATGTCCTCCAAGGACACACCGCAGACGATATCGTGTGGGCCTTGGATGCGATCACACACTGGCGTAGGGGTGGGCCGCATAACATGCCGTTGAAGCGCGCTCCCCGCTGAACGGCATTGTCCTTGCCACGGTCACCGTCCCCGCCACCGCCATCGTCCCTGCCACCGCGACCGCCACCTACACCGCTCCCCGCCAATCCAAGGTTCCGGTTCGCGTTGTTCAAGCGCGTGGGGAGCCCGCCGGCTTCGCCGGCGACGTACCGTCGCGGGAGGGTTTGGGAACCCTTTTAGGGTTCCCATCACAACGATTGGACATTGCCCGTCGTTGACCGTAGTTTTGCGTCCATGACCGGCCCCGACAGCAATCCAGCATCAGCCACCAACTTCATCGAGGAGATCATCAACGACGACCTCGCGCAAGGTAAGAACCAGGGGCGCGTGCACACCCGGTTTCCGCCCGAGCCCAACGGCTANNCAGCACCGAAGACGTGGAGTACGTCGAATCCATCGAGGAGGACGTGGCCTGGTTGGGTTTCCGTTGGAACGGTCAGCCGCTCTATGCCTCGAACTACTTCGATGAGATCTACCGGCTGACCGAGATCCTGATCGAGAACGGCAAGGCCTACGTCGACGACCTGTCGGCCGAGCAGATCAGCGAGTACCGCGGCAACTTCTACAAGCCAGGCCAGGACAGCCCGTTTCGCAACCGCTCGGTGGCCGAGAGTCTCGACCTCTTCCGTCGCATGCGGGCGGGC
>PMKP01000332.1:14017-14328 GCA_003157775.1 Myxococcales bacterium | reverse complement strand
TGCATCTACCCGATGTACGACTATGCCCATCCCATCTCCGACGCGCTGGAGGGGATCACGCACTCCGTGTGCACGCTGGAATTCGAGGACCACCGCCCGCTTTACGACTGGACCATCGAGAACTTGCCGCTCGCGTACCGGCCGCGCCAGATCGAGTTCGCCCGGCTGAATCTGACCTACACCCTGATGAGTAAACGCAAGCTTCTACAACTGGTCGAGGAGAAGCTGGTTTCGGGTTGGAACGATCCGCGCATGCCCAGTTTGAGCGGCCTGCGCCGCCGCGGCTACACCCCCGAGGCCATCCGCGCCTT
>PMKP01000332.1:0-13945 GCA_003157775.1 Myxococcales bacterium | reverse complement strand
CGCGATGGGAACGCGCAAGATTCCTTTCTCCAAGGTGGTGTACATCGAACGCGACGATTTCGCCGAGGTGCCGCCAAAGAAGTGGTTCCGCCTTTCGCCCGGTGCCGAGATTCGCTTGCGCTGGGCCTGCCTCATCAAGTGCGCAAGCGTGGTCAAGAATGCGGCGGGCGAGATCGTGGAAGTGCACTGCACTTGGGATCCAGGCTCGCGCGGGGGAGACGCGCCCGACGGCCGGCGGGTCAAGGGCACCTCGCACTGGGTCTCGGCCGCGCACGCCAAGCCGGCGACTGTGCGCCTGTACGATCGTCTGTTCACCAAGCCAAATCCGGGCGAAGGTGGCGCGGATTTTCGCATCTGCCTCAATCCCAATTCATTGCAGGTGGTGTCCGATGCGCAAATCGAGCCGGCCTTGTCCGATGCCGCGCCTGGCAGCCGTTTCCAGTTCGAGCGACTGGGTTACTTCTGCGTGGACAGCGTGGATTCCAAGCCCGGCCAGCCCGTGTTCAACCGCACCGTGCCCTTGCGCGATTCGTGGGCCAAGCTGGCGGAGGGCACAAAGTAACCGCGGGCTAACGAGTTCTTTCATCTCGTGAGCCACCTGCCGTCGAGAACACAGAGGGGACAGAGGCCTCAGAGCGGCACGGGCTCAGCGGCGGGTGACCGTCAGTCGGCCGAGCATGCGCCAGAGCCCGCGGTGCAAGCGGTGGAATCCGCGCACTGGCGGGGCGTGCATCAGGATGCATTCACCCTGGACCAGGTCGAGTCCCAGCTCGGCCGCCACTTTGGCCGCGGCCTCGCTCTCGGCGCCCTGCTGGAGCCACGCCCTACGAATTCCCGCCGCCGCTGCCTGGCGCAGGACCTCGGGCGCTTTGTCAGGCCGCACACAGACCCAGACTCCGTCAGCCGCACGCGGCAGCTCAGCCAGTGACTTGAAGCAAGGATCGCCCTCCACGCTCGCCAAGGTGGGATGCACCGCCATGACGTCCAAGCCACGAGCCTTCAGCTCGCGATAGGCGTAGTTCCCGTACTTGCGGCGCGCGCGTGACACGCCCACGACCGCCAGGCGCCGGCACTGCGAAAAATCAGCGATGGGTTGGCTCATGGTGAGGGACATTCTGACACAGAAACGCGCACCCCTAGTCCTGCTAGATTTCCCGCCATGACGTCGCTCGACTATGTTCACGGCTACACCGAAGACGAGGCCAATCGCCTGGCGGATCAGGCGGGCACCCTTGCGGATCTGCTTCACCACGACACGCAATATCCGGCGGGCAGCCTGGTGCTGGAGGCGGGGTGCGGGGTGGGGGCGCAGACGCGGATTCTGGCGCGGCGAAGTCCGAGCGCGCATTTCGTCAGCGTGGACGTGTTTGCGAAGTCGCTGGCACTGGCGCGCGAGGCGATCGAGCGCGAGGGGCTGGGCAATGTGGAGTTCAAACAGGCGAACCTGCTTGCGTTGCCATTTTCCGAGGCCACTTTCGACCATGTGTTCGTGTGTTTCGTGCTGGAGCACCTGCGCCGACCTGAGGATGCCTTGCGCGCCCTTCTGCGCGTGCTGCGACCGGGCGGCTCGCTGACTGTGATTGAAGGCGATCACGGCTCGGCGTTCTTCCACCCGCAAAGCGCGCGCGCCACCCGCACCATCGAATGCTTGAGCGAGGCGCAAGCGGCTGCGGGCGGCGACTCACTGATCGGGCGCCGCTTGTATCCGTTGCTGCGATCGGTGGGACTGGACGACGTGCAGGTGTCACCGCGCTTCGTGTACGCCGACGCTACCCGCCCGGGCTGGGTGGACGGCTTCACCCGCAAGACCTTCATCGCCATGGTCGAGGGCGCGGCCGAGCCAGCCCAGCGCCTCGGCCTAATCGACCAAGCCGCATGGGAGCAGGCATCGCCGACCTGAAGCGAAGTGCCGAAGATGACGGCACGTTCTGCTACACCTTCTTCAAGGCGGTAGCGCGCAAGGCCTAGCAGTGGCATCAGGACTTGCCCCCCACCTGAACATTCGGATAGTCTTCTGCCATGTTGGGCACCTTGATCGTCGTGGCCATGGCCGCGCTCGCTGCTGGCGCGCTGGTGGGCTGGCTGCTGGCTGCCGCGCGAGAAAAGGCGCGCGGGGAGACGGGGCTGCGCGCCGCCGAGGCGCGGCTGCGCGAGATCGAGTGCGGGGCGCGGGCCGCGCAGGCAACCGTGGACGAACTACGTGCGGCTCTCTCCCGCGGCGAGGTGCGCGAGCGCGAGCTGGCGCGCGAGCTGGCCGAGGCACAGAAACATCGGACGGTCGCGGAAACCCAGGTAGCTGAACTGCGCCGCAGCCTGGACGAGCAAAAGGCCATCCTGGACAGCGCCGAGGAGAAGTTGGGTGACACCTTCCGCGCGCTGGCGGCAGAGGCCCTGGCCGCCAACAACGAGGGCTTTCTGACCCTGGCCAGCGAGAAGTTCGGCGCCGCTCGTCGCGAGACTGACGCCTCGCTGGATTCACGGCACAAGGCCATCGAGGCGCTGCTGAAACCGGTGCGCGATTCCTTGGAGAAGGTGGACGGCAACATCCGTGAGATCGAGAAGGAGCGCGGCCAGGCCTACGGCCGGCTGAACGCTCTGGTCACCGGCCTGGCGACCTCCCAGGACAAGCTGACGCAGGAGACCGGGAACCTGGTGCGCGCGCTGCGTGCCCCGGCGGTGCGCGGCCGCTGGGGCGAAATCCAGCTTCAGCGCGTGGTCGAGTTGGCGGGCATGGTCGAGCACTGCGATTTTGTGCAACAGGAAACCCTGGATGACGGCCGGCTGCGGCCTGACCTGATCGTAAACCTGCCCAACGGTCATCAGGTGGTAGTGGATGCCAAGGTACCGCTGGAGGCCTACCTGGCCGCAGTAGATGCAGCCGCCGACGAGCCCCTGCGCTGCGAGCATCTGCGCCGGCACGCCGACCAGGTGCGCGCGCATGTGCTGAAGCTGTCGGCCAAGAGCTACTGGAGCGAACTGCCCAGCGCGCCCGAGTTCGTGGTGATGTTTCTGCCGAGTGAAGGCATCTACCACGCGGCCCTGCAGGAAAGCCCGGACCTCATCGAGCAAGGCGTGGGCAACAAGGTGCTCATCGCCACCCCCACCACGCTGATTGCCCTGTTGCAGGCGGTGCACTATGGCTGGCGCCAGGAAAAACTGGCGGAGAACGCGCAGCGGATCAGCGAGCAGGGGCGAGTGCTGCACGAACGGCTGACCACCTTGTTCGATCACTTTGGCAAGCTGGGCGCGGCGTTGGGCCGGGCCACGGATTCCTACAACGCGGCCGTGGGCTCGTTCGAGCGCAAGGTCAAACCGGCGGTGCGCAAGTTGGAGGAACTGGGCGCGGCGGGGAAGAAGCCGGTCGACGATATCGATCCCGTGGCGGTGCGGCCGCGCGAATTGGCAGCGGTGGACAGCGCCGACGAGTCGAGCCGAGGAGACACCACGGGAAACGAATCGTAGCAACACGCTTGTCGCTCAAGAGAGAGAGATCCTGTCAGTGCAGACGTTCCTTCGTGAAGCGGTCGCGCCCAGCCCAGTACGGGCACTTCGGACATGAGCTACCTTCCGGATAGTCGATGCCCTCTTCGTGGGGGCAGCCAATGACCCCCTCGGTCATCACAACGGACTTGACCGCGTGGGAAAGAATGAATCGCGCAACCTCGGCCTCCAGCGCGGCATCCTTGCGGATGTCGCGGTCCTCAGAGAACCACCGCTCCAGTGGGTCGGCGTCCCCACCCTCGCGTCGAACAATCCCCACGGCGACCTTGGTCGCGACAGCGTCCGTAGGTCCGTAGAAGCACACGGTCGCCACGGGGTATCCGCGGAAACCCCGCCGTGCCTGCTTCCGAAGGGGCGATGAAGCCCGCGTTCTGGTTTTCATTGCGACACGCTTTCTCACATGTTCGTCCGGCGAACGTTCTGCCCTTCAGCGGCTGGACGCCCCCTGACCGGTCCCTCGATTCTACACCAAGGTCCCTGCGGCGGGATCGTCAGCGTTGCAACGCCTGTATGGGTTGAACGGCATCCAACGCGTAGGGCGAAATTCTACTTCGTTCACTGCTGTCCAGGTCGTCACACGTCAGCTCCTCGGGCCGTGCGAGGCACCGTTGCCTCGGGCCTTGATGCAGGCGAGTACCTAGCGCTGCCAAATCCGAGGATAGGAAAGAACACGAAAGGCAGGAGCAGAAGGCCCAAGCCAAAGAGGCGCCCCTTCCCAAACTGTCGGGCAATACCAAACGGAACGAGGCAGATCAGGAAAGGTAGGAACGGTCCAAGGAGCAGCGCAATTCGAGGTATTTTCCAATCCTCAAGACCCGCCATCCTGATCATCAGGATCGTCGAGCGATGGGGTGCCACGGAGTCCAACCCCGAAAGGCCGGCTTTCTGGGCGGTCATCCATATGCCGGCGCCCATGACAATCACCGCGACGAGGACGCCGGCAAGGGCAAGCGCACCAACTGGTCCATTCATAGTCAACATGTCCGTCCAACTTCGTATTCGTGCAGCTTCCCGCTGCCCCAATTTTTGTGCAAGCAGGGTTCGGAGGCATCGGCAGTCGCCCTTGCCCGCGAAGGGAGGAATGATTTCATGGGGTCGCGCAATCGGTGTCGTCGGTTCCGGGCGGAAGCCGCACGTTTCCCTTGTTGTCTAAGTCGGCCGCAAGTTCGGCTACAGCGGTCGATCGAGCGGGCTCTGCACACCAAGGGGACCGCGGGCCTGCAGCGAGGCCAGGTACTTCGGCACCTGTTTCTTCGACTTGCGCATCAACGTGCTCAGAACCGCAACCGTCGGCGCGGCCAGGCCGGTGTGCTCGGTGAAGCGCGCGTGCAAGCTTTGCCAGATGGCAACAGTGTGGTTCACGTCGGCCAGTGAACGGTGGAACTGCCGTGCGCTCGGCGTGCGCACCTGCAATGCGTCCACCAGAACGTCGAGCCGGTAGCTGGGCAGCCCGGGAACCAGCCGACGCGCCAGTCGCATAGTGCACAGAAATTCGCTCTCGACCCGAAGGCCTGCCCGCGCCAGTTCGGCCTGCAGGAAGGCCCGGTCGAACGAGGCGTTGTGCGCCACTATGGGCAGGCCGCGCACGAATTTGTGCAGGCCCGGCATGACCTCTTCTGGCCGCGGCTGGCCACGCAACATTTCGTCGCTGATCCCGGTCAGCCAAGTTATGAAAGGCGGCAGGGCAAACCCCGGATGCATGAGCCGGCAAAAGGTCTCGACCGGCTGGTGATCCACCATGAGCGCGGCTGCGACCTCGATGGTGCGATCGCGGGCGGGCAACAGACCCGTGGTTTCGAAGTCCAGCGCCACCAGCTCGCGTGTAGTGGCCGGGGTCATCCGGCGCTGACCTCGCGCAGGCGGGTCTGCAAGTGCGTGATGTGCCAGTCAAGGTGACGGTAGTAGTCGCGCGCAGCGAAGCCGGAAATCTCGGCGTCAAGCGGGGTCACGGCGGGTACGCTAGCGAGACCTGCGCGCGCTGTCCACTCTCCCTTGGCGATACACCTGGCCACCGCGGGACCGACTTCTTCCTGACCGCTATCACTTCCAGTTCTTGCTCGAACTCATCTGCCCCCAGTTCGTAGGATCGACGGCGCCACCCGAGGTGACGACGAGGCCGTCAGGCCAATGGGCAGAGCTGTGGATGATGGCCTGCCGGTAGCTGTGCGGTGAGCCCGCAGTGATTCCCAGCGCCGCAAACGGGATCTTCCACTCGTAGCGGATGGGCGACGGTTGGTTGCCGGGGCACATTACGACGACCCCGGTTGGAACCGTGCCTACGACGAAAGCGCCATTCTGGAGAACGTAATTGCTCCGATCGCCGTCGGTCCCGAAAGGATCGTCGAATACAGAGATGCAAATTAGCCCCCTTGCCTTGCAAAATCGCGGCCAAATGAATTTGCGGGTCACTCCCGCTCGTCATCGACTGTCGCGCCCTGGCGAAACACGAGACCACGGCCGCGTAGGTCGGGAGAACCGGTACCAATAGATCTCGTCCTCGCGAGGGCAGCGACGGAAAGGCAACGCCATTCAACATCCTGCTGGAACGCTATCTGCCAGGGGACATCCGGTCCATGCTTCGGCGCGCCACATGCACACCTTGCGACAGAAGCGTCAGCATACCCTCAGAATTCTGAGTGCAGTCTCAGACCGCTGATGGATCGTAGCCACGATCTACCGTTTGATCTTGCGCGAACCGTCGGCTTCGAATTCCTCGTCCGACACCAGCTTGCCATCCTCGTCCCATCGCTTGGCCTTGGTGAGTCTATCGTCGGCGAAGGATTCGACCGACGCCGGCTTGCCGTTTTTCCACCAGCTCCTCCAGGTCCCTTCCCGTCGGCCGAGCCGAAAGTTCATCTCCTGCTTCGGTGCACCGTTCTCGAAATAGGACCGATGCGCGCCCTCCTCGCACCAACGGCGATAGCCGTCGTTGTCGCACATCACGAACTCGCCCTCGCCCGAGGTACGACCGGTGTCCCAGAAGGTCTTGCTCTGCTTCTTCTTCGGGCCGTCGTAGTTCTCCTTGAGCTTGGGATTTCCGTTCAGATAGAACTCGGTCAGTTGCTTCAGCTCGCCCGCTTTCCAAAGCATCTCTTTCACGACCTTCTTGCCGTCGTCCGCGTAGACGATCTCCTTGCCTTCCTTGATTCCGTGATCCCAGTTTACCGTCGACGCAAGCTTGCCTGCTTGGCCAACAACCCGCTCCTCGCCGTGTTTCTTGCCGTCCTTGAACGAAACCTCGCTGCCCGAGCCATAGTCGCTGGCTCCTGGGTTCTCCTTCTGAATCACACCGTCCTTCCAGGTTTGCACGCGGTTCACCTTTCCGGTGCCATCGTAGATCGACGTAGTCACCGCCCCCTCGAACCCACACAACTTCCGCAATTCCGGATCGTCCTTCGCGCCAGGTGAGCAGCGTAGGTCGTAGACCTTGCCATCTTCGTGCACCGACAACCTGTCGGTGCCGTCCGCTAACTTGCGCGAGTACTTCGCGAGCGCACCACTCGGGAAGAATTCCTTCTCCCAAACCCGTTGGCCGTTGTCGTACCACTCGATCGACTTCAGCTTGCCGTTCTGAATCGTCCTCTTCTCACCGTGTTCCTTGTCGTCGCGGTAGGCGATGCGACAGCTATCCTTTGGGTTGGAACGAGTCAGAAAGCCGGTCTTCTTTCCCTTTGCGATATCGAGATCGATGACGACATCTCCGTCCTTCCAGCACTTCACCTTGGCGTCCCGCTTGCCGCGGCAAGGAGCGTCGTACACGTACTGGTCGAAGGCCACCTTGTCGCCGTTGACCAGGCAGTAGGTCTTGGTGCTGGTCACGGGACTTGGCAGTTGCTCCAGCTTGTGCCATTCCTCGTCCTGGTAGGGGTCATCCGATCCCATCTTCAGCGAAACCTTCACCAGCGATTCGAATTGGCGCCGACTGCGCAGGTAGGAATTCTTCTCCTCGAAGGCGCGTCCGACCGTGAGCGTACCGGCCGAGAGCGTGAGCGATCCGGTGGCCCCGGCGACGCCCTTGCAAGCCACCTTCGAGATACGCGCCTGCTTGATGGCGGCCTTGCCCGCGTCGGTCTGGCACGCGTACCAGATGTAGCGAAGTGGCTCATCGCACTGCAAGCGTCCGTCCGTCTGATCGTGGCCGATGTCCTCATTGTTCTTGCGCAGCGAATCCCCGTCGTACGTCACCGCAAGGGGCAAGCCGCAGGCAAGAACAATCTTGGGCAGGACGTCTTCTTCGACCCTACGTAGCGCCTTCTCGGGCTGGTTACCGGCGTAAGAGAATGGCGCGGCCGTGAGCAGAAAACCAACCACGGACAGGACCATGGCATTCCGAGTTGACCACCATTGCATGCGTTGCTGCTCCTTTGTGAGCGGTTGCGGTTGGTATTTGTCCAAGCTTCGGCCCGGTCATACACGCGATCTCCGCTAGAGATCAAGGCGACTGGCGTATTGGCTGTGCCACCCGTAGTCTATTGCCCGCCTGTCCATGGATTTCATTCGCGTCTCGCGCCCGGTTTCGCTGGCCCTGCTGGGCGGGCGGGGACACTACGAAGCGGTGGTGCAGGCGGTGATGAATGCCGAGCGGAGCGTGTGGATCGCGACCGCGAACTTGAAAGAGCTGATGGTCGAGGACGCGCGCGCGCGACCGGGGCGGCGTCGCACGGCCCGCGGCGGCGAGTATCGATCGGTTCTGCAGGTGTTCGACGAACTGGTGGTCGCGGGAGTGGAGCTTCGCGTCCTGCACGCCTGCACACCCTCGCGGCCATTCCGCGAGGAGCTGCGCCGCTGCGCCCATTTGAGGCCCGGCCCTGGGCGGCGTGGCTCGTTCGAGCTGCGTTTGTGCCCGCGCGTGCACGCCAAGATAGTCATAATCGACGGCGCCATGGCGTATCTGGGCAGCGCCAACTGGACTGGTGCTGGTTTGGGTGCCAAGGGCGAAGGCCGCCGCAATTTCGAACTGGGACTGCTCAGTCGCGATGACCTGCTGCTGGACGAGGTGCAGGCATTCTTCGATGCCATCTGGCGCGGCCAGCCCTGCGCTGGCTGCAAACTGCGCGACGAGTGCCCCCAGCCACTTGGGTAGCAGCCCCTGAGGAAAGATTCGTGGCCTATCTGATCAACTCAGTCCTTCGCCGGCTGCGCGTCGCCCAGCCTGGCGTGACAGTCGCGGGCCTAGGCTGCATTCTTTTCTTCTTCGCGCTGCTCAAGCTCTACTCGCTCAATTTCGTCAAAGGTGACGAGCACATGTACTTCTACATGAGCCTGCTCGTGTCCAAAGGGAAATGGCCCTACCGAGATTTCTTCTTTTCCCATCCGCCCCTGCAGCTTTACCTCATGGGCGCACTGTACAAGCTCTTCGGCTACTCGCTGGCCCTGTCGAAGGCCGTGCCTTCTTTGGCCGCCATGGTTTCGGGCGTGCACGTGTACCTGCTGGGGCGCCGCCTGGTCGGCCGGATCGAAGCGTTTCTCGCTGTCGCCCTTCTTCTCTTTACCTTCGACGTTCTGCGCGGCTCGTCCCACTTCACCGGCGCCAACTGCGCCCTGGCCCTCAGCCTTGCGGCCACCTACCAGGCGATCGCCCGCCGCCCCATCCTCGCCGGAGTGCTTTTCGCGGTTGGCACTTTCATCGGCATCTACATCGCCCCGCTTGCCCTCATGCTCGGGGTGTTGCTTGTGTTTCGCTCCTGGAAGGAATCGCTGCGCCTGCTTTGCAGCTACGCCGCTGCCAGCGCTCTCATCTGCGCGGTCTTCGCCGGTGTGGCCGGCCACGCCTTTTGGTATCAAGTCTTCGGCTACAACCTCAACAAAGTAGCGCTTCGCTATTCCTGGTACGCCAAAGCAAGGAGCGTCGCCTACCTCAACACAGCAGCCGTGATTGGGGTTGTGCCCGGCATCGTCTGGGCTATCGCCATCTGGGTGCTGCGCGGCCGGGCGCGCGCGCAGGTCGCGCTTCCCGGTGCTGTCGGCCGGCTCGCTGCCCGGCTCAATCTCTGGGGCGGCGACCGGGTGGCAGCGCAGATGATCTTCGCCACCTTCATCTGCGGCTACCTGTACTTCTACTCGACGCTAGTCGTCTACTACTCCTACTATTTCATGCTGATTATGCCGTGGACCGGGCTGATGACGGCAACTGTGGCCGTCGATATCCTCCGTTTCATCGGCGAGCGACTGGGTTCACGCGCTCCGAACGAGCCGCTTTTGTCACGTGCCGAGCGCCGACGGCGCCAGCAGGTAGCCCGCAGGCACCCTGCGACCCCCGCCGCGAATGCGCCTCGACTCGTCTGGCGGCTCTGGCCACTTTACGCCTGCGCCGCTGCCCTCGCCCTCGTGCTCCTCTATCGCCAGGGCATAAGCGCCGAACGCCAGGAGGATGCGGGCAACGATGTGATGACGTACACCTGGCGCGACAGCCCTTTTCTCCCCGGCGCGGTGAACCGCATCGTGCGAGCGCTCTTCTGGTCGCCCAGCAGCGACTCCACTCATCCGCCCAATGCCATCACCTACTACCTGCAACACGAGACGCTGAGCGCGCCGACCATCGACGCCTTCGTGCGCGCGGTACGCGCAGAATGCCGGCCCGGCGAGCGCATCTTCGGCGAGTACTCACTCGGCCCCTTCGCTGCTGCGGTCGGCTCCTGCGTGCTCGGGGCCAATCTGGCTGACACCAACAATCACCGTTTCAAGGTCCACGAGAGTACGCCCGAGGACTGGGTGCGCGCCCTTGAGCAGGACCATCTCGACATCGCTATCGTCGTGCCCGGGTCGGTCATGCTGAAGGAGCACGTGCTGCGTGACTATCTGACCGGCACCTTCCCCCGCCTGGTCGCCACCTGGAACGATCCCTATGTGGGGCACGTCGAACTTCGCCGCCGCGCAGAGTAGCACCAAGGGAGATCCCATACCCAGGGCCAGCGGCATGGGCTATGTTGTAGCTGCGGGAGATGGCCTCCCGACCCCTCGAACATGCGAATCCTGGTAACCGGCGGCGCCGGCTTCATCGGCGCGAATTTCCTCAATCTGTTGGTGCCTCGCCACCCCGAGCACCAGTTCGTCAATCTGGACGCCCTGACCTACGCCGCCAATCCGCGCAGCCTGGATTCGGTTGCCAACCTGCCCAACTACGCCTTCGAGCGGGCCGACTTGTGCGATTTCTCCGCGCTGCGGGCCGTGTTTGCCCGCCACCAGCCCGAAGTCGTGGTGCATTTTGCGGCTGAAAGCCACGTGGATCGCTCGATCACAGGGCCGCGCGCCTTTGTGCGCACCAATGTCGAGGGCACATTCAATCTGCTGGAAGCCTGCCGCGAGCTTTGGGCGCCGGGCCGGGGGCTCTTCCATCACGTCTCCACCGACGAGGTGTTCGGCTCGTTGGGTGAGACCGGCCGGTTCAACGAAGAAACCCGCTATGATCCATCGAGCCCCTATTCCGCGTCCAAGGCGTCCAGCGATCACCTGGTGCGCGCCTGGCATCGGACCTTCGGTCTGCCGGTGCGGGTGAGCAATTGCTCGAACAACTACGGGCCGCTGCAGTTCCCTGAAAAACTGATTCCACTGGTGATCCTGAATCTGATCGAGCGCAAGCCGTTGCCGGTCTACGGCCAGGGGCTAAACGTGCGCGACTGGCTCTACGTCGAGGATCACTGCGAGGCCATCTGGGCGATCATCGGCGCGGGCCAGAACGGCCGCACCTACAACATCGGCGGCCGCAGCGAGCAGCGCAACATCGACGTGGTGAAGCAACTGTGTCGTCTGGTAGCCGAGGAAACCGGCGCGCCCGAGGCGGAGCTTCTCGGCCTTGTCCGCTACGTCCCCGACCGGCCGGGACATGACCTCCGCTACGCCATCGATTCCTCTCGCATCGAAGCGGAGCTGGGCTGGAAACCGCGCGAGAGTTTCGCCAGTGGGTTGCACAAGACAGTGCGCTGGTATTTGGCCAACTGGGCCTGGATCGATTCCGTGCGCACCGGCGAATACCGGCGCTGGATCGAACAAAACTACGGGAGCCGCTGACCATGGTTCATAAGGGTATCATCCTGGCGGGAGGAGCGGGCACCCGCTTGCACCCGCTGACCCGGGCGGTGAGCAAGCAGCTCATGCCGGTGTACGACAAGCCGCTCATCTACTACCCGCTCACTACCTTGATGCTGGCGGGGATCCGCCACATCTTGGTCATCACCACGCCGCAAGACGGGCCCCAGTTTCAGAAACTCTTGGGCGACGGCGCGGCCTGGGGTCTGCAAATTCAGTATGCCGTGCAGCCCAGCCCCGACGGGTTGGCGCAGGCGTTTCTCATCGGCCGCGGGTTCATCGCCGGCGAGCCCTGTGCCCTGGTGCTGGGCGACAACATCTTCTACGGCACCGGCCTAGGCGGCTTGTTCGAAGACGTGGCCTGCCGCGAGGTGGGGGCAACCGTTTTTGGCTACTACGTCCAGAATCCCGAGGCCTATGGCGTGGCCGAGTTGGACCAAGACGGACGCGTGGTTAGCATCGAGGAGAAACCCCAGCAGCCGCGTGGCCACTACGCGGTAACCGGTCTCTACTTCTATGACCGGGGCGTGGTCGAGCTGGCCGAAATGCTGCGCCCCAGCCCACGCGGTGAATTGGAGATCACCGATCTCAACCGCCTGTACATGCTGCGGGGCCAGCTTCACCTTGAAAAACTCGGCCGCGGCGTTGCCTGGCTGGACACCGGCACGCACGACTCGTTGCTACAGGCCTCCCAGTTCATCCAAACCATTCAGGCGCGCCAGGGTCTGATGGTGGCGTGCCCGGAGGAGATCGCATTTCACAAGGGCTGGATCGACGGTGACCACCTGCGCCGGCTGGCCGAGCCGCTCGGCAGAACCAACTACGGGCAGTACTTGCTGCAGCTTCTGGAAAGGGGCCGGCAATGAAGGTCACGCCCCTGGAGATTCCCGAGATCCTGCTGGTCGAGCCCAAGGTATTCGGCGATGCGCGCGGCTATTTTGTCGAGACCTTCCAGGCCGAACGCTACGCCCAGGCAGGCATCAGCGAGCGCTTTGTCCAGGACAACCTGTCTCGCTCCAGCCGTGGCACCCTGCGCGGCCTGCACCTCCAGCATCCCAACACCCAGGCCAAGCTGGTGTACGTCGTGCAGGGCGAGGTCTTTGACGTGGCCGTGGATGTGCGGGTGGGGTCGCCCAGCTTCGGCAAGTGGGCCGGCGCGAACCTGTCGTCGGGTGACCATCGCCAGATGTACATCCCGCCCGGCTTCGCCCATGGCTTCTGCGTGGTGAGCGAGCACGCCCTGTTCGCATACAAGTGCTCGGACCTTTACCTGCCCCAGCACGAGGTGGGGGTGGCGTGGAACGATCCCGCGCTCGCCATCCCGTGGCCGGTCAACCAACCGATCATCAGCGAGAAGGACCAGCGTTTCTTGCCTTTGGCCAAGATCGATCCGGCGCGCTTGCCGCGCTGGAAGGGCTAGCGATGTCCGCCGGCATCTTGCTGCTCGGCGATCGGGGCATGCTGGGCCGTGCCTTTCGCGAGCTCTTTGCCGCCAATAAGCGGCCCTTTGCGGGTTTCGACCTTCCCCAGTTGGACATTGCGAATCCAGATCAGGTCGCGCCGCTCTTCGAGAAACCCTGGTCCGCGGTGATCAACTGCGCCGCTTACACCAACGTGGATGGCGCCGAAGCCGACGAGGCGGCTGCCCTGCGCGCCAACGGCACGGCACCGGGAGTGGTGGCTGCGGCCTGCGCCCGCGCGCGCGTCCCGCTCGTCCATTTCAGTACCGACTACGTATTTGCGGGCAACGCCCGTGCCCCGTATTCCGTGGATGCGCCTCTGCAGCCGTTGGGCGTTTACGGCCGGACCAAGGCCGCCGGTGAGATCGCGATCCGACAGAGCGGTGCCGAGTTTCTCATCGTGCGCACGAGCTGGCTGTATGCCCCTTGGGCCAACAACTTCGTGCGCACCATGGCTCGCTTGACCAGCGACAAGCCCGAGCTGAAGGTGGTGAGCGATCAGCGCGGCCGGCCGACCAGCGCGCAGCACCTGGCCGCAGCCACCCTGGCTTTGCTCGACCGCGGGACGCGCGGAATTCTGCACGTCACCGACGGCGGCGAATGCACGTGGTACGAGTTTGCCGTCGAGATCGCGCGCCTGCTCGGTCGGAGTGCGATCGTCCGTCCCTGCACGACCGCTGAGTTTCCCCGCCCTGCCCCCCGGCCCGCCTACAGTGTTCTGGATCTGCGCCCGACTGAAGCCATCCTGGGCCCCATGCCCGACTGGCGGGCCAACCTGGCCAGTGTCGTCGCGCAACTGGAACCGCTGTAGGCCGGATTGGTTAGCCTTTTCACCACAGAGAGCGCAGAGGGCACAGAGGACGGAAGGGATGAAGGGTTCGGACAGGACAGGAGCCAACCCTTGCCTCCAACGACTATTCTCGCAAATGACGTGGCCGCCTAGCACTACTGATTGAAAT
>PMKP01000187.1:1320-3630 GCA_003157775.1 Myxococcales bacterium | reverse complement strand
GTACTCGCTGGTCGTCTTGGGCTGACCGGCCACCACCATCAGGCCCAGACGTTCGATGTCCACGCCAACCGAGATCATGTTGCTGGCCAGGGCCACGTCGACGTGCTGCTCGTCGGTGTGGTGGCGGCCCAGCAGATCCTTGGCCCGGCTGATGGCGTAGGTGCTCTCGCGGCTAGTCAGCTCGACCGGCTCGACCTTGATCTCGCGATTGGCAATCCACGGGTGCGGCCCCTTGAAGCCGACCGGGTGCCGGTCTTCCTGTTTCTGACAGCGCGACCGCACCTCATCCTCGACCAGGCGTCGCATCCCGCCCAGTTCGCGCAAGCTGTTGAAGTACCCCACCAGCGTCATGTACGGGTCGGCGGCTTGGTCGCCCGCGCCCTTCAGATCGAAGTGGCGCTGGGCCGCGCCCAGCAGCGCCACGTAGACACGCAACAGGATCGCCTTGACCGCGCGGCCCGGGGCTGCGACGCCCAGGTACTCACGGCCTGGCCCGGTGTCCACGGTTGCAAAGAAGGACTCGGACTGATCGACACCGTTGGGCGGAAACACATCCACGCCGGTTCGCCCGAACAGCGCCTGGATCTGCTTGTCGGCCCGGCGAACTGTGGCCGTGGACGCGATGATCTTGGGCCTGACCACCTTGCCGTCGGGCCGCGTGCGCATGCACAAGCCCTCGATGGCTGTCTCGTACAGCCCAACCATCGTGCCCAATGGCCCAGAAATCAGGTGCAATTCGTCTTGCACGATCAGGTCCGGCGGGCGCAATCCTTCGGGCAATTTCGCGGACTGCGGGGGCGGCACCGCGCCGTCCATGGGGCCAAAGAAGCGACGGCCGATGCGCGAGTGTACGCGGCCAAAGAAGGCGCCGGTTTCGCCCCGCCACGGCAGCATGGCGAACTTGTCCACTGTGGCGACGATGAACGAAGGCAACTCGCGGTAGATCTGTTCGTCGACGAACAGGACGGGCAGACCCTCGGGGTTGCGTGAGGCAGCGAAGTCGCAGCGGAAGTCCGAGCACCCGATCAAAACCTCATCTGGGCGCGTGCGGTTGGGTTTGAGTTCCAGGCTGTCCTTGCTCAGCGGCCTTGCACACCACGGGCAGGCCGGAAGCGGGAATGGCGACTGCGCCACCGCAGACGTGCTGTTTCGGTATTCGGTGATCGCCCGGGCGACCTCCTCAAGCGTGTTCGCCGTCGCCGATTTTCCAACCCACAAGCCCAGCGAGAAGCGCACCTGCCCAAGCCGTTGGTCCGCCTTGCGGATCAGTTCCAGAGCGCAGATCAGGGTCGCCGCGCGGCCAAGCTGGTCGAGCGTCAGCAAGCGCAGGGTGTAGCGCAGCAGCACCGCCGTGCCGAGCCCGCCATCCGGGCGGTCCTGGCCACGCAGCCGTCGCAGCACCAGGTTGAAGCCAATCACCCCCAGGTACGCCTCGGTCTTGCCACCGCCCGTAGGGAAGAAGATCAGCTCGACCGTTTCGCGGTCCTCGCGCGTTTCGTCGGCCAGGCCGGGCAAGGCGAGCAGCACGAACGCGAGCTGGAACAGACGCCACGAGGGTTGCGCGCCCTCTTTGTAGCGATCCGGGCTGCGCCTGCGGGCCGCATCCGCCATTGCTCGGTTGGCAGTACGGAACGCATCGAAGGCCAGCGGGTCTTGTTCCAGCAGATCGATCCCTGCCGCGATCCGTTCGCAGGCGAGTTTCGCCTTGCGTACGAGCCCCTCTAGCGTGCTTCTTCGTCCGGGAGTGTCCAGCCGAGTCGCCCTCTGCGCTGCTATCCAGGCCGCGTAGTGCTCGACAAGCGGCGACAGTTTCACCCGCGCGGTGGCAGCGTCCGGCAGCGCAGCCAGGTCCTCCATGCCCACAAGCACGTCCTGGATGTCGTCGCGGGTCTTCACCCGGGGCACGGTCGCAGTGGGAAGCCAAGTGGTCCTGACCGCGACCACGCGGCCGTCTTTCTCGACGGGCTCGGCCGCAATGCCGTGACCGACCACGTATTCAACACGGTTTCGGAACTGAAGATCGGCGACCTGCTCGTCCCGGTCATCCGAGCCTTCGCCTCTGACGTTCAAGCGCGCGACGAAGCCCTTCGCACACCGAACCTCCAGCTCGACCTGGAAGATGTACGCCTCGTCCTCGCGACCGCGCAGAGCGGGTTGGCGCCGGTTGACCAGGAAGAGCGACAGCGCCCTCACTCCCTCGGGCAGCCCCGGCGCCACGACCTTCTCCGCCACGCCGGTCAGAACCAGTTCAGGAAAGCCCGGCAGCGGGATGCCGTTCGCCAGAACCTGGGGCTCAATGGGGACGTCGAC
>PMKP01000187.1:0-1187 GCA_003157775.1 Myxococcales bacterium | reverse complement strand
GGCAGCGGCAGCACTTCCTCGCACGGGGGACCGTCGGCGGACTCGGGGAGAAAAGGCCCGACGAGATCCGCGCGCAGCGCCGCGATCAGATGCTGGCGGACTTCGAGGGGCCGTGACGCTGCCATGGGGCGATGATACGCCTCGCGGGGCCGTTCACACAGGCGCAAGCTGGCATGCTAGATTTAGCCGTCATGGACGCAGCCAGGAAACTCCATATTCCCGCGGACTACGTCGACGTGCTGCCTGACGTCTGTGGCGGTCGCCCGCACATTCGCGGCACGCGGGTCAGGGTTTCGGAGATCGCATCGAGATACGTGTACCAGGGGGAGAGCGTTGACGACATCGTCGAGGCGCTGCCCCAACTGACATTGGCGCAGGTTCACGCGGCGTTGGCCTACTACTACGACAACCATGACGAAATCGAGGCCGAGCTGCGCGCAGGAGACGAGTTCGTCCTGCGCATGGCTGGACGGTACGCCCCGCACCTGGCCAGCGCGTGATTTCGTTCCGTCACCGCCCCGAGGTGGCGCGCCCCGTAGCCCGTCTCTTTTGCCCAGGATCGGTCTTCGACCCCGCGTGCAGGCGACCGGTTGGCGAGGGAGAGCAGGCATTTCTCGCCCTGAGGACCAACGTGGTAAGCTGAATGGACAGCTCAAGCGAGGATGCCAAGTGCCGGACTTCTTTTCAGATTCGGAGATTGCCGCCTTGCTGCGAGAGCAGAAAGTCCTGCCCGCCGACTACGCGAAGAAGATGGCAGTGAAGCCGAAGCGGGGGCACTCTGAATCCGAACTAGATCTGAGCGGCGAAGACGGTTCAGAGTTTCGCGTCGTTAGGCGACGTTCCCACTTCAACCCCCTGGATTTCTCTGTGATCCTGGCGTACCGAATCCCAGCATCCAATCAGATCTTTCGGCTTCGTCGCTACAACGGCAGAAGTCACGATCACACGAATCCCCTGGAAGGAAAGACATTTTACGATTTCCACATTCACATGGCGACCGAGCGATACCAAAGGACGGGAAACCGAGAGGACACCTATGCCGAGACTACCGACCGGTACTCGGACATGGACGGGGCGCTCGCGTGCCGCCTCGCTGATTGCGGTTTTGTCGCCCCACCGCCGTCCCCCGGTACCCAACGCGACCTCTTCCCCATGTAGGAGCTGCCCATGAGCATGGACGCGATAGA
>PMKP01000068.1 GCA_003157775.1 Myxococcales bacterium | reverse complement strand
CAACGTTCACACTCGATCCTTGTCACGAGGTACCGTGGTGTTGATTCCCCTCAAGAAGCCCCGCATCGCGCGTGGTGATCGGACAGGAATGAACTCGACACGATCCAGGTATTGCAGCGCCTCCACCTTTTGCCCAGGCTTCAGCCCAAGGCTCTCACGGATCTGCAGAGGGATGACAACCTGGAATTTTGGGGATAGCGTGACCGTGGGCATAATTCTCTCCGTACAACGATGTGTTAATCTATCATGAAGGCGTTGTACGATGTGAGGCTGGCCAACAAGCAGTTGCAGCGCTCGCCTTCGGCGCCCGCCTCAACCGGGTGGGTCCAGCATGAACGTCGTCTTGGGGTGCAAGTTCCCCCGAAACCTGTGCGGTTGCCGAAGTCGTGTCGATTTGGCGAGGATCAGGACCAGGTGATGGTTAGAAGGGTGGGGAAACAGGTCATCCTCGAACCCGCCGACGAGTGGCCTCCGGAGTTATTACTACTGGGTTTCCCGCGTCCGTGATCCAACGGCACGACCTCGGCGGACGACTACTTCTGGTCGAGCACCTCAATGGGCGGCATGGCCTTGCCTTCGAGATACTCGAGGCTGGCGCCGCCGCCGGTCGATACGTGGGTCATCTTGTCAGCCAGGCCCATCTTTTCCACTGCCGCGGCTGAATCACCGCCGCCGATCACTGTGATGGCGCCGCGACCGGTGGCCGCCGCGATGGCCTTGGCCACCGCCAGGGTGCCGGCCGCGTAGTCCGGCGACTCGAAAACCCCCATGGGGCCGTTCCACACGATGGTGCCGGCCTTGCCGATGATGTCACTGAAGGCGGCCACGGTCTTGGGGCCGATGTCCATGCCCATCAGCCCGTCGGGAATCGCGGCTCCGGGCACCACGGTGGGCTTGTCGCCGGTCATGGCCTTGAAATCGAAGTTGGCCGCTGCGCTGTGGTCCGAGGGCAGCACGATCTTGTCGCCGGCCTGGGCCAGGAGTTTCTTCATTTCTTCGACCTGGTCTTCCTCGACCCGGCTCTTGCCCACGGCCACGCCGCGCGCTTTCAGCAGGGTGTACGCCATGGCCCCGCCGATGAGGATGTTGTCGACCNNGATGTGGTCCACCTTGCCGAGCAGGTTGGAGATGAGCTTGATCTTGTCGCTGACCTTGGCCCCGCCCAGGATGGCCAAGAAGGGCCGCTTGGGGCTGGACACCGCTTCGTGCAGGTAGCGGATCTCCTTTTCCACCAGATACCCGGCCACCGCGGCGCCGCCCTTCTTCTGGATGGCCTTGGCCGCGCCGTACATGCTGGCGTGCTTGCGGTGACAGGTGCCAAAGGCGTCGTTGACGTACACATCGCCCAGCTTGGCCAGGCCGGCCACGAAATCGTCGTGGGTCTTCTGCTGCTCCGGCGTCAGCTTCTTGTCGGGGTTCTTCTTGGCCTTGTCGGGCATAGTCTCGCCCGCGTGAAAGCGCACGTTCTCTAGCAAAGCCACCTCGCCCGGCTTGAGCGCGGCCACCAGGGACTCGGCGGCCGGGCCGATCACCTCGTTGGGGCCAAGCTTCACCGGCTTGCCTAGAAGTTCGCTCAGGCGCACGGCGCAGGGCTTGAGGCTGCCTTCTGGATCAAAGGCGCCGTCAGGCCGGCCCAAGTGGCTCATCAGCACCAGCTTGCCGCCTTGGTCCAGCACTTGCTTGATGCTGGGAAGCGCGGCGCGGATGCGCCGGTCGTCGGTGATCTTGCCGCCCTTCAAGGGCACGTTGAAATCCACGCGCATGAGCACGGTCTTGCCGCTGACGTTGATGTCTGCAAGGGTCTTGGTCGCCATGTTGTCTGCCTCTCGCTTATGGTTCGTCGCAGCCCGGGTGGGGCGTGCGGGCAGATAGTAGCGGATCTCAGGACAAAGCGCAGGCCCCAGTCTACTTCTGAGAGGCTTGCCTTAGTCCACAACTTAGTCCATCATTTAGGGCGTGAAGTCGGTCAACGTTCACGAGGCAAAGACTCAGTTCTCCAAGCTGCTGGCCAAGGTCGAGCGGGGCGGGGAAGTTGTCATCGCGCGGGCAGGCAAGCCGGTAGCCAAGCTGGTCGCGATTGAAACTCCGGCAATCGCACCGACTCTGGGAGCGGACGCGGGCACGTTCGTGGTTCCTGAGGATTTCAACGCGCCCTTGCCCGCTGACGTGCTGGATGCATTCGAGGGCGGTGGCCACTGATGAAGGTGCTGGTTGACACCCAGTGCTGGCTCTGGATGAACGCCAGCCCTGAGAAGTTCTCGGACCGGATGCGCACTCTGCTGTTGGATCCGGATACGGTACGAATGCTCTCCGCGGCAAGCATCTGGGAGATCGGAATCAAATATCACCTGGGAAAGCTCCCCTTGCCGGTCGCGCCGATGGACTACGTGCCGGCCCGATTGGCACTGACCAGGACCACGCCGCTCTCGATCTCGGTCACCCATGCCTTGCGAGCCGGCGCCCTGTCGCCGCTCCACCGTGATCCTTTTGATCGAATGATAGTTGCGCAGGCGCTGGTCGAGGGTGTGCCGGTGCTCAGCTCCGACCGCCAACTGGATGCCTACGGCATCCGGCGCCTGGCCCCGTGACTGGGCCTGCCGTGGAGCCGCTCCCGACGCGGCGTCATGCTGTGCAGTGAGCAATGGTATTCTACAATGGCGTGGTCAGCTCCCGGACCCACGCCTCATGACATTTGCCCGCGCCCAACTAGACGAGATCTTGCACCGCCTTTTCATCGACGCGCCTGCCACGAGTTTGCGGGACGAGGATCGGCGCAAGTCGGACGAGATGGCGGGACTGCTGGCCGAAGTGGCGGCAGCCGTGGCCCGCCGAGCCTGCAAGGGCGAATTCGTCTTGGTGGATGCGGCTGCGGGCAAGGCCTACGTGGGCCTCTTGGCCGCGGAGCTGATCCTGGCGCCGCGTGGCCGGCCGGCACGCGTGCACGTGATCGAGCGCGAGCCAGGGCGCGTGGCGGCGTGTCGCGACGCTATCGCACGCCTGCGGGCGCCTTCTCTGGCTATCGAGGTGGTGGCGGCGGATGTCGCGGATCCTGCAGCCTGGCCCAGCGAGCCCGACCTGGTGGTCGCACTGCACGCCTGCGGGCAGGCCTCCGACGTGATCATTGACCAGTCGCTGGCCGTGCGTGCCCGGACGCTGCTGCTGGTTCCCTGTTGCACGTCGAAAGACGTGTCGGCCGCTGCCTTGGCCCAGCGCCGCGCTGACCAGTTGGGTATGCCTCGTCACGCTGAGGTGCGACGCCGCTTCATCCAGTCGGTGGTGGATGCCGAACGCACTCTGCGCCTGGAGGCTGCGGGCTGGCAGAGCACCGTGGTCAGTTTTGTGGCGCCTACCGTGACCCCGCACAACCTGCTCTGGCGCGCCGAGCGCGTGGGCGAGCCAGGCCGCATGGCCGAAGCAGCGGAGCAGTTGGCGCGGCTGAGAGGCTGAATATCGACGTACAGTTAGGCTCGCGCCGGGATGCGCACCAACCTCACCGCCTCGCGGAAGCGCAGCTCCAGCTCCTTGACTTGCATGTGAACTTGTGCGCTGCCCGCGCCCACGTTGTCCTCGGTGCCTTTGGGCGGCCCAATCAGTTTCGCCCCATTCTGGCGTGGGTGTTTGAGCCACAGGGTGTGCGGCTGATCCGCGCCGCTTTTCAGCTTGTAGCGCGTGCTCGGTCCCACCTGCCGCTCGATGACCAGGTTGCCCGCCTCGACCTGAAAGAGTCGCGCGCCCTCTTGCACGTACTCCGAGAGCTGGCGCAGGAAGAACCGGCCAGCAGCCCAATAGTCAAGATCACGGTCAGATGTTTAGACATTACCCCCGCCGGCGCATTGTCACCCCGCAGGGGAACTTCACAAGACGGTGTGCCAATCCTCGGGCGACCGCCGCCCTCTTCGGGTAGGCTTCCCACCTTTCCCGAAAGAGTCTCTTGTTTCCGGCCCCGATCACCGATCCCTCGCCCGCTGCCCAGCCAAGCTCAACCCGGCGCGCCTCGGCCAGCCTGCTTGTATCAGCGACCTTGTTCGCGGTCATGGCCATGCTGGCGCGGTTGGTTTCGCGCAGCATCCCGGGGCCGCAGGTGGCGCTGGTGCGTTTCTCTTTCGGGGTGTTGGTGGTGCTGGGCGCGTGGGCAATCTTTCGCGTCGAACTGCGGCCACACCGCTGGCGCTGGTTGATTGTGCGCGGCCTCTTTGGCGGCACCTCTGTGCTGCTGTACTTCATCTGCATCGAGCGACTAGGCGTGGGCCGGGCCACTCTGCTCAACTACACGTCGCCGGTTTGGTCACTGCTGTTTGGCGGGGCTCTGCTCAAGGAGCGTCCGCGTTCGCATGCCGTCCCGGCTCTGGTGCTGACCCTGATCGGCGTTGTCTTGATCGTGGGCAGCGGGGGCGGTGGCTGGCGTGTGAGCGGTTGGGACTTGGTGGCAGAGCTGTCAGCGGTGTCCGCGGGCATTGCGGTCACGGCCATCCGAGCGGCGCGTCGATCGGGAGACGATGGCACGCCCGCCGAGAGTCACTGGTCCGTGTTTGCTTCGTTCACCCTGCTGGGTGCGTTAGCCACCCTGCCGCCAGCGCTGCCGCCGTTCGGCCACTGGATCGCGCCCAGCGCCCGCGAATGGCTGCTGCTTCTCTTCGTGGGAGTGACTGGCGTGTGGGCTCAGCTCATCATGACCCGGGCGCTCAAGCATGTGACCGCCACAGCGATGGGAATCATCCATCAGGTCACGGTGGTGCTTACCGTGCTGGGCGGACTGATCTTCTTCGGCGAGATGCTGACCCTGCGCTCGGCGATCGGCAGCGCAATCACCGTGGCTGGAGTCCTGTGGGTCGTCTACTCGGAGTAGGTGGGGCGACCGCAGGTCGCCCCTACGAATCGGAGTCAATCATCTGCGGGGCGACCTGCGGTCGCCCCCGCGCGGGCGGCCCTGGCCGGACTGTCTTGCTTCGGCAACGGTTACGGGTAACGCTGCCCCGCTACTCGCGGCTTTTCAGAATCAGCAGGCGGTAGTTC
>PMKP01000111.1 GCA_003157775.1 Myxococcales bacterium | reverse complement strand
GAACGCGTCTTCGTGCTACGCTTGAGATACGGAGGCAGTCCGATGGCCACACCGCAAACTCAAATTCCGAAAGCGCTGGAAGAAGCGCTGGCGAAGCTGAGGCACGACCCGTCGCGCCCGGTGCGTGCGCACCTGGACGAGCTGGACGTGGAGCTGCGGGCGGTGGAAAAGCCCAAGATGCGACTCGGCGACTTCATGGCAGAAGGCGGGGGCTGGAAGGGGGAATCGGCGGAGGAAATTTCGCGCATCATCCGCGAGGCGCGCGCTGCCGGAACCAGCAGTGAGCCGCCGAAGCTATGAAGTGGCTGCTCGATACCAACATCATCATCCATGCGCTGAACGGTGTGCCTGCGGTGCGGCGCCGGCTCAACGAGGCCGAGGAACGAGGCGAGATTCTGACGAGTGCGGTCGTCGTGGGCGAGTTGATCTACGGGGCAGAGTGCTCGGCTCGGTGTGAAGAGAACCGCGAGAATATCCGGCAGAAGCTGGAGCGCATTGGCATCGTGCCGCTTGATGCCCGCGTGGCGGACCGGTGGGGCACGCTGAAGTCGCGATTGCGCGCGCGTGGGCGCGGGAAGGCGGACATCGACTTGCTGATCGCGGCCACCGCAGTGGAAGAGGGTGCCATCCTGGTCACCGACGACGCGGCCTTGCTCGCTGGCGACATTCCCGGGCTGACCGTGGAGAACTGGACCGTCTAGAACGCGGTCCTCCAGCGCTGAAGCCCGACCGGGACTTCCCCCCTTCAACTGCTCTTGCCGGCCGGCGGCTTCGGGAGGATGATCCCTTTCGTGCCGAGCGCCCTCGCCAGGAACTGCGTATCCCGCGGCGCGCGTAGCTTCGCGGCTTCGCGGAAAACCGCTGATCCGCGGACCGAAAAGTGCAGCCTGCTTGTCAATCGCGACAAGCAACCGACCGTCGTGCACAGGCCGGATGGCAGCACGATCAGTTTCACTTATGACAGCGCGGGAAGAATAGCGACCGTGACGTATCCGAAGGGGCCGGACGTCAGCGATGGGACGGTGACGGTGACGAGGACGTACAATCCCACGACAGGGAAGCTGATTGGCCTGACGTCGTCAGATGGTCAGTCCCTGGCGTTTTCCTACGATGGCCGACTGCCGCTTTCGACGACATGGTCTGGGACCGTTGTCGGCAGTGTAAGTCGGACGTACAACAACGATTTTCGCGTGGCAACGGAATTGGTGAACGGCGCGAACAGTGTGGCCTACGGCTATGACAGCGACGGCTTGCTGACCTCGGTGGATGGATTGAGCATCACGCGCGACCCGACCAACGGGATGATCACCGACACGGCTCTCGGCGCCGTGACCGACCATCGAACCTATGACAGCTACGGGCAGGTTGCGACGTTTGAGGCAAGGTTTGGAACCACCAGCCTGTATTCTGTCGCGTACGTCGTCGACTCGCTCGGGCGGATCGAGCAGAAGACCGAGACCATACAGGGGACGACCACCGTTTGGAACTACAGCTACGACCAGGCGGGCCGCTTGTGGCAGGTCATGCAGAACGGCGTGCTCACGGCCACATACCTCTACGACCCCAATGCGAACCGGCTCAGCAAAACCACCGCAAGCGGAGTCGAGACGGCCACGTACGACAGCCAAGATAGGCTGCAAACATACGGAAAATGGGCGTACACATACACGGCGAATGGGGAACTGCAAAGCAGGCTGGACGCTACGACCAGCGCTGTGACTGTGTACCGCTATGACGGCCAAGGGAACCTTCGCAGTGTGAGCCTGCCAGACAGGCGCCTCATCGAATACGTAGTGGATTCAAAGAATCGTCGGGTTGGCAAGAAGATCAACGGCACACTCGTGCGGAAATGGCTCTACAAAGATCAACTGAACCCGGCTGCCGAATTGGACGGTTCGGGCCAACTCCTCGCCCACTATTCAGGCGGATTGGTGATGAAGGGGGCCAACACCTACGAGATTGTTGCGGACCACCTTGGCACCGCCCGTCTTGTCATTGACCGCGCGACCGGCTCGGTCGTTCAGCGTTTGGACGTCGACGAGTTTGGCCAGGTGATGAGCGACAGCAACCCCGGGTTCCAGACGTTCGGATTTGCGGGCGGAATCTACGATGTGGATACGGGGCTGGTCAGGTTTGGCGCGCGCGACTACGACCCGGTGGTGGGTCGGTGGACGGCGAAGGATCCAATACGATTTGGTGGGAGGCAGGCAAACCTCTTCACGTACGCCGGAAATGACCCGATCAACAATCTTGACACCACAGGCTATGACGCTGGCGTTGGTGTACTTGTGGGGGGCGGCGCTGCAGCCGGAAGTGCGGGTGCCGCCGGTGCTGCTGCCGCTGCGGGCGCCGGCGCAGCAATTGGTGCAGCCGCAGCCTGGGGGTTGAGCAAGGCAATAGACTGGATCGGGAAGCGCTGCCAGCCACCAACGCCACCACCCTGTCCGCCTTGTGATGAGACGGAGGACCCGTTGCCAGAAGATCAGATTCATATGACTCCGGGGCAGCACGGCTGTGAGGGGGGACATTGGCATTCGTTCAGGTACAACCAAAATCCGTACACCTGCGAGTGTTACCCGCAAAGAGTGTTCGGCGGTTGCTGTGGGACACCGGGGGCGCCTTGTTGACTAGCTCGCACTTTCTTCAGAGCCTACACGACACCGAGTGGTCTTCTTGGCGACCGGCTGTGTTGCCAGCCTTCGCAGCGCTGCCCTTTCGCCGGCTGACGGGCCTTTGTCTATGCGAGGGTGTGGGATGAAAGATGTCACATCTTCGGTGGTCGCGTTCCGCGAAGCGGTTCGGCATCTGTGGAATGCAGCGCTGGCGCCGAACGCGAACTGGGAGACTCGCGACGCCTTTAGTAGGGTGTGCGGCGAGGTCTTTGCTGTCCTCGTTCTGAAACCGCTGGGCCTGGTTCGCGAGCGACTGCCCGATCTCTATGAGGCAGAGCCGGAGCCCATAGGTTCATTGATGGTCGTGCCCACGGTTGGAAGAGGGGTGCCAGTGCACATAAACAGAGCTGCACCCAGGACACCGTATTGGGATCATTCGGTGAATTTCCTCACGCCGAATGATGCCGAGCTTGAGTTCATTCGCCTTTTCGACTGGAACGAACTTGGCGAGCGGGACTTTGAGTTTGTGGAGACCCGGATTGCCGCATTTGGCGCTCATCCTGAGTTGGTCGGTCGGGCTGCATTGATCCCATTTGGATACGCGAAGATTCTCTTCCGAGGGCCCGCCGGAGGATCCGCCGCTGGTGAGGTGCCAAGAACCACCGACAAGTAGCTGGTAGCGCCAAGACATGACTCGCGTTCTGGTCCCCAAGAAGCTCCGCGAGGCTCTCCTGCGGAGGAACGCCAAGGCATGTTGCGTCTGCAAGGCCCGCAACGTCGGTCTGAACTTCCATCACATCGACGGCGATTCCGCGAACACCGTCGAGACCAACCTCGCCGTGGTTTGCGTGCGTGATCACGATGCTCACCACCGGCCCGAGGAGTATCGCCCTGATGCCGAGATGAATCACTCAGATCTTGATGCTGCGACTATCGCGACTGCGAAGCTGGAGTGGGAGGCGTTTGTCGCGGAGGCCGCGAAGGAAGCACCGGCTATCCTCGCGACCGTAACTGGCTACGGCAACATCGAGTCAGTCCATGCGATGCAGCTGGCGTTCCAGTGGGCAGACGGTCGCCTCGTGTTCGAGCGCGTCTACCACCTTCTCGATGGTCCGCCGGCGAAGTGGGCGGACTGGGCAGTGGCGGAGGTGGCGTCATTCGGGCCCGCCATCAAGATCGTGCTCATCGATCGTCCGATGCCAGTGGAGCACTGCCCCTCCTGTGCGCGCGGCATGACAACAACCCTCCCGCCGGGGTTCGCGCGGCGGCTTGCCAGCCGAACCTGGGCCTCGTCATCCGTCTGTTCGATCTACGTGAACCCCCGTAGGGCCTCACTCGCAGTGATGATCCACGATGACCACGGCGAGGCGTTCGTTGCATTCCTACATCGATGTGGCCTGTTCCTCGATTTGGCGACGAGCACATATCTGTTAGCGGCCGAATTGAGGTCG
>PMKP01000191.1 GCA_003157775.1 Myxococcales bacterium | reverse complement strand
ACGGGCGCGGGTGGCTCGACGGGCGCGGGCGGCTCGACGGCGAGCGGAGGCAGCACGGCGACCGGCGGCACGGCCGCGTTGCCCGACGGCGCGGCGCCCGGCTCGCCCGAAGTGGCCGGGAAGAGCTCGGGGTGCGGGTGCAGGACGGCTCCGTCGTCCGTGCCTGCGCGCGCGATCTTTTTCGCCCTGGCGCTGCTCGCTTGCATCGCGCGGCGACGCAGGTCACGTTGTTGCCAACCACGGGCGCTGAACGAGCCGCCATCGTTTTCGTCACCGAGTGTGGTGCCACCGAATGTGGTGCCTGAGACATATTCAGAAACGCAGAAGACGGACGCGGTGATACGGTGAATGTAGGTGTTTCGTAGGTTGTGAAGATTGTTGCGATTGCCGACTGTGTCCGGATCTCGGACGGCAGTGGGTGGCGATCAGGGCACCGACCTGGGCCCCGCGGCCCGACCGTGCCGTTTTCGCCGCTACTTCGCCTCGGCGTATGCTCTCGCGCGCCTGCTCGGGTGTGCGCGGCCAAACCCTCATCTTGTCCGTGCCCGGCTCCGAGCGCGCAGCGGTCGAGAACCTGCGCGCGATCTTGCCCGCCCTGCCGGCGGTCGAGATGGCCGCCTTCGGGACGAGCGACGGCAGTTGATCCGGCTCATGCGAGATCGTCTACGACCCTTGCTGCGGCTCGGGCGGACTTCTCTTGCAAGCAATGCGCATATTTCGTCGCGGGGCACAGTCTACGTGCTGGGACAGTCGGGAAACTGGTTGGTTCCCACACAGTCGCCGTCGGGGGTCAGCGCTACGCCCGAGTCCTCGAGGGTGGCGCCGTTCACGTCGGTCACGCGGAAAGTATACGGGCCGGGCCCCATGCCCGAGGCCGCGACGAAGTAGTTGTAGTCAAGCCGGGGCACGCTTTGCCACTGGCCGGTGCCGTCGAGATACTCGAAGCCTGCAATGCCGAAGCGGTGATTGCGGATCTGGACTGCCGTCCACCACTGATTGCTGCCGTCCTTGAAGTGATAGACGATGGGTCCGCTGACTGCGCAGGGCACGAAGGTCCACTGAATGGGGATGCGGCCCAGAGACAGCGCGGCCAGTTTGGCAAAGGCCGAGGGGCTGAAATCGATGTCGCCCGGCTGGCACTCCGGGCACCGGTCCACGATGCGGATGGTGAGCGCACCGTCGGGCCCGGTGACTTGCGCGCACATCCCGCACGCCGCCGAGCCAGCGTAGTCGGTCTGGTTCATGGCACCGATGTCCAGATCGCTGGGCGTGGCTGGAAACATGCAATTGCCCGAGCCATCGGCGAAGGTGTAGTAGGTGCCGTCGCCTGTGTGCACGGTTGCGGCTGCGCTGGGGCAGGTGGGACCGGTGACGCTGGTGCCAGCCTCGGCATGAGTGGCCGCAGGCGTATTCTTGGCACTGCTGCAGGAGAGCGCCATGCCGGCTATGACCCAGAGTCTGCCCTGGCGATGCGTGCTCACGCTCCCGATGGTGGCACGAACAGGCCGGCGGCGTCCACCCTGGTGGCGTACTTCGGTGCGAGGTCAATCCGTGAAGATATTTCACAGCGGGCCAGGTACGCCACGTAAGGCAACCAAAGCCACTGATGCGCGGCAAGCAACCCCGCACGACGACTCATTGACCTATGTGGCGGAAAAGGTGGGCGAGTGTATCGAAGTGGCGCGCGCAGAATTCCAAGTCCGTGCTCTGACAAGGTTGGTCGATGCCCAAACGATGTGGCGCGGGGATTGCACCCACTGTTGTTGGATATGTTGGTCGTTCAATATTGAGGTGATGTCATGAAGACCAATTTGACTGCCTGCCTTTGTTTCTTGCTCGCAGGGTTCGGCATCGCGCGGGCCGATGAGGGTCTGCCGCAGTCGGTGCAGCCGCCCACAGCGGCGCCAGCTCAGCAGCCGCCTGCTCCACCGCTGCAGCCGCCAGCCCCGCCGGTCCAATCCCAGACGCGACCTCAAGTTCAGCGGCCCGTTGGGGCAGCTCCGGCGGCAGCCGGAGGCCAGTGGGTGTACACGGATCAGTACGGCTGGATCTGGATGCCTTACGGAGACCAGTACACCTACGAAGGGACGTACTACGACGCCTCCCCCTATTCCTATGTGTACTACCCCAGCTACGGATGGATGTGGCTGGCAGCGCCCTGGCTTTGGGGCTGGGGGCCCTATCCCTACTTTGGCCTCCGCGGTGCTCTCGGCTTCGGCTGGTATCGCGGCCTCTACCGGGCCGGGTATGGTTGGGGCGGATACCACGGCGGCTACGCTGGCGGCTATCGTGCCGGCTACGGAGGCGGCTATCGGGGTGCGGCCGGCTATCACGCGGGCGGTGGATACCGCGGCGGCACGGTTGGCGGATACCGTGGGAGCTTTGGCGGCGCTCGCTCTTTCAGCGGTCATGGTGGCAGTACTGGGGGAGGATTCCGCAGCAGCTTTGGCGGCGGCGGCTATCGCGGCGGCGGTGTCAGCCACGCGTCCGGCGGATTCCACGGCGGCTTTGCTGGTGGCTCGCATGGCGGTTTTGGGGGACATGGCGGCTTTGGCGGTGGCCACGGTGGCGGGCACCGCTGATCTTGGCCTGGGTGTTGAGAAGAAAGCATTTGCGTGTCTTGCCCACTCAGCAGAGTAGATCGATCTCGGCCATGTCGTTGTAGTAGTACTGCCCCCTGGGATACAGGGCAGAGTAGATAGGCTGACCCGCCTCCGTGCCTATGTTGTCGAGGGCAAGTCGCCGTTGTCGTTGCCAAACATGCGGCAATCGCACGCGAGTCGGCAACCTGCTACTCTGGTTGTCCGATCGATGGAGGATTCATGAAACGCCGCCGCGCCACGCTGCCCTGCGTGTGTGCCGGGCTCGCGCTGGCCGTGGGCGTCGCGGGTGGCAGCGCCTATGCCGTCGAGCGCCCTACCGCGGCCGGCGCACCCGAATGCGACACCGCGGATTTGCTCACGGGTCAGATGCCGTCTGCCCAGGCCGAGGTCCGCGGCAACCCCGCCTTGGTCACTGACGGCGCGGTTGCGCCTGAGGGAACATCCTGGGACGCGCCCGCCGCCGTCACTCTGGCAAGCCATGCTGCCTCGATAACCTATGACTTGGGCGAGCCGCGCAAGGTGGGCGCCTTCTATCTGCAAGCCGACGCAAACGACACCTACAAGATCACCGGCTCTCGCGACGGGCAGACGGGAAGCTTCCGGGTGTTGGCGGAGATCGCGAACGTGGTCGACCGCGGGCCCGGTTTGCGTGCGCGCGCTGTCCAGATCGAGCCGGCGACGGTGCGCTACCTGCGCATCGGCGACGCCGACGGCGACGGATTCTATTCGGTCTCCGAGTTCGCCGCGTATTGCCTGGCCCCGACTCCTTTCCCACCGCCCATGCGCACCGTCGACGTGCCCGGGGCGGTTGCGCCGAAGCCCCCTGTCGCGCCGGCAGTGGCAGATCCCGTCGTGCCGGCAAACCACCGGGTTGGCTGGTTTGAGATCTTGCTGGGCGCGGCCATCGTGTCGCTCGCCGGAGCAAGGATCGCCCGCCGCCGCAGAGGCGCGCCGCCGCCCGCGAAGAGTACGGACGAACGATCCTTTGCGCTTCTCCTGGTGCTGTTTGTGGCCAGCGGATGCGCGGCCCTGATCTACGAAATCGTCTGGTTTCAGATGTTGCAGCTCGTGCTCGGATCTTCGGCGGTCTCGATCGCGGTGCTTCTCGGAACCTTCATGGGCGGGATGTGCCTGGGCAGCCTGGGGCTGTCGCACTTCGTCTCGCGCCAACGCCATCCCTTGCGGGTCTACGCCATCCTCGAAATCGCGATCGGTGTCTCCGGGATCCTGATGCTGGGGGCGATGCCCCTGGTCCAGCATGTCTACACGGCGGTGGTCGGGCACGGTATCCCGGGGCTGCTTCTGCGCGGGTTGTTTGCGGCGATCTGTCTCCTGCCGCCAACGATAATGATGGGGGCCACGCTGCCCGCGGTTTCCCGCTGGGTGGAAATGAGCCCGCGCGGTGTCTCGTGGCTGGGGACTTTCTATGGCGGCAACACCCTCGGGGCGGTGTTCGGCTGTCTGCTTGCCGGTTTCTACCTGCTGCGGGTTCACGACATGCACACCGCGACCTTCGTCGCGGTCGCATTGAACGCAACCGTCGCCGCGGGCGCCTTCGCGCTTGCGCGCGCCCGTCCCGAGGCTGCACCACGCGAGACGAGCCGCGACCTTGGCACCACCGCAATCTCTGCCCCGACGACACCCGCCTGGATCATCTATCTCGCGATCGGGCTTTCGGGGATGAGCGCGCTCGGCGCAGAGGTGATCTGGACGCGGCTCTTCGGGCTGCTCTTGAGCCACACCACGTACACCTTCTCGATCATCCTGGCGGTGTTCCTCATCGGGATCGGGCTCGGCAGTGGCGTGGGCTCGTTCATGGCGCGCCGGACGTCCAATCCACGCCGTGCGCTCGGCTTCGCGCAGCTCGCCCTGGTCGCGGCCATCGCTTGGGCATCGTGGAACATCACCAGTGCGTTGCCCTACTGGCCAGTCAATCCGCGCCTGGCGCTCAACCCGTGGAATCAATTCCAGATCGATTTTGTCCGCTGCCTGTGGGCGATCCTGCCCGCGGCCTGCCTGTGGGGCGCCAGCTTTCCCCTGGCGCTCGCGGCAGTCGCGTCCCGGGGAGCCGATGGCGGCGTGGTGGTGGGCCGCATCTACGCGGCGAATACGGTGGGCGCCATCGTCGGAGCCCTGGGCACCAGCCTGGTGCTGATCGTCACAGTCGGGACGCAAAACAGCGAGCGGATCCTGATCGCGATCTCGGCCGTTGCCGCCGCCCTCACCCTCATCCCGGCGCTGCTACCCAATCGGGCGGCGTGGCGCTTTACTACGCGCGATGCAATTTGGACGTTGGCCATCGTCGAGTTGGCTGTCATCTTGGGGCGCAACGTGGTCGCGGTTCCCCCGCTGCTGGTCGGGCACGGCCGCTTCTCCGCGGTCGAGCGCAACACCAAAGAGACGTTCCTCTACGTGGGCGAAGGCATGAATTCGTCCCCGGCGGTTTCGCGGGACTTGAACGGAACCCTGAGCTACTACAACGCCGGGAAGATCCAGGCCTCCACCCTTCCTCAGGACATGCGACTTCAGCGCATGCTCGGGCACCTCACCACATTGATTCCGGTGGATCCGCGTGAGGTCCTGGTGATCGCCTGTGGCGCCGGGGTAACCGCCGGTGCGGCCAGCATCGATCCCCGCGTCGAGCGCTTGACCATCGCGGAAATCGAGCCGCTCGTCCCGAGGGTAGTCGCCCCATACTTCGGCGACTTCAACGACAACGTCGTCCGCAATCCCAAGGTGCACATCGAAGTGGACGATGCCCGACATTTTCTCACAACCACCAAACAGACGTTCGACGCCATCACTTCGGATCCGTTCGATCCCTGGGTCAAAGGCGCCGCCAATCTCTACACCCGCGAATTTTGGGAGATGGCCAAGCGGCACCTCAATCCCGGCGGGGTGGTGACGGTGTTCGTGCAGCTTTACGAAAGCGGGATGGCGGCGGTGAAGAGCGAGGTCGCGACCTTCTTTGAGGCGTTCCCCAACGGGACAATTTGGGGCAACACCGTGCAAGGACAAGGCTACGACGTCGTGCTGCTGGGCCAGGTGGAGCCGACCCGGATCGACGTTGACGCCCTGGAGGGCCGTTTGCAGAGCCCGGAGTTTGCCCCGGTTGCGCAGTCGCTGCGCCAGATCGGCTTCAACTCAGCCGTGGCGCTGCTCTCCACCTACGGTGGTCGTGGCCCCGAGCTTGCACCTTGGCTCAGGGACGCCGAGATCAACCGCGACGACAACCTGCGCCTGCAATTCCTGGCTGGATTCGGCATGAACGTCGATCAGCGCGCGGAGATCTATCGGGGCATGCTCGCGTTCCGGCACTACCCGGACGATCTGTTCATTGGCTCGCCCGGCAATCTAGGCGCGCTGCATGCGGCGATCACCGAACGCGCACAATGATGGCTACCGACGGGTGGCCTTGTAAGAACCCGGGACGCGTGCGAGAGTCGGAAACCTGAGCCCGAAATGCAGCTCTCCATCGTCATACCCTGCTACAACGAAGCCGAGACCATCGATCGGCTGGTCAGCGTGTTGGACAAGACGGTGGCCGATTTGGCGACGCGCGGACACGGCTCGGAGATCATCGTGGTCGACGACGGCTCGATCGACGCGAGTTTCGCCAAGCTCGAGCAGGCCGCCCGGGAGCGCCCGTGGCTTCGCATCATCCGGTTCCGGCGCAACTACGGCCAGACTGCGGCGCTGGCCGCCGGGTTTCGGGCAGCCACAGGTCAGGTGTTGATTCCCATGGACGCCGATCTGCAGAACGATCCTTCCGACATCCCGCTCCTTTTGGCCAAGCTCGACGAGGGCTACGACGTGGTGTCGGGATGGCGGCGCAATCGCAAGGACAAGATGATCACACGCAAGATCCCTTCGTGGATCGCCAACTGGATCATCGGGCGTTTCCTGGGATTGCGCTTGCACGACTACGGCTGCACCCTCAAGGCCTACCGGCGCGAGTTCCTGGAGTCGGTGAGTCTGTACGGCGAGATGCACCGGTTCATCCCGGTGTATGCGAAGTGGGCCGGCGCGCGCGTGACCGAGCTGGCGGTCACGCACCATCCCCGCCGCGAAGGCCGATCCAAGTACGGCATCTTGAGGACGTTCAAGGTTCTGCTCGACCTTGCGACCATGAAGTTTCTGGGGGACTACTCCACTAAACCGCTTTATCTTTTCGGAGGCCTGGGTTTCGTGCTGTGTAGCGCGGGCGTAGTCGTCGCGGCTTACACCCTGTTCCAGAAATACGTTGAACACATCTGGGTGCACCGCAATCCGCTTCTGGTCATCGCGGTCTTCCTCTTCATGCTCGGCGTGCAACTTGTGATGCTGGGGCTGCTGGCCGAGATCCAGATCCGCACCTACCACGAAGCATCGGCCAAACCGACGTACTTGGTGAGGCAAACTGTGAACCTGGACGCCACCGCCCTTGCCGCAGGCCAGGGTCGGATTCCGTCGCGAGCCGGCTGATGTGCGGAATTGCCGGATTGCTGGATCCCTCGGGGGCTCCGGTCGACAAGGATCTCTTGCTCAAGATGGTGGCCACGCTCGCCCCGCGCGGCCCGGACGGGGAAGGGATATGGCTGGCGCCAGGCGTGGGCCTAGGCCACCGCCGACTATCGGTCATTGATCTAAGCGAGGCCGCTTCGCAGCCCATGGGCAGCGAAGACGGGCTGGTGCAGGTGGTGTTCAATGGCGAGATCTACAATTTCCAGGAACTGCGCGACGAGCTCAGCGCGGCCGGGTATCGCTTTCACTCGCGCTCCGACACCGAAGTGCTGGTGCACGGGTACCGGCACTGGAGTGAAGGACTGCTTGACCACATCGACGGCATGTTCGCTTTCGCTATCTGGGACGTCCGCCAGCGGCGGCTGCTCGCCGCCCGCGATCGCATGGGCAAGAAGCCCTTTTACTACGCTTCGATCCCGCGCGATGGCGGTCGGCCGAACTTGCTGGCTTTTGGCTCGGAGCTGAAGGCGCTGCTGGCCATCCCCGCGGTGGATCGCACAGTGGATCCGGTGGCGCTCGGCCGCTACCTGACCTTCGAGTATGTGCCGGCACCTCACTCCATCATTCGCGGTGCGCGCAAACTCGACGCCGCGGAAATGCTCGAATTCGATGCCAGTGCGGCCGATCCATCTCCGCGTGTCTCCCGGTATTGGACCCTGCCTTTCCCGGCCGAGCACCGTCCGCGGCGCGAAGAAGACGCGGCTGAAGAGCTGCGCGGCCTGCTCGCCCGGGCGGTGCGGCGGCGGCTCATTTCCGACGTGCCCCTCGGCGTCTTTCTCTCTGGCGGCATCGATTCCTCGACCATCGCGGCGTGCATGGCCGCGGAGGGTGGGCAAGGACGAATCAAGAGCTTCTCCATTGCTTTTGAAGATCCGAGCTTCGACGAATCCGTACATGCAGCCCGGGTCGCAGCCCATTTGGGAACCGACCACCGCGAGGAGCGGCTTGAGCCGCGGACCCTCATCGATGTTTTGCCCGAGGTGATGGCGTTTCTCGACGAGCCCCTCGGGGACGCTTCGATCATCCCGACCTACCTGCTCACGCGTTTCACCCGCCGACACGTCACTGTCGCCCTGGGCGGCGATGGCGGAGACGAGTTGTTTGCCGGGTATCCGACCTTCAAGGCCGAGGCGATAGCGCGACAGACGGTGGATCGTTTGCCACGCAAGGCTGCGGCGCTGCTTTCTGCCCTCGGTCGGTGCGCTGCTGCGGCGCTGCCTGCTGGCGGCGGATATTTCAGCCACGGGTTCAAGCTCAACCAGACGATGCGTGGCCTGGATGAGCGCGGGCCGCGTCGCCATCAACAGTGGATGGCGAGCTTCTTGCCCGAGGAGCTCCGCCTGCTGCTCACGCCTTCCCTGCGCGCGCAAGCTGAACCGGACACGCTCGCAGTCCTCGAACGTGCGACGGCCGAGAGCACAGCGCGCGACCCCAACGATATCCTCATGGCGTTCTACTGTCGGTTCTATCTGGCCGGCGACATCAACGTGAAAGTGGATCGCGCCGCCGGAGCAGTGGGGCTGGAGGCGCGAGCGCCGTTTCTCGACACCGAAGTGGTGAAGTTCGCGTGCGGCCTGCCCCCAGGTTTGCGCATCAAGCGCCTGGTGACCAAACACATTCTCAAGCGGGCAATGCGCGGACGTCTGCCCGACGCGATCATCGATCGCCCGAAGCACGGCTTTGCCATCCCAGTAGCGCATTGGCTGCGAGCTGAGCTGAATCCAATGCTGCGCGAGGAGCTGCACCCCGATCGCCTGCGGCGGGAAGGTTTCTTCGACCCCGACTATGTGCAGAGAATAATCGACGAGCACCAGTCCGGCCGGCGCGACCATCGCAAGCAACTCTGGACGCTGCTGGTATTCCAGCACTGGCTGGATCGATACCGGGCGGGGATGTAGCTGCTGTCGATCCTGCGGATCAAGAGCTACCCTGGCCTGTCTTTCTGGGGCAGTCCGCCGCTTCGCTCCGCTGGCCGCGGGATCAGGGAGCGGGTTGAGCTATCGACAAAAGTCTCAGTACCGATACAATGTGCCCGGTATTGATTTTGCCCCTCCATGAAAAGGAGCATCTCACGTGATTCCTCCTAATCGGTCATTGGTCATTGTCGGCTTGCCGTGCCTGGCACTTGCCTGCGGGGCGCCGATGTTCCAGCTCGGACCCGCGCCGCCGATCCCGCAGGCAGTCGCCCCACCGCCGCTACCCAATTTGCGGCCAGTCCCGGAGGGGCCGTCCGAGACCCAAGTCGACATTGCGTTGGCGAAGCCGCTGCCCGATTTCGGGCAAAGCTCGCTCGGGTTCCTGGGGTTCGAGCTGCCTTCCGAAGCCGGGGTGGGCAATCGGCGCGCCTTTCTTGATCAGGCGCTGACCATGGGAGCCATCGATGCCGGTTTCAAGCACATCGCGGATCTCGGTTCTGCGCCGGAAATACTGGTGGCGTTGAATCAGGAGAAATCAGTCAACGGCGTGCGGACCAGCACATGGTGGGCCGGCGTGATGGCCCAGATGGCGCAGGTTGCCGATGTCGGCAGGGTGGACTACATACTGCTCGGCGAATTTCGGAATCTGCAAACCGCCAAACAAACGCGCGTGACGGCCTTGGAGCTGCCGGCCGAGGAACTGGCCGGCTACGCGACGAGATACGCGAGATACCGGGCTGAAGCGGCCAACAGAATCCAGACGGCGACGGCAGCTCGTCAGGCTTACTGGGATGAGTTCAGTCGTGCGAAGACTGCCTACGAGGGCGAGAAAGCGCGGAAGAACTGGTGGGAACGCGCCTGGATGGACGAGGGCGAGTTCAAGCAGAAGAGCGCCGGATGCGAAGGCTTCGCGGCTGCCTCGGGAAACGCAATCGTTGCCATGCAATCTTCCGAACAGAGTGTGCCAACACCGGAACGGTTCGAGCAAGAGAATCGGAGCAAGACACAAGAAGCACAGGTGACAGTCAGCATCGTAGATCTTACGGTCAAGCTGCTTGATGCAAGGACCGGGCAGGTCGTGTGGGCGGCTCGTCTGTGGCGAACTGCGCTGGAGCAGTCGTCGATGGCTGCCTATGCTGTTGTGGCTCGCCTACTTGATGAATTGAAACCCCGAGTGCCAGGGAAGAAGAGGAGGTAGCCATGCAGAAGCTAGGCGCAATTGTTGTGATGGTTCCTGTCTGGACGGCTGGAGTGGTGGTGCTTGGCGGTTGCGCTGCCACCTTTCCCTCGCTAGAGGCGCCGCCACAGCTGTCGAACGTGCCGGGATATCCGCCTCTGCCGCCCACGTCTCGTGAGGAGAATGTGAAGGACGTGCTGACCTTCGCGATAAGGTCTGAGGTGGTGTCTGTTCGCCCGCTGCCGAATTTCAAGGAACATTCAATCGGCCTCGGGGCCGTTGACTACGCCAGTGTCGGGGCGTCTGAGGTGAGTCCCATGTCGTCATTGATTGGGCTCGCCAACCTCCTAACCAAGGGCAAGCTCGGCTTGGAGGTCGCGCCCGTTGCTCAGGTCATGCCTCGTGCGGGGACGGGAGCGGGAAACCAAGCTTCGCCCAAGGTGAGTGACCTGCTCATCTCCAGGTTGGTCAAGCGCGGGGTTTCCAAGATCGTCGATTTGTCGGCCGCCGGCAGGGGCGTGGCCGTGTCAATCGATCAAGAAAGAAGTTCCCAGATGCCCGGGGGAAACGTGCGCTGGACAGGCATGTTGGACAGGATGGTGTTCGTCGGCAAGGTTTCCAATGCGGAATACATCTTGTATGGCGAGATTGCGTCGATGGGCACCGGGACGCAACTGGTCGAGCTTCGATTCTTGTACGGCAAGGAGGAGATGGCCCGCTACGCGGCGGCCTACGCCGGTTGGCGCCAACAGACCGAAAATCGCCTGGCCGCGAACCAGTACGCCTACGACAATTACACATCGAAGTTCAACCAGGCCAAGGGTGCCTACGTGAAAGATGGCGGCAAGTTTCCACCGCCGGCCGATGAATCTGGCACGCCGGCGGCAAAGCATGCAGGTGAATACACGGCATTCAGCAACTCGGCCGCCAGCCTCATCGCCGCGGACAAACGCGCTCTTGCCGAAACTCCAGATCCCGGAACGCTGGAGGAACAATCTCGTGCCAAGAAGAAGGTCGACGTCAACCTCGCCTATTTGAGCATGGTCCTGAAGCTGATCGACGCCAGCAGCAACGAGATCGTCTGGATGCAGACCATCAGCAAGTCGGACGAGACGCTGGCGGGTTGTTTCGACGCGGTCTTGGACAAGGTCGTCGATGAGCTGTTGACAGTGACGCAATAGCTGACGATCGCGGCAAGGCGTTTCCTGCGATTTCCGCCGTGCTCCCACCGAGGTTGCCTCTGTGGGCACGGTGCAGTGACTCGGATCTGCCGAAGGCCAATGGGTGCCGGGACTACAAGGAGCGTGGTTGTGGCTCCTGCCTGATGGCCTTGAACGCATCCGCGAGATCGCGCCAGGCGATCTCAATGCCACCCTTGAAATTGTCCCATTTCTGGCCGTTGGCGGCCTTGTACGCATTGAGCTTGCTCTGCACCACGGCGTGCTTGTCCTTGATGTGATCGATGCTTCTGCGATAGTCAATCGTGGCCTCGGTGCCCGCTTCGTCGGCCTTGGCCACCAGCTTGTCGAGCTTGGCGCCTAACTGTCGGAGTCGTGTTTCGATCTTTCCCACCTCTTGTCCTACTGTTTCCACGGGATTCTCCTTTTCGTTGTTACCTTTGGGCAGAGCTGTCGGCTGATTGGTCGCGGTCTTCCTGCACCATGAGACGCGGATAGTGCAGTATTCGGGCCACCGGCCACACACATGAGTTCAACCCCTTGCAACCTTGATTGTCCTGGAAGACCGATTTCTTCAATCAAGATGAAATGCCTTCCCATTCAAATCGATGGAAGGTGTGTGCGTTCGACCAGCCCAGCATCGATGCCGTCAGTACCGCGCCGGCAGCACGCCGGCCTTGGCTACGAGAGAGGCATCGAAGCCCAGACGCGACCCGCCCTCTCCGCCCCGAGACTGGGATCGAGACAGCTCAGGTGACGTCTCGCGACGACTACGCGCAGGAGCAGCGCTACGAGGCCCGGGTTCGCCATTACGTTGTCGCCGGGGACGTCCGGGATGGCTCGCACGGCATCGTCGAGATCAGCGCATGCATCATCGAGCGACTTGCGCGCGACCGCCACCGTCGCCGCGACGCTGCCCTTTGTCGCCATCGTCATCGAGAGGCTCCGTACTTCTGCGCAACGAGACTCTGGTCGAACCATCTCCGCCGAAGGGCGCAGTACCCCCCAAAGAACAGCACCAAGCCAACGACCACGCTCATCGTTTCCCCTCATTCCGCGCCTAGTAAGGTGGAGACGCGCCACTTAGCCATCACGCTCGGCGGCGATACTGAGATCCGGATTCCGCCCGGCCACTGCATACCTCTTGTTCCGAATATGGCGCAATCGCAAGGATTAGTTTCAGCGGCCGCTCGCCAATCACGCCCGTGGTGTCTGGTGCCAAAAAGGGGAATCGGAGAGAAGCGGAGGGAATCCGGGCAGTTGAAGGAGGTGCCGGTGACCTTGCGAAGGGCCTGGAAAGGTGATCAGCTAACACACCGTTGACGGAGCTGCGTCGCCTCCTCGACTTCGCCGGCGCAAGACGAGTTCTCCGAACTTGCCTATTCCGTGGGCAATTGTTTCGGGGGTCACGAGGGCTTCACTCAAGCAAGTCTACATCCCGTCCCAGCAGACTGCTCTCCGGCTCAGCGGGTTTCAACCTGGGGACGGCGGAGACGACATGGAGATCCTCAAACGCAACAGATGGTCTGCTTGAAGTCGTTTCCGGATTTCAAGCTTCATTGGCATCGAGATCCTGATGATCTCGCGAAGACTTTCGGGCGACGGGCGATGGGCTACGGGCTGGGAAAGAAGTTGAACGCGTAGAC
>PMKP01000160.1 GCA_003157775.1 Myxococcales bacterium | reverse complement strand
CGTAGCCACTCGTTTGGCGGAGAGTACCTGGAGCTTGTGCCCAATGAACGGATTGGCTACACCGACAAATTCGACGATCCGAACATGCCTGGCGAAATGCGGACGACGGTGTCCCTGAAGCCGGTCTCCTGCGGGACCGAACTGAGCATCGTGCAAGAAGGAATCCCGGCCATGATTCCCACCGAGATGTGCTACCTGGGTTGGCAAGAATCGCTGACCCTGCTTGCGCAATTGGTGGAAGCGGAGATTCCCGACTAGGCCATCGGCAACGGCATCATCCTCGCCGGCGCTGGGTATAGGGATAGTTTGGGCGTGTAGGTGGGTGACGGCAAGAGCATCAACATCCTGTGGACCATCAGCACCATGTAGATGGTATGGTTGCTGGCCTATTCATCACCCTGGATGATCCAATCTCCCCTTCTTCTTGTTCCTGCTTTTCCGCCCTTCCTGTCTTCTTGGTGGGCAAGACCCAAAGGGTCTGACCTTGTACGCGGGAGAAGGGGAACACCAGGGTTCCCGCAATTTCCGACCGTCGCCTTATCCTATATAAGGCGAGGTCTCAAATCTGCGGGAGGGGTAGTGCTATCTCCTGGGAATCATTGAATTCCTCTCCTCCGCGTACAAAACTAGACCCTTGCTGGTTTCCGGTAGCAGAACCCGTGTTCATACCCTCAAGAATGGGCGTGGAGAGATCGAATCAGGAGCCTGGCTGAGCACAGGATGATTCTGGCTGTGCCCACATTAGATCTTTGTCCCCGCCGCCACGTGATGCCTCAACCGGTGGTGCCCGCAGGAGGAAGGGACCGTCTGGAGCAAATGGATCTGGATGCCGACCCTTTTCTTGTCCACCGACATCACCAACCCCTGGTACACGGACGACCGTGGGTGCGCGGGCAAAAGGGGACCCAGTGCCCGTAGCGAACTGGGTACGAAACGAAGGGTGAGGCAGGACGAGGTGAGCGTGAATGGTGCTGACAGCTTTCGAGACGCGGATGGGTCAGGGGAAATGCTCGCACACACCAGCAACGCAACGAGCTTGGAAAGCTGGACAGCCAATCACCGGACAGTTGTGCTCTTCCTGCCAGTTCCCGCCAGGGCCACAGAATTGAACATAGGCAGCCTGACAGTCAACGGCTATAGTGTTGGTTACGGGATAACCACACATGAAGCAGTAGCAGTCTGCTGCCGACGATATGGGAGCTTTGTAGGCGCTCATGGTGCAGTCATCATCTGTCACACATGTATTTTGGTCTGTTGTGCATTTGTTTCCACCCGTGCCTGGGCTGCCACCCGAGCCTCCAGTGGAGCCAGTGCTCCCCCCGCCGGTGCCACTCATGCCTCCTTGGCCCGTGTTCCCACCGCTCGCTGCGGTGGTGCCTCCTCCACCCGTCCCTCCGATGGAGCCAGTCGTGCTGCAACCCGAGACGGAGCAGATTCCCCGGCAACAGGATGGCGCACTAAAAGCAGGACAAGCGCATGCAACAGGCGGTTCAGTATGCGCAGCCATTACGGCTCCCAAATCACTCAGGTACTGCGGTGCAACCCGCGCATTCAGGGCAGCAAGAGGGCAAACTGAAAGACAGTTGCCGGCGCACGGATTACCAAAAGGCACCCCCACACAGTCGGAATCGACACTGCAAGAGTTGTCGTATTGGCTTGCCGACATGTTGCACGAGAGTCCAGCATCGGCTGTGGCACCGTCCACTGCCGTTCCACCGTCCACCGGCATGCAGCCGGTGCAGCCGCATGGCGGAGAGACCAGCTGCGACCCAGCGGGACAGGTCTTTGGGGGTAGGGCGCAAGGGGGTGGTGGGCCTAGACAAATCGGGCTGTCCGGGTTGCCAGCGTCTTTCGCCACGCCTGCATCAGGAGGAGGAGCGCAGCCGGAACAGCCGCACGGATCGGAACTCGGCAGGTACCCGTACAGGCAAGCCATAGTGGGGCACGCGACCGATGTGCATCCGCCCGTGCTGCCGCCGGTTGGCGTGGTGGTACCTCCGGTTTGTGTTCCACCGCCAGCTCCCGCGGTACCCCCAGCACCTATCGTGCCACCAGCCGAGTTCGTGCCACCCGTGCCAGCCCCAGTGACTCCGCCGCTGTTCACCACTCCTCCGCTTGAGATGGCGCTGCCGCCTGTCGAGACTGAGCCATCAAGTCGTGCGCTGCCTGAACCACCACACCCGGAGAGCGCGGCGGAGAGAAGAACGCAGAGGATGCTGCAAGCGGTAGTGGCTGGGTTCGAGCGAGTCATGGCTGCCTCCGTGGCGAGTCATCAGCAAGTTTGGGGCCGAGTTCCAGCGTGCACCAGGTCCGCCGAGCAAGCCAGACCATGGCCGCGATCCATCAGAATTCTGAGGGTATGCTGGCTGCTCTGTCGCGACCGGTGAACGCACACTCGACCATCCTGACGCCGGCCATCCACGATCAGACTACGAAACGTGCTTCGAAAGTGTATGGCACGTATGTTGCTGTCCTGTCTGGCAAATGCCACGGCAAGACAGGATGAGCGCAAACAACACTTTCCGTCCGCATGCTTCATGGGGCTTCGCTGCCTGGGCAGCCTGCCTGTTCGTGGGATGGGCTGGGGCTTGTGGCAAAACCTCGCAGGGCGCTGGGAAACTGGCCGACGGTTCTCTTGGAGGCGCTGGCGGTGTGAAGACTGACGCCGGTACGGGCACGGGTGGAGCTGTAGGAACTGGCGGCATGGGAGCTGACGCCGGTACGGGCACCGGTGGGGCCATAGGAACCGGCGGAGTGACGAGCGACGCTGGCGCAGGCATCGCGTGCACCGACGATGGAGGGGTCGGCTTTGCGGCGGTGGCACGCCAGTGCACGCAGGATTCGGACTGCACGATCCTTACCGCAGCAACCTGTTGCGGCGCGGACCGCGCACGTGGAATAGCCAAGGTTCAGGCCAATGCGTATGCAGGTTGCTTTGCTCTGCCCTCGGGAGCGTGTAGCGGGCTTGGGTGTGCGAAGTATTTCGGCTACCTGACGGACACGGGCAAGACCACACCTTTCCAGGGAGCTGGAACGCAACCTATCGACCTAGTGTCCGTCGGATGCGACCTCCTGCCCAGCTGACCAGCGATGTGGCACGTCAGGTAGGTGCGAACCGACCCCATGCAGTGCCGGCTTTGTCTGTCCGTCTGGCACTCTCTGCGCGCCCACGCGGGTGGGAGCGGATAGCCACGGATGTGCCACGATGCTTTGCTCTGAAGGCTACACCTGTCCCAGCGACAGTCGCTGCCAAACGGGTGCTTCCAATGCCGACAACCACGGGTGTGTTCCGCTACTCTGCACGGAAGGCTACACCTGCCCAAGCGACAAGCGCTGCCAAGCGGATGCTTCCAGTGCCGACAGCCACGGCTGCGTGTTTGCCCTATGCCCCGACGTTCCATGTCCGATCAACAATGAGTGCCAGCCCAGCCAACTGAACAGCGACGTTCACGGTTGCGCCCCCAAGACCTGCTCGACCGACAGTGATTGTGATTGCGGGGCGTGTATTCGCCAGGGCATGGGCCCGAACGGGCAATGTGCGGGGCGGCCCTATGTTTGTGTCTTCAATTCCGCCGGCGGCGCGCAGGCCGCAGCCATGGGTGGCTCGGGTGCGGGTGGAATGGGCGGTGGCGGGATAGGGGGATACGCCGCTGCCGGCGGCGCGGGCGGTAGCGTCGGCACGAGCAGCATTGGCGGCCCCGACGCGTCCGCCGACAAATCGTCGCCGATACCCCTCGAAGCGGGCGTCGCGAATCCGAACCTGGTGACCTGCGGGACGACCCTTTGCACCGTGGGCTTGCAAGTATGCTGCGAGACCGCCTCCGGCCCGTCTACTTGCCTTTCGGTCGATGGCGGTCCGGTAGGGTGCCCGGGCGAAAACGTCTTGGCCTGCGACGAACCGGCGGACTGCCCCACGGGTCAGCGGTGCTACGCTACGAGTAACGCTCCCCTGCTAACCGTCTGCGCGGCCACGTCGCTCGCCTCCGCTCTGTGCAAGACAGACAGCGATTGCCTCACGGGGACGTGCGTGTCACAAACCTGCTTCTCAGGGACTGCGGGTCAAATCGTGATTTCGACCTGTGGTCCCGACGCCTGGTGCACGGCGCACCCGTAACCTCAAGAACTCAACGCTCGCTTCGGGGCGCGATCCTTGTCCCACTGCTTGTCATTGTCCTTGCCCCCCATTGTTCACCCGCTCCCGCATCTCCTTGCCCACCTGGAAGAAGGCCAAACGCTTGGGTCTGACGGGCACGATTGCGCCGGTGCGCGGGTTGCGACCGTGGTAGGCGCGGTACTGGCGTACGCTGAAGCTGCCGAAACCACGAATCTCGATCTTTTCGCCGCGCATGAGGGAGTCTGTCATGGACGAAAAACCCTGATCGAATAGTAGGTCCGCATCTGCATCTGGTTAGGGCGGAGATTGGCTGAACTGACGGGACGTCGACGCGGGCGTGATGGGGTAGACTGCCTCTCGTTGTCGATACGGCGTCATCAGCATCCGGGAACGGCCCCAAGAGCCTTCCTGGCGCACCGTGCAGACGCGCTCCAGGTCGCACCGGCGCGGGTCGGGAGGCGGTCCCGGACGTTCAAAAGCCGCTTCGTTTTGATCATGGACCGTCCTTTCTTGCGGATCGGGTTTGGGGACAGGACGGGATTGCTGCGCTTGCTTGAAGGCTGAGCCCCTTTCTTCTCCCAATCCGAGAACGTGAAAGCACCGACAAGATCCTGCTTGCGCCGTTCGTGGTCCTGATATATGCGTGTTCGTGGCGTCAAGCTGAGTCGTTCTGAGCTGCATGCGCTGATGTTGTCTCGCTCTACGAAATCCAGAACCGAAAGACAACTGAAGCAAGCAGCGCAAGGGGCGACCGAGTTTCCATTTCAAGAAAGGTAGGTTTCTATGCGAATGATTCAGAGTTACTTGGCAGTGGGTGCTGTGGCTATTGCTGCGGCTACGTCTGGTTCAGTGGCATCGGCGGCACCTAAACCGCTTGATGCAAAAACGCGCTTGTTCGTTCCCATTCCAGAGTCGGGGGAGGTTAAACAGGCAGAGACCCTGGCAAAGGCTGGACGCCTGAAGGACGCATTGCTTATTGCCACAATGGGGCTGCAGTCTCACGGTGTGTGGTTCAACGGCGGAACCCCCGCCGAGGTCGAAAAACAAGTGCGTACGACCATGGCAGAGGCGTCCATCCTGCGGACTGTCCCGGTTCTCGTTGCCTACAATCTTCCCTTCCGCGACTGCGGTCAATACTCAGCCGGGGGTGCGCTCAGCACGCAGGCATACCACGACTGGATTGCCGGATTCGCGCAGGGAATTGGTGCGGGCAAAGCCATCGTAATCCTGGAACCCGACGGGCTGGGACTCATCCCGTACAACACCGATCTTCAGGGAGTACAGGAGTCCTGTCAACCCGCCCTGCCGACCGGCGTGACAAGCGGTCAAGTCCTCCGGGATGCACGCTACACGCAACTTAGCGATGCAGTGACCCAACTCGAAGCATTGCCAAATGTAAGTGTCTACCTCGATGCGACACATACGGCCTGGCTCGGTGCCGGCGAGGCAGCTTACCGGCTGTCCTTGGCCAATGTTGCTGCCGCGCAAGGGTTCTTCGTGAATGTCTCAAATTTCCAGCCCACGCCCCAGCTCACGGAGTTTGGCACATGGATAGCCAAGTGCCTTTGGTTTGCAACGGACCCCGGATCTTGGGGTCACACTGGTGCTGGCGCTGACCCCAACTACCCACAAAAGGTTGGGCATTTCGAGTGGTGTGCCAGCCAATACTACCCCGCAACATCAACCGACTACACCACCTGGTACTTGACGGATCAATGGTACGCCAACAATGTGGAGAGCCAAACGTGGGTTCCCTATCCTGGCAACGCCGGACTCACCCATTTTGTTATTGACAGTAGTCGCAATGGACAGGGACCGTGGTCGCCAGCGAGCGGCAAGTATTCAGGCGACGCGCAAGTCTGGTGTGATCCGCCTAGCCGCGGTGTCGGCCTGCGTCCCACGGTAAACACGGGCAACGCACTCCTCGACGCATACCTGTGGGTGAAGATTCCGGGCGAATCAGATGGATCCTGCACCCGAAGCACGACCGGAACGGTCGACCCCGAGTGGGGTATTGTCGACCCGGCTGCGGGAAGTTGGTTTCCCGCCGAGGCGCTTCAGCTTGCGCAGATGGCGAACCCACCGCTGCTGTAGAGTAATGGCGTGAGCGAGCTGGGAGAGGGAAGCGACGAGATTTGCCCCGTCGCTTCCCTCTCACGCAGTCGTTGCTTGGGTATAGGGATAGCTTGGCTGTGTAGTTGAATGTAGTAGGCAATGTCTTCTATCAGCCATTTTGCAGCTTCGATTCGGTGAAGGCAAAATGGCGCTTGTTCCGACTTCTCCAATGATGTGCGTTTCCCGTGGGTTCAGTACTGAGTTCCCGAGACAGGTGTTGACCGTCCCATTTAGGCCAGCTTGGCCAGCTCAGCCGCTGCCAGCGCCTGCAGACGCTTGGGCTTGATAGGAACGATTGCGCCGGTGCGCGGGTTGCGACCG
>PMKP01000363.1:797-4820 GCA_003157775.1 Myxococcales bacterium | reverse complement strand
CGGTCGAGCAGCCGCTCCTCCTCGTCCCGACCGCGGTCGTATGGCTTGAAGCGCTCGTCGCTGCCGCTCGCCGAGATGACCACCTCGCTGGCCTCGGGTGGCAGGAACTGGTCCAGGGCGGCCTTGTACAGCAGGCAACACTCCTGATCGAAGGTGACGACCATGCCCTTGAACCCATTGGGTGCGACCTTCGTCTGGAAGTGGCCGGCGATGTCTGCGCAGATCTTCCGCACGCGCTCCGGCACCTTGACCAGCACCGCCATCTTGGACGCGGCCTTGGCCAGGTTGTCTTTGTCGAGATCGGACAGATTGCCGGTGAGTTGGCCGTAGGCCTGATCGATGGCGGCCTTGTCGATGTGCATGTCCACCAGTCGTGGTTCGAAATGCAGTGGCAGCGTGGCGCCGTCGCGAATGGATTCCTCGATGCCGTACCGGCTCATGTAGCCGCGCGTATCCTCCTCGGCGCCGAAGGCCCAGAAGGTGTTGCGGTCGCGCCGATTGATGGGCGTGCCGGTCAGCCCGAACAGGAATGCGTTCGGGAGCGCGGCGCGCATCTTGAGCCCCAGATCGCCCTCCTGGGTGCGGTGGGCCTCGTCCACCATCACAACGATATTGTCACGGTCGTTCAGTATCCCGTCGGCCTCGCCAAACTTGAAGATGGTCGTGATGATGATCTTGCGCGCATCTTGCTGTAGCAGGCGCTGCAGGTCGGCCCGGGTTTCGGCCTTGACCAGGTTGGGCACGTCAGACGCGTGGAAGGTCGAGCTGATCTGCACATCGAGATCGACACGGTCGACCACGATCAGCACCGTCGGATTGCCCAGCGCGGGAAGCAAGCGCAGCTTCTGGGCCGCGAAGACCATCAGCAGGGACTTGCCCGAGCCCTGAAAGTGCCAGATAAGGCCCTTCTTCGGCCGACCGGCCAGCACCCGCTGCACGACCAGGTTGGCGCCCTGGTACTGCTGGTAGCGGGAGACCACCTTGATCCGCCGCTTCTTCTTGTCGGTGGCGTAAAGCGTGAAGTGGGCCAGGATGTCCAGCAGCACCGCCGGGCGCAGCAGTCCGTCCACCGCGAACTTGACCCCGGCCAGAGTGCCCGGCGCGGCCTCGTCATCACCGCGCCATGGACCCCAGATGTCCACCGGCGCGCGGACGGCGCCGTATTTCAGCTCCTTGCCCTCGGTACCCACGCTGAACACGTTGGCGACGAACAGCTCGGGAACATCGCGCTCGTACTCGTCGTGGATGTCCAGCGCGCCGTCCAGCCAGCTCACCGACGGGCGCACTGGCGTCTTGGCCTCGATGACCACCAGGGGCAGCCCGTTCACCAACAGCACCAGATCGGCGCGACGCTCGGCAGGACCGGCGCGGAAAGTGAACTGCTGGGTGACCACGTAGTGGTTGTTCTCTAGATCCTCGAGATCGATCAGACGCACGGTGGTGTGCTGGTTGTCCGGCCCGAAGGGCATCGAGCGATCGCCGCGCATCCACGCGGTCAGTTCCTCGTTGGCCTTGATGAGCCCGTCGGAGCGCACCGCCAGCACGATGGCGCGCAGCTTGTAGAGCACCTCGTCCGCGCGTTCGGGGTCAGCAGCGATCTCGGGGTTGAAGCGGATGAGCGCCTCGCGCAGCCAGGACTCGACGAAGACTTCCTGTGGCTGGCGGGGAATGTTGGCGGCGGAAAGGTAGTGCCAGCCGAGACCGCTGATCTTGCCCGCGCGTCGGGCAAAGCCGGGGCCGGCTGCGGTGTGGTGGGTGACGCCGCCGCAAAGCAGGTCACGGACCAAGTTCTCGACGGTGGAGGCTTCGGTAAAGGTCATGTCAGACCCCGCTCCAGGCTGGAAGTCACAAGGGCCACAGCAAACGTGCCATCCGCGGCGGAGCGGGCGTCGCGAATCGCATCCACAGTACTCTCCAGAACTTGAAGCACGTCCACGATTCGCTCCTGTTCCGCGAGGGATGGCACGGGAACAGCGATAGCCTCGCAGTTCTCTTTGTTGAGGAACGGCACCAATGTTTCAGTGGCGCGCGACAACATCTGTCCCTTCTGAGCTTTGAGGGCATATAGGAGATACTCTGGGAGCAGACAGTCCGTCGGTACAAATGCGTGCATCTGTTGATTGAAACTTAAGGTCGTTTCGCACAGGGCGACGACGCCCAGAGATCGCACGCATGCCATCAAAACAGCACCTGCATCGACGGTGGCTGCCCCAACCTCGTTGAGCGCAGCGCGGCTTACTCTCCGGGCGTCGATGTCAGCAGCGATGCGGCTCGAATTGATGTCGGGGACAGTCAGCCAAGGTATGTCACCGTCGAATCGACGAGGCTTGGCCCTGGCAGGGACTACACATCGTGCCACTTCGCCCAATCTCGCTAGACGAGCGTCACGGGGGAACGGTAAACCATCACCGAAAGCAAGTCGGAGCGGATCTCCGTCGCGAACAGCCAGCGTTCGAAGAAGGGCGGTGTTGAGCATCGCAAGCGCCGAGGCTTCGAGAGCGACCAGTGCGCCATGCCGCGTGTCTAAAGAGGAGAGGAGATCCTGGATGCGAGCTTGTTCAGAAATGGGAGGTAGCGAGAATTCGTATCCAGCAAGGCTGGACCAGCTCGTACGAGGCGACAGCGAGCCGGCCGATGTCCCAACGGCGTATTCAAGGAACCCATTGGTGCGGCAAACGAATGGAAGCAGATCGGGCAAGAGCATCCGCGGGTCCTTCGTCTCGAAGACGTAGATGTCACCCGAGCAGACACCATCGAAATCCGCGACCGCCACCTTGCGCTGGTAGGCGCGTCGCTTGCCAAAGAGCACGTGTCCTGGTCGAAAGCGTGTCGTGAACGTAGTTCCCGTTGAGACATCACCCCACGAATGGATGCGCATGTCGTCCGGTTCGATGTGCTCAAGCCCGACGTAGCGCCTGATCCCTTCTGCGCCGGGATCGTTGCTGCGCTCGCCGCAGAGCTGTACAACCTCCCCGAACTTCACGCGCTGCCAGCCCGGCTTCAGCTTAGCCATTGGCTGCCTCTGGTTTGTCGTCGGCGACCAGCCCATCGAGCATGTCGACCACTGAGTCCATCTCCAGCCAGAACTTCCGCCCCGATGTCTCCCAAGCGGTCCAGGCCTGTGCGAGCGTCTGCTTCTTGCCACCCGCTGCGCTTCCCGCGCTCACCACGGTCCTCTTCACGTAGAGCGGAATCGACAGGCTCCAGCCCTGCGCTGCGATTTCGGCCGGCGTCGCCAGCTTGGCGAACCCCTTCTCATCCTCAAACTTCGCATACGCGGCTTCGATACGTTTTTGGTGCTCGGGCTTCAGTGCGCTCATCGCCCGCTCCCGCGTGACCTCGTCCACGGCGTCGATGAACAGCACCTTCCCGCGCCGAGCGGGCCGCTTGCGGGTGCAGCAGATGACCACGCACGCCTCCATGGGCGAGTTGTAGAAGAGGTTGGGCCCGAGGCCAAGAACGCATTCGAGAAGATCTGACTCGACTAGCTTGCGCCGCATCTCTGCCTCCTCGTTGCGGAAGAGCACGCCGTGCGGGAAGAGGATGGCGCAGCGGCCCGTCTTCGGGTCCAGGCTCTTGAGGATGTGCTGGAGGAAGGCGTAGTCCGCGCGACCCGGAGGTGGCGTGCCCAGGAAGTTGCGACCCCAGGGGTCGCTCTGCCACGCCTCCCGGTTCCACTTCTTGATGGAGTAAGGCGGATTGGCGAGGACTACATCAAAGGTGCGCAGGCGGTCACGCTCGATGAAGGCGGGGTTGCTCAGCGTGTTGCCCGCCTCAATCTCAAAGTCCTCCACCCCGTGCAGCACGAGGTTCATCCGGGCTATGGCAGCGGTGATGTGGATCAGCTCCTGCCCGTAAAGGCCGAGGGTGCGCGCATCGCCGCCCCGGCGTTTCACCTCGGCAAGTGCCGAGATGAGCATGCCGCCCGTGCCCACGGTGGGGTCGTAGATGCACTCGCCTGCCTGCGGCTCCAGCATCTGCGTCATCAAGTGGACCAGCGTGCGGTTGGTGTAGAACTCCTGC
>PMKP01000363.1:0-792 GCA_003157775.1 Myxococcales bacterium | reverse complement strand
CGATGAGGTTCTTAAGCGTCTCATCAGGCACCTGCGCCTTGTCAGTCCAGGAAGCGTTGCCGAAAACACCGGACAGGCGCTCTGGGTTGGCTGTTTCGATGGCGCGGAAGGCGTTCAAGAGCGCCCGACCCACGTCGCGGGAGGCGTTGCGGACATCGGACCAGTGCGCACTCTCGGGGATGCGGAAGCGATCATCAGCCGTCGCGCGGGCGTAGGTAAGGTCATCGGTCTCATCGAGCGCGTTCTCGAACTCCTCATCCCACACGTCCGAGAGGCGCTTGAAGAAGAGTAGCGGGAAGACGTACTGCTTGTAGTCGCCAGCGTCGACAAGACCCCGCAGCAGCTTGGCGGCGCCCCAGAGGTAGGACTCGAGCTCCTGCTGGGTCATCTGATCAGGGGCCGGGTTCAACTTAGCCAGCCTCCCTGGGTCAAGATCTCACGCAGGCGATCCTCGGCAGCGCGACACTCGGCCAGCGCGTCCTTGAAGGCGGCCACGGCCTCCGGCAACGGTAGGATCTCCTCACCGATGGGCGGGAGCACATAACGAGAGATGTTGAGCGTCCAGTCCTCGGCTTTGATCTCCTCCAAACTGACGACCTTGGCCCGGTTCTCTACGTCCTTGAAGGCGCGCACCCAGCTCACGATCTGTTCAGCGTGCTCGGGATCAAGGAAGTTCTGCGCCCGGCCTTTCCGAAGCAACGAGGAGGCATCGACGATCAGCACCTTGCCCCGATGTTCCGAAGGCTTAGAGCGGCGCAGTACCACCACTGCTGGGGCCAGCCCCGTCCCGTA
>PMKP01000144.1 GCA_003157775.1 Myxococcales bacterium | reverse complement strand
CTCTCAGGGTTCCCATATCAGCGATGATGCGCGAAACAACCAGAAGATGTTGCGTGAGTTGACTGGCGTTCCGCTTCAAAAACGCACCGCCCGCTACCGCTGCGCCGCTGGGTTCGTGGACCCGGCACGCGGGTTGGAACTCGTGCGCACTGGCGCCTGCGAGGGCCGTCTGTTGGAGTCGCCGCGAGGCACGGGTGGCTTCGGCTACGACCCGCTTTTCTTCATCGAGTCGCTCGGGCGCACCATGGCTGAGATCGCTCTTGCGGAGAAGAACCGGCTCTCTCACCGCGCGGCTGCGTTTCGCCAGCTCGCTCAGGCGCTGACCACTACATGTTGGTGAATACGCCTGTGGTAATGATCGAGAGCGGGAGGGTGGAGATGATGGGCTTCGTGTTGGTCTTGGTGCCGGTTGAAATCGGGGCGTCGATCCCGGCATCGCCTGTGGCGGTGGTTGTTCCTGTGGAGGTTGCGGTTGCGACACCCGTTCCAGCATCATGCGCAGTCTTGGTGGATGTCGCGATTCCGGCATCGTGCACCGTGGTGGTGGTCGTGCCAGTAGAGGTTGGGGTTCCAGCGTCTTGCCCGAGCTGGCAGGTTCCGCCGATACATGCCAAGGCGGTGTTGCGGCAAGGAGGGTCGCTGGAGCAGCACGGCTGAGCCAGGGCTCCACAGAGAACGCAATTGCCGGTGGCGTTGCAGGCAAGGTCACCATTTGCGCAGGGGTTGTCGCCGGTGCAGCAGGGCTGGGTGCGGGCACCGCAGGCCACGCAGCTCGCGCCGCTGCACACGAGTCCTGTGCCACAGGTGTTGCCGGCGCAGCAGGGCTGGTCGCTGGCGCCGCAAGCCACACAGCTTGTGCCGCTGCACTCGAATCCGTCCGTGCAGCCGCCTCCCGCGCAGCAGGGCTGGTCGCTGGCGCCGCAGAACACGCAGATTTCACTGCTGCACACGGTCCCCACTGTCGTACACGTGCTGCTGGCACAGCAGGCCTGGTCCAGCCCGCCGCAGGCCACGCCGGTGCCCGTGCCGGTTCCGGTGCCGGTTCCAGTTCCGGTTCCGGTGCCCGTACCGGTTCCGGTTCTGGTGCCGGTTCCGGTGCGCGTCGCTGTCTTGACCCCACCGCCGTCGCTTCCGCCGCCATTGCCACCACTGCCGCCCGTGGCCTGGGGCACGTCCGGCGCCGGTTCGCTGGCGTCCGCCGGAATTCCACCCGTGGCCTGGGGCGCGTCCGGCGTCGATCCGCCGGCGCCTGAAATCTCGGGCGTGGCCCAGCACTTGCCATCGGAATGGCAGTTATATCCGTCGGGACATGCCTTTGCAGGGGGGGCGGCGCACAGCTGGGTCCCGCTCGGCGGCCGGGGATCGTACTTGCACGACAGAGCCGCCACCAGGCCGCACGCCAACAAGAGATCAAAGCTTCGCTTTGCGATTGACATCAGAAAACCCCCATGGCTGAGACACCCGCGGTCCCGGGACCCAAGAGCGGGCTCAGGCTGAGACTCGATGGAGTTGTCCGCGCGGCTCGCACGCCAAAGTAGTAAAGGGTGGCACCCGCCGCAATGGCGACTGCTCCCACGCCATAGAAAACCCACTGCAGTTTCGCGTCCCGCGAGCCGGCAGAATCATCCGATGGGTTGAACTGGGAGGCGCCAGTAACTTGGTTTGACAGACTCCGGGCCTCTAGCCCAAACCCGACGCCTATGCCGATGCAAACGACCCCGACTGCGCCGCTCGCAATGCCGGCTACGCGAAGGCCGCGCCCTTGCGCCGCGGGCGGGACAACATCGGTCACGGTCGGCCCGCTCGAAGTTCCGGCGGTTGCCGGAGCAGCCTGGTCTGCCTGATCGGCCGGCGCAGAGACCGGGGTGGTCGCAGGCAGGGGCGGCGTCAGTTCTGGGCTGGCTGGCGGAGAAGACGTCGCCGGCGCCTCTGCCGGGGCTGCGCCCATGGCGGAGCCCGCAGGCGGCGCAAGTGGGGCGGCTGTCGGCTCCGGCCCGGGCGGGGCTGGTTTGGCAGAGTTCGCTTCGTCGATCTGCTTCTGCAGGCTCTTGATTCGCTCCTCGATCTCAGCGCGCAGCGGGCTCTTCGGGGTCTTGGCCAGATAGTTTCGGTAAAGATCCAGAGCCCGCTTGGCGTCACCCTTGCGCCGGTAGGCCTGCGCCAGGTTGTAAAGGAAGTTGGGGTCTGCTCGCAGCTCGTAGGCCTTCTCGTACTCTCGGATTGCGTCGTCCCAGTGGCCAAGGTCGTACTGCTGGCTGCCGGTCTCGTAGTGCTGCCTGGCCTGCTCCGTGGCGGTTTCGTCCGCGCGCGCGGGGCTGGCAAGGACCAAGACTAGAGTGGCCAAGAGAAGAAACTGTACTTTCTTGCGCGTTTGCATCGGCAAAGCCCAAGTCTACACCCCTTCCTGCGCGCCAGAAAACCGTAACCGGCGGGTCGGTGCGGGTCGAGAGCGAGGGGCTTGGCCAAGGCAGCGAATTCACCATCCGACTGGAGGAATTGCAGCTGGCCAATGCTGCGGCCGCAGCGCTGTCCTCCGCCGGTGTCACCAGGGCGCAGCCGCCCGTCGCCGGGCTGGCGTAGTCCATGTCGGACAGAGTCAATTGCGATGCGCCCAAAGCTCGGCTGCGCTGGGGCCGGGCCTTTCAAAGGCTTGGGTTTGTCGGCTTGCGCAAGACCGGGCTAATTGGACGGAGGATCTGGGCAACATGATCTATAATCCTGTCGCCTTCCTGAGGGAGTTGTTGCACGCTTCGTTAAGAATTGGCTAGAGTCCCCCACCAAGCTATCTGGCGGCAAGAGAGGGAATCATGATGGACAAACTAGATTTCAGCCGATCGTTTCGTGGCCCAGCCTGGGCTCTCGCGGGAGTCTGCTGTGTTGGATTGCTATCCCTTGGCACGACCAACTGCCTG
>PMKP01000408.1 GCA_003157775.1 Myxococcales bacterium | reverse complement strand
GGCTGGCGCCGCCCATCAATGCCAGTTGAATGCGAATGGAACCTGTGGAGCGGTGACGCCCAACACCGCATGCACGCCCTTCAATGCTCGTCGCTACGACGAAAGTGCCGGCTGCATTGCCACGAACTGGACCACCCTGTGGTGTTGTGCCACGGCTGCGGGGGACTCTTGCGGCTGGCCCGCGGCGACCGGCTGCTATCAAGTCGCAAGGGACAGCGGGACCGTCACATACTGGACCCCGGCTTTGGGGCCCCTTTATCGATCGCAGCGAACCGTGAGCGACCAGCCTTCGTAGAAGTACACCTGGCGGAGGGTGCCGGGCTCGCCGCATGAGTGCTTGTCGAGGCTGGGCAGCACGCACACCTCGTGCGGCCCAGCGTGGGTGCGCACCGAGGTTCGCTTGTGGCCGGGCAGGGCACCGTAGGATCGGCCGTCGATCTGCAACTGGGAAGGCTGGGCGCAGTGCGAGTTGTCGATCTCGATCCACACCGCGGGTGCCGTGGTGGGCGCGGCCGATGTCTTGGGCGGCGTGCGCACGGTCCGGCTGGGATCGGTGGTGCCGCTGGCCTCCGGGTCAGCGGCCGAATCATCCAGGGTCCAGGCGGCCGGATTGGACGGGTCAGTCGCAATCGCATCCTCTGGGCCTTCGGCCGGGCCACCGCTTGACCCCGAACTTGGCAGATCGCACCCCGCGTGGCGTAGCTCAGCGCCTAGTTGCACGTAGAAAGCGACGCGCATCTCTTGCAGGTCGCGCAGCATGTCCTGGTGGATCTGGCTCGCCTTCTTGACCTTCAGGCGATAGTCCGGCGTCAAGCCGGATGCGTCGCCCAACTCATCGGCGCGGCGAATCTCGCGGAAGCGTGATTCCATCTCGCGCCCGAAGGCCAGGTAGCGGCCTCCCGCGGCCAGGGCGCGTCCGTACAGGGTAGGGGTTGCCGGCGGACAGACCTTGGCAGCGCGACTTTCGTGGCTGCCGACCGGCCGCGCCACCTCGGCCAGGGTGCCGTGAACCGCAGTCGAGAATTCGTTGCGAACCTGGTCCATCTCGGTCTGCAGAGCCAGAAAACGATCCACGGTTCGGCGCAAGACCGTGACGTCGCCGAACACCGGATCGATGCGCGGACTCACCGTGGTTCGGAAAGGCGTTGCGGTAGACGACTGCGCGGCAGTTGCAAGAATCAGCCAGAGCGGAAACATGTCCTCGGTTCCTCGTTGGGGAGGCCGCAATTATGCGGCCGATGCAGGCAGACCAGCAAAAAACTGGGATTCGGAGTAGTTGGGCCGCCGGCGGGTGCGCGCGCCCGTGGGGCGACCGCAGGTCGCCCCTACCCAAGACGTGGTCGGCGGGTGCGCGCGCCCGTGGGGCGACCGCAGGTCGCCCCTACCCAAGACGTGGTGCGCGCACGGCCGTAGGGGCGATTTGCGGTCGCCCCGCACTACAGCTCCGAATCCCAGCAAAAAACTGGTGGCTCGGGCGCCAGGCCGCCGCTATCTTCAGCCTCTGAGCCATGAGCGCGACCAAGGTTGAGCCCGGCAGCGGCGTGCGTTTCGCGTTCCTGACGCCGCGGAAGCTGCCGCCGGCCGACACCCTGGCCGGTCGGGTGGTGGTGCTGGACATCGGCTTCGCGTCCGAGGGGGGCGGCTCGTCGTTCGCGGGCACCACCATCCCCTTCATCAACGGCCTGGGCAGCCGGCTGGCTGCCTGGGTGGATCATCACGACCACGAGCGCCACGTCGATTTCGTCCGCGATCCTCGTTTTCTCCTGGCCAGCAAGGCTGAGCATGGGGGCTGCCCGGAGATGATCACCCCGGCCTTCGTGGCCGCGGTCGGACCGGTAGACACGGTGGCCATGCATATGGACTTGGACGGGCTCTATGCGGGTGCCAAGTGGGTGTTGGGGGGTATCGAGCCCTATGAAGGCGCCGATGCCGACGCGCGCGCGGTGGACACGCGGCGGGGTGAACCAGGCCCCATCGCCACCCGCATCGATCGCGCCTTGCGAGCCCGCTTTCGCGACGAGACCCTCAAGTACCGCGTGATCCAGTATTTGCTCGCGCGCACCCACGCGCCCCATCACTGGGAGGAGATCGAAAGCGCGGCGCGCCTCATCGACCCGCTCTTGGACCAGGCGCAAAAGATCTCCCTACGCTACCGGGTCGAGGGGAATGTGGCGTACGTGGAGGCCCGGTCGAGCGCACCCTACGACAAGACCGAGCTGCTGCTCCTCGGCCAGCAGCGCGCGGCCGTGGCAGTCGTGCGGGATTCGGGATCGCTGTCCATCGCGGCTGACTACCAATCCGGGTTGGACCTGATCAAGTTGTTCGACCTGGGCGGCGGCATGCCCACGCGCGTATCCGTGCCCGAGTCGCGCCTGGAAGAGGTCATGCAGAAGCTCGCCCAGGCCGTGGCACAGCGCCGGTAGGTCAGCTTTTTCGCCACAGAGAACACAGAGGACACAGAGGGCGGAAAAGAAGAAAGGGTTCGGACAGGACGGGAGCCCTCGCTGTCTTCTTTCCGATCCGACTCTGTGACCTCTGTGTTCTCTGTGGTGAAATAGCTAGCCTCCTTTCCGGTTCCGATCTAGGCCCTGGTCAACCTGTCGAATCGAGGTAGATTCGGAGCATGCATGTGAATCACGGCACGCCTCCCAAGAAGTCCCACCAGGCCCTCGCTGAGCGCATCCTCAAGCAACGCGGTCGCGGAACGCCCTCGCTGGCCAGCCCGATGCCGTCGCCGGACGAGGTCGCAACCCTAGTGGAGGACCTACTGTCGGTGATCCTGCCGGGAACCCGGCGCACACGCATGCTGGGCCAAACCTCTCACGCGGCTGCGCGGGAGCGGGTGGCCGAGGTGTTGGGCGACCTGGACCTGCGGCTGGAGGAGCTGGTTTTTCTAGGTTTGCACCGCCTATGCCACGAAGTCGCCAAGGACAAAGACGCCTGCTGGCGGCGCGCCCAAAGCATCACCGCGCGCACCCTGGCAGCCCTGCCCGAGTTGCGCGGCCTGCTGGAGAATGACATCCAGTTTGCTTTCGAGGCTGATCCCGCGGCCACCGGAACCGACGAGGTGGTCGCCTGCTATCCCGGGCTTTATGCCATCGCCATCTACCGGGCTGCCCACCGCCTGTTGCGGGAAGGGGCGCTCCTCGTGCCGCGCATGATGACCGAATACGCCCACTCACGCACCGGCATCGACATTCACCCCGGTGCCACGGTCGGCTCGCCCTTCTTCATCGACCACGGCACGGGCATCGTCATCGGCGAGACTACCCGCATCGGCGATTCGGTTCGTATCTATCAGGGGGTCACTTTGGGCGCGCTATCGATCAAGCGCAAGCTCGGTGCAGAGACGGCGGCCCCGGCGCCCAAGCGGCCGGTGCCTCAGCGCCATCCGACCGTCGAAGACGACGTGGTCATCTACGCCAACGCGACCATTCTGGGCGGCGACACGGTGATCGGCAAAGGCGCGGTGGTGGGCGCCAACGCATGGATCAGCTACTCGGTGCCGCCCGGCCGGCACGTGGGGGCCTAGCCCTGCTTCCCAGTCAGAGAGACGGATGGCGGTCTCCCAGCGTCTGCTCGCCCTTCTGCGCGAGGTTTCCGCCGAGATCCTCGATGCGCAAAGGCCGCTCCGGGTCATCCGCCTGCTGGAATGGCCCGAGGAAGTAGAACGAGCCTTCTTCGAGAATGGAGCGCGCGAACTGCCGCGTCCGACCTACCAGGTGCCGCACGAGGTCGAGGCGGTGGGCAAGCGCTTTCGGGGTTTGCTGGAGCGAGTGACCGGCGACAACGAAATCGAGCGCTTTCTGCGCGAGACCTGTGTGGCCATGGCCACGGCGGCCCGCATGTTGTGCGCTGTCGGCAGCAAGGATTTCTACTTCCACTCGGTCGAGATCTACGGCCGGCCGGGCAGCCTCTCCTCCGATCGGCGGACCACCAATTCCGATCTGGCGCACCATTTTGAAAAGGTGATTGCCGGCTACGCTCCTCCGCCCGGGGCAGTCGACCAGCCGAGCATCGATGCGGAGGAGGCGGCCAACCAGCTCCGCGCGCGCTTCCAGGAACGTTTTTCCGGGCTGCAGGTGCGGGTCGTGATCGTGGACAAACTGGCGTCCAACGCATCGGCCAGCGTCGACGAAATCAAGATCAAGCGAGGCGCCCGCTTCTCGCCACGCGACCTGCGCCAGATCGAGCACCACGAGCTAGGGGTGCACGTGACCACGGCGCTCAACGGCCGGGCGCAGCCGGTGATGCCCTTTGTCGGCGTGCCTTCTCCGCGCACCACGCGGACTCAGGAAGGGCTGGCGGTCTTCACCGAGTTCGTCACCCGCTCGACCAGCCTAGCCCGCGTGCGGCGCCTGTGCGACCGCACCCTGGCGGTCCAGATGGCAGAGGAGGGTGCCAATTTCCTCGACCTCTACCAGTTCTTTCTCGGCCGCGGTCATGACGAGCGCGCTTCGTTTGATTGCGCGCGCCGGGTATGTCGCGGGGGGCTGGTGGAGGGCGGCGCACCGTTTACCAAGGACGTGTGCTACCTGGACGGGCTCTTGCGGGTCACCAACTTTCTTCGCATCGCTTTGACCAAGGGGCAGAGCCAACTGGTCCGCCTGCTCTTCGTCGGCAAGATCGCCATCGAGGACATCCCACTTTTCGACCGGCTGGTGCGCGAGGGCGTGGCGCAAGAGCCCATCTTTCTGCCCGCCTGGGCCCAGGACCTGTCCTACTTGACCTCGTTCATGAGCTACACGGTGTTTCTCGGGCGCAGCGATCTGACCGCGGAACAGCGCCGCCTGGACGACCAGGTCGCGCGGGCTGAGGCGGAGTTGATCTGAGCGTGCTTCCGTCGCACAGCGGCTTGCACAGCCACGCGGCGCCCGCTAGCCTCACTCTAGGCGCTCGCACATGAGATTCCGTCCCATCCCGATCAACATCGACGAGGATGGAAAGCACCAGGCATGGGTCGCAGTCGGATTCATTGCGGCTCTCATCCTCGCCGCCTTCTGGAAGTTGACATTGATGAAGGGGCTGGTCATCACCGACGATATCTTTGCCAGCGACCTCATGAACGAGAACTTTCCCTACCGCTTTTCGCTGGGCGATGCTCTTCAGTCGGGGCACTTGCCCCTTTGGGTCCGTGAGATCTACGGAGGTTTTCCGCTCCTGGCACGGGCAGAGGCCGGGATCTGCTACCCCTTCAATTTCGTCCTTTTCGGTCTGTTCTCGCCGTACGTCGCCCTGAACCTCACAATCCTTCTCACTATCGCCACCGCAGGCATCGGGATGTATCTCTACACCCGCGAGATCGGGAGCAGCTACCTTGCGAGCGTTATTGGGGGAATCGCGTTCTGCTTCAGTGGATACCTTATCTCGCATCTAAAGCATCTCAGCATGGCGGGCGCCGCCTGCTGGCTGCCGGTCGGACTGTTCCTACTTGAGCGCGCCGTCAGGCGAAATAACTATCGCTCTCTCCTTTGGTTTGGAGTCGTCTTCGGGCTGCAGCAACTCTCCGCCAATACGCAGACCGTGTACTACTCGGGGGTGCTCTATGTGTTATATTTTGCACTCCGATTCCTCAATCATCAAAAGGAAACGCGGGCTCCTTCAAAGGGATTGAATGCTTCGCGCCGCGTATTCAACCTTCTGAAAAGTAAACTCACCTGGTCTTTTGCGGGAATGCTCATCCTGGGATCGCTGCTCGCCGCGGTTCAGCTAATCCCCACCTACGAGCTGGTTTCTCTCTCCCAGCGCGCCGGCGGAGTGACATTTCAGTACGCCTCGAACTACGCCTACGATCCGAAGAACTTCTGGACGTTCCTCTACCCCTTCAGCAACGGCGACATCGGCAATCTCACATACACCGGCAAGAGTGTCTTCTGGGAGGACTACGGAT
>PMKP01000356.1 GCA_003157775.1 Myxococcales bacterium | reverse complement strand
GAAGCCTTGTTGCTGGAGAACACCCTCATCAAGCGGCACCAGCCGCGTTTCAACGTGAAACTGACCGACGACAAGAATTTCCTGTCGCTGCGCCTGGACCCGCGGGCCGAGTGGCCGCGTCTGGAGGTCGTGCGGCGCATGGCTGACGACGGCGCGTGGTATTTTGGCCCCTACCACTCGGCCAGCGCGTGCCGGGAAGCCCTGCGCGTGGTCAACCGCCATTTTCGGCTGCGTACCTGCACGAATCACGTCCTGCACCACCGCAGCCGTCCCTGCCTGCAGTGCCAGATCAGCCGCTGCCTCGGCCCTTGTTGCGTGCCCGTCTCGCCTGATGAGTACGCCGAGCAGGTGCGCGACGTGCGTCTGTTTCTTGAGGGCAAGAGCGACGAGCTGCTGGCCGGGCTGCGCGCACGCATGCAGGAAGCTGCCCGACAGACCGAGTTCGAGCGCGCCAGCATCGTCCGCGACCAGATCCAGGCGCTGGAGACGGTCTTGCAGTCACAGCGGGTGGTGTCGGCCGATCTGCTGGATCAGGACGTCATCGGTTTTTGCCGTGAAGGCATGGCGCTTGAGGTGGTGGTGCTGTCCGTGCGCCAGGGCAAGCTCATCGGTAGTCGCGCCTTTTCCTTTGCCCGCCAGGAGTTTCCCGACGCCGAGGTTTTGTCGAGTTTTCTCGGGCTGCACTACGACCTTCTGCCGGTGCCGCCCGACGAGGTTCTCTTGCCCTTCGCCATCGCCGACGCTGATCTCAAGGCGGAGTGGCTGAGCGAGAAGCGCGGCAAGAAGGTCCAGATGCTGGTGCCGGTTCGCGGGCCCCGACACGATCTGGTCGCGCTGGCACGCAAGAACGCGGCCGCCAGTTTCGCCAGCCGGCGCAACCCGCGCGATGACGCCGAGGCCACCTTGGGCCGGCTGCAGCGGCGGCTTGGGCTGCCAAAGCTTCCGCGGGTGATTGAGTGCTGCGACATCTCGCACATTCAGGGCGCTGAGACAGTTGCGTCGCTGGTGGTATTTGTAGATGGCCAGCCGGCCAAGTCGCGCTACCGGACCTACAAGATCCGGCAGGCCGAAAGCCCCGACGATTTTGCCTGCATGTACGAGGTGCTCTCGCGCCGATTCCGCCGCGCGCGGGAGAGCGCCCAATCGGAAGACGGTCTGGACACTTGGCGTCTGCCCGATTTGCTGGTCGTGGACGGGGGCAAGGGACAACTGAGCGTGGCTCTGGCAGCGGCGCGCGACGCCGGTATCGACGTGCGTCCTGGCATGGGCCTGCCCATCATCGCGTTGGCCAAAGAACGCGACACGACGGCGCCGGCTCCTCCGCGCACGGATGCTGCCGACGAAAAACCAGCCGCGGCTGGGCCAGTCGAGCAACATCCTGATCGCGTTTTCTTGCCGCAGGCCAAGGACGCAATTCCCATTCGGGCCAACAGCGCGGAGATGTTTGTCCTGCAGCGTCTGCGCGACGAGGCCCATCGCTTTGCCGTGACCTTTCATCGCAGCCAACGCAAGAAACGCACCCTGCACTCGGAGCTGTCACTGGTTCCCGGCATCGGACCCGCGCGCCAGCGCGATTTGTTGCGCCACTTCGGCAGCCTGAAGAAGATCCGGGAAGCCTCGCTGGAGGATCTGCTGGCCGTGCCGGGCATCACCCGCAAGGTTGCCGGCGCAGTCCACGACTACTTCGCCGTCCGTTCAGAGAGCCCCAGATTGATCTCCCATCGCAGGGCCGACCCGTAGGGGCGACCTGCGGTCGCCCACTAGCCGAATCGTTCTAGGTAGGTTGTCGTGGAAGAAGGAGTCAGGGTGATCTGGGAGGAGAGTGGCTCCAACGCAGGAGGAACTTGTTCGATGCGGGGAGCGACGATTTCCAGGCGGTGATGTGACGACGAGGCAAGCCAATCCTGAATGATTTCGTTGACCTCGGCATCGCCCATGCTGCAGCCAATGGCTACCAACTGGTCCATCTGCTCCAGGTTGGCGCGGAAGTACTCCAAGAAACGTCGCTGCATGAGTTGCGGATAGGGATCGGAGAGGCGGGCGGCGCTGGCCATCAGGGTGCGACGAAGAACCCGACGCTCGCCGTTCTGGTCGATGAACGGGATCTGGTTGGTCACCGACAGGGGATCGGGGCAGAGGCTGGGATCCAGGAGTCCTTCATTGGCGATCTGCAGGGCATCTATGATGGCGTCGAAGGTCTGTGTTTCCGGTTTGAGCTTGAGCAGGTCGTGGCTATCTCCGAAGGCGAAGACGTCAAGGGCACCGTGAATCTTCAGCAGGTTGATGCCCGGGGCACCTGGCCGAAAGAAGGGCAACGCGGCGTTGGCCAGCTCGGCTTCGCTGAGCACATTCGCGTGCAGTTCGGCGACGATGGTTCCTGGGCTCTTGCGACAGGGTATGGTGATGGTGCGCGACGAGAAACCACAATTGACAGGAATGCCAAAGTGGGCGGCCAGGCATTCCACCACGACGTCGTGATTCACGGAGAAAATCCAGAGGGGCGCGTTGTCCCTGACTAGGGGCACGAGGCCTGCGAAGTAGGAAAGTCCATCTTGAAAGACATTTCGGTGCGACACCTGACGACGGTAGAGGGCGAGAGACACGACCTGGGCGAGCCAGGCGTACAGGCTGTGATAGCTCGGGCCGCGCGCATCGCCTGCGCCTGCGATGTATTGGGCTTCCCATTGGCGAAGCAGCGATTCGTAGTCGAAGTCAGAGGATTCCAAGACCCTCACCAGATCGTTGATGACTTGGTCTGGATGACCGAAGCCTCGGGCACGCCAGGCAGAGTTGATCTTGCGCAGCGAGGTCGGGTTCAGCCAAGCGACGATCTCAGCGTTCAGCTCGTCGCGCAGGGGCATCCCCAGCTCGCGTGATGCGCCAGCGCCAAGAAGAAGTGCCGTCAACACTGGTCAGCGTCTCCAGTCTTTGCAATTAAACGCCGTCTCGTGCCTGCAGTCAGAATAGGTCAACCCCGCTCAAGGTGATCAGGTTTCTGAGGGTCGACTCACGCGGCCACCGCGAGCCAGGAAGAAGCCGACCAGACCGCCTCCAAAGTGCGCGTACAGGTCGATGCCTGGCAGAAACGAGAGAGCCACGTTGATGACTAGGACCACAAGCAGCCGTTGGCGCAAGCCGCGCGCGATCAGCCGGGGCAGAGCCCGCTGCCGGCTGAGCACGAGAGCAAGCGTCGCACCCATCAGGCCCCAGATGGCGCCCGAAGCACCCACGCTGTACGACGGCAGCCCGCCCATGGCCACGCGCAAGGCACCTGCGCACGCGCTGGCGATGCCGCCCCCGACTGCCGACGCGCAGTAGACCAGCAGATAGCGCCGCCATCCCAGCAGCGCCTCGAGAAAGCCGCCGAGGCTATAGAGCGCGAGCATGTTGACCAGGAGGTGGGTGATGTTGGCGTGCAAGAAGGCATAGGTGAAGACGCGCCAGAGTTCGCCCTGCCAGACCTCGTGCGAGCCGTCGCTGAGCCAAGTCTTGATGGTTTGGCCTTGCGAGCCCGAGCCGTCCAATAGGGCGAAGGTCAGAAAGCAGACGGCGACAAGGGCAAAGGTGATGCGAGGAAAACCCTTGGCTATGGTTTGGGCAAACCCGGCCGCTTCGACGCGCTCCCGCCGGCTGCGAGCAATGAGATCAGGGATCTCATCCGGGGTCAGTGCCTGGGCTTGGCCGAGCCGTTCGGCGGCTGATTCCAAGGCCGCCAACCGCCGTCCCGCTACGCGAAGCAGCCGCCCCTCATCGGTGAGTTGGTACACGCCAAGGTGGTTCTGGTTCGGCGCCTCGCGGTCTGCGTCTGCCAATATCGCTTGCACTTCGGCGCCGCCGCCGACTGCGACCAGGAAGAGCAAGCCGGCCTGATGCGCCTGCAGAATGCGGTCAACCGCGGCACGAAAATCGTCTGGGGGGGAGCCGGCATGGTCAAGCACGACCAAGCCTTTGCCTTGGTCGGGCCACTCCAGCACGGCCAAGTGATCCTGCACCGCCACCAAGGTGGCTCGATCCCCGGCGCGAGCCACGCCCGGCTTGGCAAGGACGGCGAGCAGACGGTCACGCAAGTTCGCAGACGGGACTGGTACGGTTGGGTCCAAGATGGTGCAAGTGTAGCAGCCCATGGTGAATCGGATTAGACAGCAAGGAAACGCGCGGCTTCCGCCCAGAGCCACCGCCACCGATTGCGACGTGATGCTGGCAGATGAAGCCGCTGCGAATCGCCGCTCACTTGGCCTGAAGGGCGCCGATGTCGAAGGCGCCGGTGGTCGGGCGGGGCGCGCCGGACTGATCGTCCGGGTCGTCGCTGGCGCGGGCGGAGCGCGGGGATGGCCTTGGTTGCGCAACCGACGACCTGGGAATATCCTTGCCCATTGATGGCTTGTGCACTCCGTCACGTGGCCGATGTCACCGCGGAACGGGGGCGAGCTGGCGCTGCAGTGGAGTTCGACTGTCTCCGCCGAACCGACACGCTGGCATCACCATCAAGAAAAGGGGAGAAGGCATGAAAAAGTATGGAGCGGAATTCTTCGGAACATTCTGGCTGGTCCTTGGCGGATGCGGCAGTGCCGTGTTGGCCGCTGGTTTTCCCCGGGTGGGCATTGGGCTGCTTGGGGTTGCACTCGCCTTCGGTCTGACCGTGCTGACCATGGCCTTCGCGATCGGACACATCTCCGGATGCCATCTCAATCCGGCGGTTTCCGTCGGACTGTGGGCTGGTGGTCGCTTTCCCGCCAACCAGCTTCTGCCCTACATTGCTGCGCAGTTGCTGGGCGGCCTCGTCGCCGGCGGCGTCCTCTATCTGATAGCCAGCGGCAAAGCCGGCTTCACCCTATCCGCTGGGTTCGCCTGCAACGGCTACGGTATCCATTCGCCCGGGGGCTACTCGCTTCTGGCGGCCCTGCTCTGCGAGGTCGTGATGACCATGATGTTCTTGCTCATCTTCCTGGGCGCGACTGACAAGCGCGCGCCGCAGGGCTTGGCGCCCATCGCCATCGGCTTGGGCCTGACCCTGATCCATCTCATTAGCATTCCCGTGACCAACACCTCGGTGAACCCCGCGCGCAGCACCGGCGTGGCTGTCTTCGTCGGAGGCTGGGCGCTTTCACAATTGTGGCTCTTCTGGCTGGCTCCCATCGCCGGCGCTCTGCTCGGCGCGGTCGTGTATCGGCTCATCGGCCGGCCAGATGAGAGCGGCCGCGCGTAGCAAGGCCTCCCTTGCCTGCCGGACAAGATACAGTTCGTAGCGGTACGCCCGCGGCTGCCGACGCCTCTACTCAACCGTCACGCTTTTCGCCAGATTGCGCGGTTGATCGACATCATTCCCGCGCGCCAGCGCCACCGCGTAGGCCAGCAATTGCAAGGGCAGCACGGTCAACATCGGCTGCAAAAGCGGGGGCGCATCGGGAACCCACAGCACGTCCTCGCACTGCTCAAGAATCGCTGTGTCGCCCTTGGTGGCCACCGCGATGACTTGGCCCTCGCGCGCGCGCACCTCGGCCAGGTTGGACAGCACCTTGTCGTAGCCCTTGCCCCGCGGCGCGATGATCACCACGGGCAAGCCGTCGCCGATAAGCGCGATGGGCCCGTGCTTCATCTCGCCGGCGGCGTAGCCCTCGGCATGGATGTAAGAAATCTCTTTCAGCTTGAGCGCACCCTCGAGCGCGATGGGATAGTTGGTGCCGCGCCCGAGGAAAAGGAAGTCGCGCACGTTCTTGTACTTGCGGGCCAGATCCTTCAAGTCGCCGCATTCCTTGAGGGTCTCGCTCATCTTGTGCGGGATTTGCATCAACTCGGCCACCAACTCGGTCGCCGCCACGCCGGCGAGCGCGCCGTTGCGTCGGCCCATGTGAATGGCCAGCAGAGTCAGCGCTGCAAGCTGCGCCGTGAAGCACTTGGTGGACGCGACGCCGATCTCGGGGCCAGCACGCGTGTACAGCACCAGGTCCGAGGCGCGTGGAATCGCGGAGTCAACCACGTTGCAGATGGCGAAGGTGCGGGCCCCGCGCGCCCGCGCTTCTTTGACCGCCGCCAAGGTGTCGGCGGTCTCGCCGCTCTGGGAAATCCCCACCACCAGATCCCTCGATCCCACCACCGGCTCCCGGTAGCGGAACTCGCTGGCCAGATCCACCTCGCAGGGAATGCGCGCGATGTTCTCGATGAGAAACTTGCCCACCAGGCCGGCGTGATACGAGGTCCCGCAGGCCAGGAGGACCACGCGGCCGGGCAGCGGCGTCACCTCTTGATCCTCGAGGACAGCGTCGTTGCTATCAGGCAGCAGGCGTCCGCGCAGGGTATCGGTCACCGCGTGCGGCTGCTCGTAGATCTCCTTCAGCATGAAGTGCGGATAGCCGGCTTTCTCCGCCTGCGCCGCGGTCCAGGTCAGGGTGCGCGGCTTGCGCACGACCGGGTTTCCTTCGAGATCGGTGATGCGCGCTCCCGAGCGGTCCAGTTCCACGACGTCGCCGTCCTCGAGGAAAAGCACGTCGCGGGTTTGTTCGAGGATGGCGGGGGCGTCCGAGGCGAGGAACATCTCGCCTTGGCCTATGCCCACCACCAGCGGGGAGGCGTTCTTCGCCGCCACCAGCACATTTGGGCTGCGGTCAGACAGCACCGCGATGGCATAGGCGCCGGTCACCTGGCGCAGGGCTGCGCGCACCGCCTCGACCAGCGAGGCCGCGCCTGCCTGCGCGGCCTCGTCGATCAGGTGAGCCAGTACCTCGGTGTCAGTCTGCGACGAGAAATGGCGACCCGAGGCGATGAGCCGCTCGCGCAGCTCAACATGGTTTTCGACGATCCCGTTGTGCACGACCGAAATCGGGCCAGCCTTGTGCGGGTGGGCGTTCTCGTCGGAAGGCCGGCCGTGGGTCGCCCAGCGCGTGTGTCCGATGCCGTACCCGCCCACCGGACACTCTGTGGCCAGCAGTTTTTCCAAGGCCGCCAGCTTGCCCTGGCAGCGCACCAGATGGACCTGCCCGCCATTGCCCACGGCAATCCCGGCCGAGTCATAGCCGCGATACTCAAGCCGGCGCAACCCGCCCAGCAAGATGGGTGTTGCTTCACGTGCTCCTACATAGCCAACGATTCCACACATGGGTCTAGCCCCTATCCATCTACCTGGACTACTCGCACGACGCCAAAATTCTTTTTCAGCCTCTCTTCCACCCGTCATAGACGGCCAGCGTGCCAAGGACCCGGCCCGCACCGGCCAGATCGCGACCCCAATTCGGAGCCGGATCACGCGGGGGCAATATCATACTACGCTCCTCTGCCGTCCGCGGCACGCACTGCGGCCAAGGCTGTCCCCCGCAGAACACCTTTTCCGGCCCACGCAAGCCCTTCCTTGCGAGTCCAGGTTGACAGGCTTGGCTTC
>PMKP01000121.1 GCA_003157775.1 Myxococcales bacterium | reverse complement strand
CTTCCACTCCTCGATGTCCACCAGGTCCAGGACGAACCTGATGCGTTCCTTCACCTCGGCCTTGGGCACGCCATAGAAGTCGCAGTGGAGCTTCAAGTTCTCGCGGACCGTGAGCTTCTGGTCCAGCGTGGATTCCTGGAAGACAATCCCGATGTCCTTGCGGACCTCGGCCTTCCGCAAGGTCACGTCGTTCCCGTTGATCCGCAGGGTTCCGCTTGTCTTTTCCTGGATGGTACACAGGGTGTTGATGGTTGTGCTCTTCCCTGCCCCATTGGGCCCCACGAAGGCGAAGATGCTGCCTGCTTCCACGCAAAACGAGATGTTGTCCACGGCCGAGAAGTTGCCGTATCTCTTGCTGAAGCCTTCGACTTCGATGCTATTGCTCGCCACGGGGCATCCTCCGCCGGTACCGGTCAAGTCGCCATGCCCGGCTGGTCGTCTTCCTGCATGCGCTTCCACACCTGGCGGCGCTTCCAATGCCGGCGACCGGCGTGGCCGACGCCGCCCTTGAGCAGGATGCGCGATAAGAGCAGCAGACCGAGAGCCTGCCAGAAGCCGATGGTGGGAAGCTTGAAGATCGCGGGCATGAGGGCATTCCACAGCCCCATGGTCACAACCCCGCATAGCGTGACCAAGCCGGGAACGACCACAAGCACCCCCAAAGCGATGACGCCCGCCTTCGCGCCTATGGGCCATTCGGACCAACGCCTGCGGCAGGGCAATGTTCTGTTCGATTCGTCCATCGTTCGTACCTCCGTGTGTTTCAGTCTTCCATCCAATACGCCAGGGCCGCGGCCAGCTTGCGCACGGCCCGTCGCTTGCGAGCCATCAACGTGTCGATGTGCACGCCTGTCTTTGCTGCGAGCTCCTTGAACGTGATTCCGTCAATGGCCTGGGCGGTGAGGACTTCGCGCTGGTCCGCGGGCAACGCCGCCATGGCGATTTGCAGGGCCTCGTCCTGTCCGTCCCGCAGCAGCTCGGCTTCCGGGTCCAGACCCGCTGCAACGACGATCTCTTCCAGCATCTCCGGGCTGAGGTCCACGCCGCCCGCCCGGCGGTGCGCGTCCCGGCCACGCCAAAGGTCAACCAGGCGGTTGCGCAGGGTCGAAAAGATCCAAGCCGCGGCGTCCTCGACGACCTGGAAGGCGTTCCCATTCGCTATGGCACGAATGAAGGCGTCCTGTAGGGCGTCTTCGGCTGTCTCGTCATCGGGCGCATGATGCTTCGCCCAGGCGAGAAAGCCGGTCTTGCGCACGACGTAGACTTTCGCAATCGCCTGGCGCGCGAGCGTCGCGTTGTTGTCCACGGTCATGGTGTCCTGGGTACTACGACGATCGAGGCGGCGCTTTCGTACTTCTTGGCAAAGAAAAGATCGACCGATGGGAGCTAGAAAGCGGAAGGCGCAGCGCGCGTTGCTCGGGAGGCTCCTGGGTGACGCCGACTATACTGAGACACTTTGGACCGGGGAAGACGCTGGCAGGTCAGATTTTCGCGCCAAGCTTCGCGAGGTTGCCTATCCCAGCCCCTTTGCCGCCGCAGCCCGAATCGTGGCAACATTCTCGCGAAAGGCGAAGAACTTACGAACAAAGAATCCATGCTCCTACGCCGTCCCCCTCGCCCGAAGATGAAGCGCCTCCTCTCGGCCTCGATCGTCCCGCTCGCTCTCAACTCGATGTTCGCCTGTCGCGTGTCGGAGCCCATCATTCGGGTGCCGCACGAGCTTGCCGAGCCGCTGCCCGAGGCAGTCGCCGCGGACGTCGACATGGACGGCGACACGCTGGCCCGGATGACCTCGGAGCTGCCGCCACCGGCCGAGCACGGCCTCCGGAGTGCGCTGGTGATGCGACGTGGTCGGTTGGTCCTTGAGCAGTACTGGAATGGCTACGACCAAGCCGCGCAGCAGGACCTCCGATCCGCCACGAAGAGCATCACGTCGCTCCTCGTCGGCATCGCCATTGACCAGCAGTTGATCAAGGGAGTCGGCGAGCCGCTAAGCTCCTTCCTCGCTCCGGTCTACCCCACTCTTCCCTCACTCAAGCGGAACATCACCTTGGCCCACCTGCTGACGATGCGCAGCGGCCTCGCCTGCAACGACCGAGACGAGGGCTCCCCGGGCCAAGAGGACAAGATGTATCGCGAGCGTGACTGGGTTCGCTTCTTCCTCGAGCTGCCCTCCCTCGGTCCTCCGGGCGAAGCCGCTTTCTACTGCACTGGTGGCGCGGTCACCCTCGGCCGGGTCATCGCCGAAGCCGCCCGGCGCCCGGTGTCGACGTTCGCCGAGGAACTCCTGTTCGCGCCGCTGGGCATCCAGGGCGCGAGGTGGGCCACGTTCGACGATCGCCGCCAGACCGATACCGGCGGCCACCTGGCGCTGCGGCCCAGAGACATGCTGCGGATCGGACAGCTCGTCCTCCAGCACGGCAGGTGGGGAAACCACCAGCTCGTCTCCCGCGAGTGGATCGACCAGTCGACCAGCGAGCACACCCAGCTCGACGGACGAAAGCCCTACGGTTATCTCTGGTGGCGCACGCGCTTCCCTCACCGCGGGAGCGAGGTGTCCGCGGTCTTCGCCGGGGGCAACGGAGGACAGTACATCTTCATCATCCCGAAGCTCGAGTTGGTCGCGGTCTTCACCGGCGGAAACTACAACTCCACGAGAGCCCAACGGCCGTTCCGACTCATGGAGCGCTACGTGTTGCCCGCCGTCCGGTAGCCCTGCCGGAGCAGCCCGGTCCGAGGTACTCAGCGAGCATCGATGAGGTTTCTCGAACCGCAGAGACGTCCGGATTCCGGACGCCGGGCGACTCGAAACGACCCTCGGTCGGGGTTCACGGGTCAGGAAGGGAGTCTGCGCAGCGTTTTGCGAATTTGCTCCCGAGATATCTTCCCGAGTTTCCCAGAAAGGGTACAGAGCCCGGCTATTTGCCACGTCTGGCCTGCTTTCGCTTTTCGACACGAAGCTGGTACTTGCGCTCTTCGATCTCACGACGCTTGGCTCGCACCTCGGACGCGCGAGTGCCTTTCTCAGTCTCCATTGCAGCACTCCATGCGGCCTGAGCGCGCGTGCGGGTCGCTGAATCTTGTAGGGCGCGTTGCGCTTCCCGTTGACGTCGCTTCGGATTCCCGCAGGCCCTGTCCCTCAGCACCGACGTGGGCCCAGCCTGGGAGAGGGCCGCCAGCCCGCCAAGGCACCTCGTGAGAGCGAGAACGCCACGCCCATCTC
>PMKP01000204.1 GCA_003157775.1 Myxococcales bacterium | reverse complement strand
CGCACGATGAAGCCCGTCCCCGGCGGCCGCATCTGGTCGATAATCTCGCGCAAGCGACGCCGCTCCTTGTCCGAGGAAATGCGCCGCGAGATTCCCACGTGCTCGACGGTAGGCATGAACACCAGATGGCGGCCGGGCAGCGAGATGTAGCGGGTGGCCCGGGCGCCCTTGGTGCTGATGGGTTCCTTGGTCACCTGAACGACGATTTCCTGCCCCTCTCTCAGCAGATCCTCGATGCGAGCCCCACCGGGCGGCCCAGACGGCTCGTTCTCTTCGTCGTCGTCCTGGGCAGCANNGACTTCTCCAGACCAATGTTGACAAAGGCCGCTTGCATCCCCGGCAAGACTCGATCCACCCGGCCCTTGTAGATGTTCCCCGCGATGCCCCGTTCCTGTTTGCGCTCTATGTAGAGCTCAGCCAGAAGGCCGTCCTCCACCAGCGCAACGCGAGTCTCGGGTCCGTCCGCGTTGATGACCAGAAAGCTGTCAGTCATTTAGGACTGTGAAAAACCGGCATCTAGGTTCGACAACCCTGACGTCAATGTCAGAGGGATCAGACCCTCGGTGTCTCGTCGTCGTGGCCGATGTAGCATGAAAACCTCACAAATTCAAATAGTTCCGAGTCGAGCAGGTGTCTCTGCCCAGGCCGGCACGTTAGTTGCTAACCATATTCCGGCAGCAACGAACGGCGGCACTGACTCCGAGAGTTGCTCCTCCTCCCAACACACCGGCGCAAGTCGGTGTGACCTAACCTCGCGGTTGAAATTCTTTAACCGCCTAACATAGATAGCCAAGCTTAACCAGCTTTGCTTAGAGATTTTGGCAGCCCTCGTGGACAACCACGGGGGCTTTGCCGTTTTGAGAGCTACTTCATTCATTGGCGGAATAGCGTGACGTGAAGGTACACGTAGGCGCCAACGAAGAGTAGCGCATCGATGCGGTCGAGAATACCGCCGTGGCCCGGAATGGACCGGCCAGAGTCTTTGACGCCCGCGGTTCGCTTGATGAGAGACTCGACCAGGTCACCCGCCGGCCCGACCACGCCAGCGATCAAGCCGATCGCCACCCGGTCAGCGATGGCCAGAGGAGGCGAAAATGCCCATCCGAAAGCCCACCCTGCCACGAATGTCACAGTGAGGCCCGCCGCTAGTCCGCCCACCGCTCCTTCGACGGTCTTTCCCGGCGAAAGCGTCGGCGCCATCTTGTGCCGCCCCCACGCCCGGCCCACGAAGTAGGCTCCGGTGTCATTGCCAAAGGCAACTGCGATGGCAAGCGCAACCCATGCCGGCCCAAAGCTGCGGTGCAAGAGGGGCAAAGCCGCCAGCAGTCCACCGACGTAGAACACGCCAAATTCCGCCGCGTAGAGCCGCGCCCCTGCCGCCGGGATGTCGACTGCGCGCACCAGCATCAACATGGCCACGGCTAGCGTAGCGGCCAAAAACCACAGCGCGCCCAGCTCCGGCCGAAAGTAGAGCGCCAGATACAAACCCACGCCGACCAACACGACCCCTGCACGCTCGGCCGCAGGTCGAGCAGCCATGGTCATGGCCGTGTACTCGCGCAAGGCCAGAGTAGCCACCACGAGACACAAAGCCGCCATGCCGAGAGGCTCGCGCCAGAAAACCAACGCCCCGACAGAAGGCAGCGCCACCAACGCCGATGCGATCCGGACGAGCAGATTCTTTCGATCCGGCTTCACACCCTACGCCTCACCCCAGACGCCGAAGCTGTTCTCCGGTGCGGCCGAAACGTCTCTCGCGGCCTCGGTATGATTCCAGGGCACGCACGAACTCGTCGCGACCAAACTCGGGCCAATAGGTGTCGGTGAAATAGAGCTCTGCGTAGGCCGATTCCCAGAGCAAGAAGTTCGACAGCCGAACCTCCCCCGAGGTGCGAATCAGAAGGTCGAGCTGAGGCAGGTCAGCAGTCTGCATGGCTGACTGGAAGCACTCCTCCGTGACATCGCCGGGCGAAAGTGCTCCGCGCTTGACCGACTCGCACAAGGCTCGGGTCGTGGCGACGATGGATTCGCGGCCACCGTACGAGAGTGCCAGGCAGAGGGTCATGGCTGGGTTGCCGGCCGACTCGCGGACCAGGGCGTCGAGCGGCTCGCGCACCAGGCCGGGCAGCCGGTCCAAGTCTCCGATGGTGACCAACCGGATAGCATTGTCCATGATCTCAGCCCGTTCCGCGATGACGTACTCGCGCAGGAGCCGCATCAACATGGCGACTTCCTCGGGCGGACGAAGCCAGTTCTGTGCCGAAAACGCGTACAGAGTCAGGGCCTTGACCCCGATCTCGCGCGCGGCGCGCACCACCTCGTGTACCGCATTCGCCCCCCGACGGTGGCCTTCGATGCGCGGCAGCCCCCTGTCCTGCGCCCACCGGCCATTTCCGTCCATAATAATTGCAACGTGGCGCGGCAAGACGGCGGCATTGATGGGCATAGACGATTCCGGGTACCACAGGAATGGGTTTGCTTCAACTTCCCCGCGCAGGTCTGCGGCAAGAAAACGGGTTTGTAGGCCGCCCCGTAATCGTCTACCCTTCGGCAGAGGATTGTCTCCACAAGCCCCAGAGAGGTGATTGCGATGAAAACGCGTGAAGATATCGAGTCTTACCTGCTCAAGCTCGGCGTCGCTCACGAGGACATGGGCAACAACGTCTGGCGCATAAGAGACAACGGCTTCGACAACCTCTTGGTCTCCCTGGCCGGCCCCGTGGTGGTGTTTCGACTCAAGGTGATGGACCTGCCCCAAGGCCGGCGGGAAGCGCTCTTCGAAACTCTGCTCAGGCTCAACGCCAGAGAGATGGTCTACGCCACGTTCGGCGTCGACGGCAACGCGGTCGTGCTCACGGATTCGTTGCCCTTGGAGGATCTGGACTTCAGTGAACTCCAGGCGGTGGTGGATGACATGGGAATGGCCATCAGCAAGCACTATCCGGCGCTGTCGAAGTTTCGCGCGGCGGCCTAGACCGAGCAGCAAGCGCCCGGCAAGAAGGAATCAGTCATGGGAATATTCTCGCGGATCGGAACTCTGATTAAGTCGAATCTCAACGATCTCATCTCCAAGGCGGAAGATCCGCAGAAGATGCTCAACCAGCTCGTCGCCGACATGCAGAACCAGCTTGTCGAGGCGAAGAAGCAGGTGGCGGTCTCAATCGCGGACCAGAAGCGTCTGGAAAAACAGCGCGATGAGCAGACCGAGCTGGTCCAGGAATGGGAACGCAAGGCCATGCTCGCGGTGCGCGCGGGCGACGACAGCCTTGCGCGTGAGGCGCTCAAGCGCAAGAGCGAGCATGAGGCGCAGGCGGCGGAGTTCACCAAGCAGACCCAGCTACAGAAAGACTCGGTGGACAAGCTGAAGGAGCAACTGCGCACGCTCAACGACAAAATCGAGGAAGCCAAGCGGAAGAAGAACATCCTCATTGCGCGCCAGAAACGCGCCGAGGCGCAGAAGGCGATCCAGGACACCATGCAGGGTCTGTCGGACACCAGCGCCTTCGACACCTTCGAGCGCATGGCGCAGAAGGTGGACCAGATCGAGGCCGAGTCTGACGCCTCGGTGGAGTTGGGCGGTGAGTTGTCAGGGGACACCCTGCAACAGAAATTCAAAGCCCTGGAGTCTGGTAGCGCCGGCACCGACTCGGCGCTGGCCGAGTTGAAGGCCAAGATGGGCCTTGCCCCCGCGCCCGAAGCCAAGGCTGCCCTGCCCTCTCAGGTCACCCAGGATGAGTCCAAAATCCCCAGCGTGCTTACCACAGAGAACCGCAACAAGTAGGGTGCCACTCGGCTCGTGCAGCCTGACGCGTGGGGAGCCAGCCGGCTCCCCCTGCGAGGGCTTCGGGACCGCCGGCCGCCCTGCCCACCCCGCGCGCGTCGCGCGCGCCCTCGTCGCCGGCGGCCCACCATCGCGGGAGCGAGAGGGAGCCAAGCCCCCGTAAGATGCCAGGGTTTGGCGAGGCCGAGCG
>PMKP01000452.1 GCA_003157775.1 Myxococcales bacterium | reverse complement strand
GGTTCGATCCCCATCAGCTCCACTAAGAAACCATTCAAGCCACTGGAATCAGTGGCTTTTTTGTTGCCCTGGTGTGCTTGCGCGAGGCTGAAAAATGACCGTGGTAACACCGTGGTAACTTTTCACTTTCACCTAGAATCTCCGAGAAAACTGGAGATTTGGTAACTAGTTTTGGTGGCTCGGTACTGTGGTGGCCAATACCGATAGGGCCTGTGCGTGCTGCTGTTGGTCCACTATTCCACGGTCAGCATAGTGGCCAAAGGTTACCTCCGTGCTCGTGTGTCCCAGGGCCTGCGAGACTGCCAAGGCTGTCACATGGGCGTGCAGACACAGGTCCGCATGGGTGCCCTTCTCGGTCTCTTGGCGGAGCCGCTTCGCGAAAGGCTGCAGCTTCGCATAAGGAACCGACCAAGACCTTGACCGAGGTGCTGGAGACCAGGTCGGACGACGAGTTGGTAGACGTGCTCACCACGCTGCCGGCGAAGGAGCTAAAGACCCTGGCCAAGCTGTTGACGGCAGTCGTTGGCGACAAGCACCCGAAAGCCGTGAGCGTGGCCGAGTTCGTTCCCCAGACGGAGTTCATCTGGGAAGCAAAGGACATCGACGCGGTTGTCACCGAGTTCCGGGACTACATCGAGAAGGCATGGGAGGAAGGGTGCTATCTCAAGATCGAAAAGTGACAGCGACAGTACCTGTGCCTCGGACTACGCGAGTGACAACCGAGGCCGCATGGTGGAGTTGGGCCCCGAGCCGTAGAAAACCAAGACATCCTCTTCATGCAGAGCAAGAAGCTGGGCCAAGTCAGCGATGGAATAGCCCAGGGAGCCGAGGTGCAAGTCGACCAGTTCACGCAGGGCTCGGGTTTCCTCATGCGGGAAAGCCAACTCGGGGGGTTCGTGTTTGCGATAGCCTTTCTGGGAGAGCTGAACCCAGAGCGATTTTGCCCGGGCCTGTGTGATCGTGGCGAGGTCCTGTGCTCGATGCAGCAGGGCTTGCATAGACACACGCCACAGTGGCTTCAGTCCTGCCAGTCTTGCCAGGTTCACATCTCGCAGCTGCGGTCGAATGTCCAACTCCGGCATCAGGAATTCTGCCGCAAAACGGTTGGCCTCCGTCTCCATGTCGGGTCGGACCGTCGCGTGCATCAGGATGTGCCCGAGTTCATGAGCCAGCGTCAGCCGTTCTCGATCGGCTGGCATATCCTTGTTCATAAAGAACAGCGGCGGCAACCCAGGAACCCAAGTGCTCACCGCATCGATCTTGGGCGTGCCGAACGAGAAGCGGACCACGATACCGCCGGCGGCTTCGATTGTCCGGACTAGGTCCTTGATGGGGCCCTTGGGCAGAAGCCAGTCGGCACGCACCTTCCTCGCTATCTCCTCCGGCGATTGGTACTCGTCCAAGTCTACATGTTCGAACTGAAGTCTCTTCGTCGAAGCTACTGAACGCAGCAACCTGTCTATGTGGATGCGGCGAATGTTGATCCAAGCATGGATTTGGTCGAGCACCCGGATCGGCGCACTCTGCCGTTTGCGATGGAAGAATTCAGTCGTGCTCGGGCCATAGACGGCGTCGCCCTGCCGGAAGAAATCCTCCGGATAGGAAAGGACATCAGCCAGCGACCCCACCACGTCAGGTGGCACTGGCAGCAGTCCGGCTTCCATCTTGGAGAGTCGGCCTTGCGTAATCCCGACTCGCTCTGCAGCTTCCGTCTGCGACCACCCGCGTGATTCACGCGCGAGCAGAAGCATGCCTGGGTTGAGCGGGCGCGTGTTGCTACTAGCCCTCGTTTCCATCGTCGGTCTTCTTCGTAGGGGACGCGTCCCTTACCACGAAGAGTGGTTCGTCGGAAGGTGCTTCTTGGGCCGGGCGAAGCGGGACAACCTCGGCTGGCATACCCTCGTCCAGTTCCCAGGCCCACCTGATGTTCTCCCCTATGGGGCAAGTGGCCCATAGGGGTGAGTTACGGAGTTCGGCATCAAGCGGTATGTAGCCGCAGAAGAGATGCGTCTCCTTCGGAACGTGCGGCAGGTGGAGTTGCATCGGCCGCTGGAAGCGAAAATCCATGACGGTTTGGGTCGGGATGTTTCGCGTCCGCAGCCTACGGTCCATTTTCTTGAGCTTGATGATGTACTTCTGCCCGATGATGATGAGGAAGCCGCCCTTGACGGTGAGGCACTTGACGTCAGGAACCGTATCCAAGGCGCGAGTTGCCGTTGCAGCCATGAGGTCGTGAATGACGCTGGCCTGGGTTCTTGGAGTGTAATAGTGGCGGTAAGATGTGTGCTCCCGCTCGAACTGATCGAGCGCCGCCCGGATGGCACCTCCAATGAGTGGCGTAACTTCTCGAAGATCCTCCATCACGCTTTCTGGGCTTGGTAGCGACATGCCACGAACGATAGCAAGGAGGACTTAGCTATGCAAGGAGAATTATTCCATAAGTATTCTCAGCCGCTGCGGCCCGCATCCTTCGCGTTTCCAGGCAGGAAGTGCCCTCCAGTTGTTCGTTCGGCGACGGGCTTCGTGAGCACGTGGTCCTTGAACCACACTTTGTCGGCCGCCAGGGTCCGCATGTGATCTTTCACCCTGCTCGCGAGCATCGAGCTGGTGGGACCGCAGAGCACGACGACTACCTCCATCTTTTCCTTGATGTAGTCCGCAACCTGGCCGACCAAGCGCCTGTATTCGTTGGCAGTCGTGAGGCCGTACTTCAGCTCGATCACCACCGTCGCGCCAAATCCGGTCCAGTCCTTGAGTCGGACCACGATGTCAGGGAAATCACCTACCACCATCCTTGTGCGCCTGTCCGGCAGGGCCTCGAACCTGCCCGATCCCAAGTCTTCCCTGTGAGGCAGGGTACCAGGTGAACCCGGACCCTTGCGCATGCCCCACCTGTGCGTACTGTGGGGATGGCATTCTCGAACCTGGCGAGGAATGTGACCTAGGCGAGCTGAACGGCAAGTGCTTCGATGCCCAATGGTGCCCAACGGATTACTGTTGCCCTTCTTGCCTGACGGATTGCGTGGTGCCTCCTTGTCTCTTGTGAAGCACGGGCAGGAACATCAACATACCCACCCCCGGTATGCGTGACCCAGGTTGGTGGGGCCGGCATCATTTTGCGAGACGATAGCTAACTGGCTGGCCGTCCATCATTGGCTCTGTGCCGGCGTGGAAATGGTCTTGCTCTTCTCCG
>PMKP01000232.1 GCA_003157775.1 Myxococcales bacterium | reverse complement strand
CGAATCCCTCTCTCTCCTCCGCAGAGAATCCGCCCGCTGCTTTTCCTCTTGCCCGTGAGTTCTGCACCCTGGGCGAGTTGGTGGCGCCGTGCCGCCAGGTGGGCAATGATGACCGGTCGAGGCCGAGCTGTGCCTTGGCCGACAGCCCCTCCGATCTGATAGGCAGTGGCGAAGAATCCACGAGTGTGTAGAATGTTTCTCTTGCATTGTGTCTTGGTCTTCCACGGATGGACAGAAAGGAACAAAGAAAATGACTAGACTAACTCAACGTTCACTTGCCCTCTTGTTCGTTGTTGCCCCACTTCTGTTCATGGGCTGCAGTAGTAGCAGCACCAGCAAGATAGATGCAGCCCCGGCGGCGAAAGATGGCCCGCCTGCTGCAACCGACGTCCTCAACGTCCCCGCGCCCGATGCGGCTCCGGATGCTCTCCCTGCCCCGGGCGAAGTCGGACCCGCCGTCAACCCCGATGCGGCTGCGGACAAGCTTCCTACCCCGGGCGATGTCGGACCCGCCCTCATGCCCGATGCGGCTCCGGATGCTCTCCCTGTCCCGGGCGACACCGGACCCGCCGTCACGCCCGATGCGGCCGCGGACAAGCTTCCCACCCCGGGCGATGTCGGCCCTGTCGGCAAGCCCGACGCGGCCGCGGACAAGCTTCCTACCCCTGGCGACGTTGGCCCTGTCGGTACGCCCGATGCGGCTGCGGACAAGCTTCCTGCCCCGGGCGACTTGGGAGGCACTGGAGGCGTGATCGGCACCGGGGGCGATGCGGCGGTAGACAGTTCTGCGGCTACCGGCGACGCCGGTCCGGTTGCCACGGTTGATGCGACTGGGGACGGCAACGCCGATGGTGGCGCTGCTGCCGCTGACGCCGCTGCGCCCACAGACAGCTCTGGCGCTGCGAAGGATTCGTCGCCGGTTGCTTGTACCCCCTTCATCGGCGGCCTCATTGCCGCCGATTTGACGCTGACCAAGGCGTGCAGCCCGTACCGAATCGTGGAGTATATTCAGGTCAACGGCGCCATCCTGACCATCGAGCCAGGTGTCACGCTGAGCTTCGATGGCGACATTGGAATTGAGATCGGCAACTCCGATACGGGCGGGCTGATCGCGGTCGGAACCACGCAGGACCCGATCACATTCACCTCTTCCGCGTCCCCGCCCTTGCCCGGAGACTGGGGAGCCATCCGCCTGTTTGATGGCACCATGCCTGGCACCCAGATCGCGTACGCCAAGCTGGACTATTGTGGCGCGGATCGCAGTGGCTGCATAGTCGGCGACGGCGTGTCGCCCAGCACCGTGACGATCGATCACGTGACCATCGACCATGTGGGCGCGGACTCGGATGGGATCTTGGAGTGGGACAACGATTCCAACTTCGTCATCACGAACTCGACCTTCAGCAATATCCCGGACGGCCAGTATGCCATCTCGAGCCAGGCATCCTCATTTGCGGGTATCAGTGCGGGCAACACCTTCAACGGTGGCGCCATGATCGAGATCGCCGGCGGGACCATCAGCTCGACGGCGTCTTGGGTCGATCCGGGAACGCCCGTAGCGGTCACCGGCAGCCTGTGGCTCGAAGGTCTTGGCAACGACAACCCGGTTTTGACCATCGGCGCTGGCATGACACTCATGTTCGCCGCAACCAATCCCCCGGTCGAGTTTAGCGTCGGCTTTGGAGGAGCCGGCAGCCTCGTGATTGCGGGCACTCCCACCAAGCGCGTGACCCTCACGTCACTTGCGCCCTCGCCGGATTTGGGGGACTGGGTCGGCGTTGAGGTATGGGGTAGCGGTGCAGCCCAGATCAGCTATGCCGACATCTCCTATGCTGGCAGCGACGGCGTCAGCGGTGGAGGCGACCTCATTGTCGAGAACGGCAACTCTGCCGCCCAGATCGTGGTGGACCACTCTTCGTTCACCTACAGCCGTGGCTATGGCATCTACGTGGACTGCGCTGGTCCCACGGTGACGCCCCAGACTACAGTCACCCTCAACGCTGGCATCACCTACGCACACAACGAAAGTGACCCGACGAACACAGGCGATCCGTCCGACAACGTGGGGCCAGGCCTGAACGGCCCCAACTGTACAATCCACCACCACCACTAGGACTGAAACCGGGAAGGGCGATCCTCGACGGGATCGCCCTCTGCGGGCGCCTTGCCGGCATCAGTTGTGCTTGCCGCCCTCCAGCTCCCGAATCCGCTTCTGCACGTCGGCCCGGTTGGGCGAATTGGGGGCGGCGCGCAGGTAGCTCTTGTAGAAGCCAATCGCCTCCTTGTCGTGGCCCATCTTGCGGTGGCACTGGGCGATGTTGTAGAGAAACGCCGGATCAGGCACCATCATGTAGCCAGCCTCATACTCGGCCAGAGCGTCCTGATAGTGGCCGAGTTGGAAATGGCGGGTGCCCTGGTTGTAGTGTTCCTTGGAAATGGCAGCAATTTCCGGGCTGGGTTTCGTCTCCACCGAGGCTGGGGGTTGCTCGTGCCCGGCCGTGACCGGGCGGGGGTTCTTCTTCTCGGCGAATTCCGCCAGGCCAGGTGAGTGGAGGAGGGCTTGCACCACCTTCTCCGCCATGATGAGGGGGAACTCTCTGTCGCGGTGGAACTCGTGGGGAGTTACCGCCACCGCCACCGCTATGCCACCGCTTTCGGCTGTCAGTTCCACATGCCCGTGCAAGAGGTAGACACCCCCGGTCACCTGGATGTCTAGACGGACGTCAATGTCGGGCGTCCCCTCCTGGCCGTGCAGCACAGTCAGGCCGGCATGGCCCAGTTCGGCCTCCACCGCAGCCTTCATCCGTTCATTGAACCTTGGGTCCGTGTCACTATCGGCCATGAACGCCATGTCCTCCAGCACGCGCACCCGCAGGGCCCGCACGGCGTTCGATATTTCAGGCAGGGGAGCCACACCCGGCGGGCTGCCAGATGAGAGGGAGCCACCACACCCGAGGACTGCGACGGCGAGTGCAAGAACAATGGACCGAGTCACGGCCTCAGTATCCGACGGTCGCGGCTGACCTTCAACCCTGACGAGCGCTGGTTGCGTCCAAGGAGCGCGCGCCCAATCAGACAAACGCCAGCCATTCTGGGTGAGCTGCAGGGATACCCTTCGCGGCCGCAGTGAACGCCGCCTGCAACTTGCGCGTGATGGGCCCCGGCTCGCCGGAGCCGATGGAGATCTTGTCGATCTCGCGCACCGGCGTGACCTCGCAGGCCGTGCCGGTGAAGAAGACCTCGCTGGCCGCGTACAGCATGTCGCGGGTGAAAGCCTGTTCCACGACCTCGATCCGGTTCTCGCGCGCCAGGGTGATGACCGAATCGCGCGTGATGCCGTCCAGGATGGGCATGGACAGCGGCGGGGTGTACAGGCGGCCCCGGTGGACCATGAAAATGTTCTCGCCTGTGCCTTCGGCCACAGCCCCGGCGGCGTCCAGCATGATGGCCTCGTCGTAGCCCAGGCTCACCACCTCGCGCTTGGCCAGCACGGAATTCACGTATTGACCGGAGATCTTGGCCTTGCTCATGGTGTGGTTGAGGTGACCACGCACGAAGGTGGACAGGTGGGCGCGGATGCCCTTGTTGAGAGCCTCGGCGCCCAGATAGGCCCCCCAGGGGAAGGCGATAACCACCAGCTCAACCGGGTTGTCGCGCGAGCCGAGCCCCAGCGCACCGGGTCCGAGGTAGGCGAGAGGCCTGATGTACGCCTCTTCCAGCTTGTTGGCGCGCAAGGTGTCGAGGCATGCGGCCTCGATCTGCTCGCGCGAGTAGGGGACAGCCATGTCACAGATTTTGGCTGAGGTGATCAGCCGATCCACATGCTCGCGCAAGCGGAAGACCGCGCTGCGGCCGTCGTTGCGCTTGTAGCAGCGGATGCCTTCGAAAACCGCCACGCCGTAGTGGAGGGTGAAGGCAGAAACATGGGTGGTCGCCTGTGCGAAAGGCAACAACTTCCCATTCATCCAGGCGAACTCGGACTCGATCATGTTTCTCCTTTGAGGCGCCGGATTTCTTCTTCGATATCGGCCAGACCAGGACTCATGCCCAGCGCCGCCTCGAACTCACGAATGGCATCATCAGGCAGGCCGGTCTCGGCGTAGAAGCGACCGAGCGAGATGCGCACCCAGGGATTGGCGGGCTCGCACTCCACCGCTCCGCGCAACTCGGCCAGGCCCGCAGCCACCGCGCGCGTGTCAGCCGGTGCCTGGCGATAGAGCGCCCAGCCCAAGGCACTACGGTAGCTCGCCTGCTTGGGCGCCAAAGCGGTGGCCTGGCCAAAGGCCTCGGCCGCCTGCGGGTAGCGGCGCGCGCGCAGGTGCGACACACCGGTGAAGTACACCCGTTCGGCTGCGGTTGCTGCGGATTCGGATCCGGCAGCCGCCTCCGCCTTGGCAGGCGCTGGCAACGGGGTGCGCTCCAATTCGGCCAGATACTTGCGCCGTGAACTATTGTCGCGGAGGATCTCGAATGCCTTCTCCAGACGCTCGAAGATCTGGCGGGCCGCATCCCGCACCTCATCCGAACGAAGGCGAAAGAGATCGGGATGGAAGTCGCGCGCCAGGGCCTGGTAGGCGTCCGCTATCTCGGCCGGCGTGGCATCTCGCTCGACCCCCAAGACCTGGAAGTGACTCTGGGCACGCATCACGGCCAGCAGGGCGACCAGCTCGTCGCGGCTGCGCTCGCCGGTCGGCGGCATACCCTTGCCGCCCGGATCCACGGGCCGAGGCGTACGGCGGGTTTCGTCCTTCTGCCCACGCGGGGGCGCGTGGCTGGCCGCGATCATGCCGGCCTCGGACATGGCCACCAAGAGAAGGCGCGCGCGGTCGATGGAAATGGGCGACGAAGCCAGTGCCTCCTCCAGCTTGACCGTGCCATCCAGGCCATCAATGAAGCGCCTCTCGTTGGCGTCGGAGGTAATGTCCTGCAGGCGCCGACGCGGGTCGGGATTGGGCACGAGGTAGTTACCCGAGAGAGGCTCCAACACGCTGTGGATGCGCTCCGCATCGTAGTGGCGCCGGATGCCCTCCAAGATCAAGGCCGCAGGCGTGCGTTCCAGGCGCATGGGCGCCTCTTGGCGAGACATCTCCTTCTTGAACATGAAATCGCCGCTCGACCACGAGAAGATCTCGAGCAACTTCGCTTCCATTTGCAGCATGAGGGCGCGCGACAGGTTGTAGGGCGAGAGCGCGCCCATGGCCACCAGGACTTCGCCCTGATGCTGGTGGGTTTCTTTCATCCGGCGCAGCGACTCCTCCAGCGTCTCGGCAGAGATGAGACGCTGTTCCAGCAGGATCTGACCCAAGCACTCGGACAACATGTTGGAACGTACCGAGACCGGGTAGCCCTCATCGAAGTTGACGATCTTCTTGGTCTTGTCGCGCGCGAGCAGCAGCGCGCCGGACATGCGGGCGGAATACACCCGCTGCAAAACGCGGGCGAAGGGCTGGCGGGCCAGTGACCCGTGCAACTCGGACTCGCCGTCGGCGAAGTGCTTGGCCGTGGTTTCCACGGCGCGCTTCTCGCGCTTCTGCTCTGAATCGGCTGCGGCTGCGCCTGGGTAGTTGGGCACGGCGGGTGCCTCGGGCGGCGCGCTGGGCGGCACGGTCTCGAGCAGGCGCGCCAGCAAACGATCGACGTCGAGCGGCGTTTGCAGGTACTCGGCCGGGGCAAAGCGGCGCTGCGCCTCGGCCTGATGGCTCGCCCCGCGGTGGGTGCTGGCGACAAAGAAAATCGGGGTCCGGGCGGTAGCGGAGTTCTGCCGAACTTCGTTGGCCAACGCGAAGCCACTACCGTCGGAAAGGGTGGTGTCCAGGATGATGGCATCAGGCGAACGCACGGCCAGAGTACGCCGGGCCCAAACTAGCTCGGCCTCGGTCGAGAGCGAGTAGTGGGCCTCGCCCAGTGTCTCGTTGATGCGACGAGCTAACGCAGGATTGCTCTCGACTACCAAGACGTAGGAAGCCATGGCCGGGGATTGTATACCGCAAATCGGTCCCGCTGAGGCTTGCGACTGCAACCTTCACAAGCTGGTCTATCCAAACCGCGACCCGCGGCCGAGAACACGGAGGGGAGAGGGGATGGCACAGAACCGGAATGGGGGAGCCGTTGACTTGCTTTTGGGGGATGCAGCTCCTGACGTGGGATGGTAGACGATGGACCGGAGGATTCGCGTGAATCGCGGCCAACCGAAAGCGAAGAACGACCTGGCTTGCCTGATTCTTGCGGCCGGCAAGGGCACCCGCATGTACTCGAAGCGGGCCAAGATGCTGCACCCGATCTTGGGCGTGCCTTTGGTTTCGTATCCAGTCGAGCGAGCGCTGGAGCTTTGCGCCTCGCCCATCGTGGCCGTGCTCGGCTTCCAGCGCGCCGAGGTGGAAAAGGCGGTCATCGCTCGCCACGGACAGGGCACGGTTACGGTGGTCGAACAGGCGGAACAGAAGGGAACCGGGCATGCCGTCGGCCTCGGGCTTGCGGCGTTGCGACGCCGGGAGGAAACGGTTCTGATTCTGTACGGCGATGTGCCCCTTCTGAGCCGCGAGACCTTGACCGCGTTGGTGAAGAGGTCGCGCTCCGGGGGCACATTGGCCATCCTGACTGCCGAGCTAGCCGACCCGCACGGCTACGGCCGGGTGATCCGCGACAGCCGCGGCCGCATCGCCGGGGTGGTGGAGGAAAAGGATGCCAGCGAAGAGCAGCGCGGGATCAGCGAGGTCAACGCCGGCATCTACGCCGCGCCAGCAGCCTTTCTTCGTCAGGCCACGGCGCGGCTCTCGCCCCGCAACGCCCAGGGCGAACTGTACCTGACCGACATCGTCGCAAAGGCCGCGTCCAGTATCGGCGTCTCTTCGGTCAACGTGAGCGCCGAAGAGATGGCCGGGGTCAACGATCGGCAGCAGCTCGTCTCGGTCGAAAAGATCCTGTGCCGGCGCATAGTCGGCGACTTCGGCAAGCACGCCACCTTCCGCGATCCCGAAGCGGTGGTGGTCGAAGCCAGTGTTACCATTGACCAGGATGCAGAGATCGGCCGCAACGTGGTGCTGCGCGGCCGCACCCGGATTGGCGCCGGCGCTCGCATCGACGATGGCTGCATCCTCACCGACACTGAAGTGGGCGCGGGCGCCACCCTGCAGCCCTACACAGTGGCCACCCAGTCCTGCATCGGACCAGGCGCCAAGGTAGGACCCTTTGCCCATCTGCGGCCAGGCACCGAGCTGGGGCCCGAGGTGCATGTGGGCAACTTCGTGGAAACCAAGAAGGCCCGCCTGGGCCGCGGCAGCAAGGCAAACCACCTGACCTACCTGGGCGACACCATCATCGGCGAAGGGGTCAACGTGGGCGCCGGCACCATCACCTGCAACTACAACGGCTACGAGAAGCGCCAGACCATCATCGAAGACGGCGCTTTCATCGGCTCGGACACGCAACTAGTGGCGCCGGTGCGGGTAGGCAAACGCGCCGTGGTGGCCGCCGGTACCACCATCACAGAGGACATCCGCGACGGGGTGCTCGCCATCACGCGAGCGCCGCTCAAGCAGGTCGACGGCTATGCCGACCGGGTGGCGAAACGCTACGCGAACAAGGCTGCGTCCAAACCGTGAGATTGAAAGCCGCTGCTGCCCAGCCAGCCCCTGAGGTTTCGTGCCAAGTTCAGTGAAAGACTTCTTCGACCGACGCATCCCGGATGCCCTGCGCCAGCACCCTGAAAAGGCCAAGGAAGTGGCCGCGACCTTCTTATTTGCAATCACGGGTACTGACGGCGGGACCTGGACCGCCGACCTCATCAGCGCGCCACCCGTCTGCCAACCTGGATGCATTGGCAAGCCTCAGTGCACGATTGAAGCCACAGATGAAGACTTCCGCAGCATGATCGACGGTGGGGCACAGGCGGCGGTGCAGGCTTTCTTGAGCGGCAAGTTGAAGATCGCGGGCGATCCGATGCTGATCTCGCGCCTGTCGTGGCTGATGCAAGTGGGGAATCCGACGATCTAGATGGGAACCCTGGTTCCCATGCCCGCCCGCGATGGTACGCCGCCGGCGANNCCGGCGGGCTCCCCACGCGATCTGATCTGAGTGTGGGTCAGGAACGTCGAGGAAGATCGGCCAGTCTCGAAAAGTAACGGCAGAACATCTCCATGCCCCGGCCGGCCTGGCCCCAGTCGAAGTTCTCGCCCACGGCGTGGTAGCCGTGCTCGGGCAAGGACAATCCGAGCAACACCACCGGCGCGCGCAGGACGCGATCCATGGTCACCACCGCGCCGATGGAACCACCCTCGCGGGTGAGCGCGGGCCGCTTGCCGAAGGCCCCGAACATGGCCTGCTGGGCGGCTTCCAGGTGTGGACCCGACGGATCGACGAGGTAGGGCGACAGTGACGATTCGTGAATGACCTCGGCGTCGTGGCAGTGTTGCCGCACGAAACCCTGGATCAGGCGAAACACGCGCTCGGGCCTCTGGTCAGACACCAGCCGGCAGGACAGCTTGGCCTCGGCCCGGTGGGGCACGATGGTCTTGATGCCCGCCCCGCTGTACCCGCCGGTCAGGCCATGTACCTCGAAGGTGGGCGCGGTCATGATGGCCTCGCGCAGGCGAGCGTCGTCGGGAAAGCGCACGCTGGAAAGGCCGTGCGCACGCTGAAAGCGCCGACGGGAGAAGCCGGCCCTAGACAGACCACGGCGCTCGGCTGCACCGAGGTGACGAACCCCGTGGTAGAAACCAGGAATCTTCACCCGCCCGGTGCGGGCGTCGTAGCAAGCGTTGATGAGCGTGCACAACTCGCCGAGAGGGTTGCGGGCCGCGCCGCCGGTGGTGCCCGAATGCACGTCCTTATCGCCAGTTTGCAGGCGCACGCAGAAACCCACGAGGCCGCGCAGACCGTAGGGGATCGCCGGCCGGCCGGCCTGCGGCCACAGCGTGTCGGAGACCACAATGGAATCGGTGCGCAGCGGGGCCCGTTGCTTGTCGCCCTTGGCCAGTTTGCGGAGGGCCGTTTGAAAACTAGGGCTGCCTATCTCTTCCTCGGTTTCCCAAAGGAACTGGAAGTTGAGGCGCACACCATCCTGCAAGGCCAGCCGCGCCCCGAAGAGCGCGGCCAAGGCGGGCCCTTTATCGTCGGTGGTGCCGCGGCCGCGCCACCGGTCACCATCGCGGACTAGCTTGAAGGGCGGGGTCCGCCACTCGTCGGCTTCCGCGGGCTGCACGTCAAGGTGATTGTAGATGGTCACCGTCGGATATTTCGGGTCTTGGATCAGGCGGCCGAGGACCAAGGGCAGCCCCGCGGTCTCGATGCATTCGGCCTGGGCGCCCAGCTCGCGCAGAAGTGCGCAGCCGTGATGTGCGACCCGGTCCACCTCGGCCCGGCACGTGGGATCCATGCTGACCGACGGGATTTCGACAAGATCGGCCAGTTTCTCCTCGAACTCGCGCCGCAAGCCGGCGCTGCGGCCGCGCAGGTCCGAATGTGACAACGACTTTCGCTTGCTCATAGTCCCGCGGACATACCACGGGCCAGGCGACCTGGCAGCACGCTTCCGTGGGCGTCAATGCCTGAAGGCCAGCAGCCACGCACCTGCCACCACGACCACGGTCGCGACCAGACAGATGGCCTGTGCCGGCTGTTTCACCGGGCGGCGCACCAGGTGTCCCCAGAGCAGACCGAAGCCCAGGCCGAAGCCTAGGCCCGTGGCGTGGGCGAGCATGTCGGTCCGCTCGCCCACGCCCAGCATGGCGAAGAGGCCTAGGCTGGCCGCGATGCCGAGAAAAGCACGCTTGAGACGACCCACCGTGCGCGCGGTGTAGCGCCGCACGAATTGCAGGCCGCCCAGAAGTCCCAACGCCGCAAAGGTCGCGGTGGACGCACCCACCACGTCGTGGGGGCTTCCATAGACATACGCGGTGAGGAGGTTGCCGGCCACACCCGCCAACAGAGTCGCAAACAGGGCCAGGCCTCCGCCCAGCCAGCGCCCCAGCGCCGAGAGGAACACGAGAAACGCCACCGCGTTTCCCGTGACGTGGATGAAATCCGAATGCAGGGTGAGCGCGGTCACCGCCCGCCACCACTGTCCGTGCACGATGGGACCCGCGACACCGCTGCCCACGCGAAACCAACCACCGGCATCGGCACCATTGCGCGGTCCTGACACCCAGAAGAAGGCCGCGATGGTCACTGCCGCGGCCAGCCCGACGAACGACGGCCCATGGTCGGGTGGCTGCGGCTCACGCACCGGCTCCTCGCTGGCTTCCCGGTCGTGGGCATCGAGCGCGGCCAGCGCCGTGGCCACCAGCGGTGGGGGCACCAGCACGGCCCAGCCCTCCTCGGTCAGTCCCACCCGGTGGGCAATGCCCACGGCCTCCAGGACGAAATCCCACGCCTCCGCCTGTGCGCGACTGGGCGACACGCGCACGGCAGCTTCAGCCGGAACCTCAGCGGTCACGCATGTATTGTAGCCTGGACCAGCCGAGCGTGGTTCAGTAGACCTCGACCTCGGAGAGGTGGAAAGCTGCCGAGTTCAGATCGGTCAAGCGCACGTAACGTGCGTAGGTGGTCGGGAAGTTGGCTTTCCACTTCTCGAAATGCTCTTTCCGTTCGGCCACCTGACGGAAGTGCTGGTTGTCCTGGCTGACCTCGATCTTCAGCGGCACCGCCCGATCCTGGCAACAGTCGGCGCGGTTGTAGACGACCACGCGGGAGATGCGTTGCAGTTTAACGAGATCGATAGTCACGTTCTGATTTGGGGCTTCGATGGTGTGGAAGCCGAGGTTGGTCAGGTCGCCGTCCACCAGCAAGCTGGGATCGCGACCGTATTCCCGGTGCGGAGTCACCACGGTGACCGGCCGGTGCAGGGCGAGATTCGGGCGAGTAGTGGCCTTGTCGATCGCGAGCGCCAAACCCACGACCACAACCACCAGGGCCACGGCAATCCTGATCCAGCGCACGAGCAGCACCGCGCCCACCAGGGTTACGTCACGATCGAGTGGATCGCGCAGTCCCCTGGCCAGAGCAGCCATGGCCTGCGCGACGAGCTTTCGCTTGGCCGGGATAAGCTTCGCGAAAAAGAACTCCCCCTGGCTGCCCAGGGCGGACGTGACCAACCCTCGTTCCTCCTCCGACATGGCGGCGAGCAGAGGTCCTCCGATAGGCAGCTCGGCAATGCGAGCCAGGTACTTGTCACCCGTAGGCGTGGGCCCCAATTCACCGCCGGCCCGAGCCAGATGTGCCCGGACCATCAACGTGACGGCGGCGCGATCGAGCAGGACTGCAGATCCCCCACCCTCCTCGGACTCACCGAGTTGGCTGGCGTTGGTCTGGGCAGCGGATCCGAGCTGATACTCTTCCCAGCCGGGGTGCCCAGGTGCGTAGCTTCGCATCACCGAGGCGGCCATCCGCTCATCCATCCAGAAGAACTGGCGCAACCGTCGCCAGAATCCGCGGGGTGCGCCGCTGCCGGCTTGTGCAACAGCCAGCTTGGGACTGGCGGCTCCGGCCACTGGACCGGCAACGCTCGAAACCGGCGCGGATGCTCGCCCGCTTGGCGCGCCCCTCATTGCGTCATTGGGACCTTTGATCTCGTCAGTCATGGCTAGTCTCTAATACCCCGAAGGCAGGGAAAAACCTAGCCTGTGTTTGTCAATGGCCTCAATCGTGCCTTGCTTCCAATCGGGGCGCACTCCCTCATCGCTTGGGGAAGAGTTCGTTCAAGAGATCCGTGAAGGCTTGGAACGAGCGCGCGTCGGCCTTTTCGTTGTAGGCCGCGCCGGTCTTCGCATCCGATCCGGCGCTGACATCGGTGAAGCTGTGAACGGCACCGCCATAGACCGTCATCTGCCAGTCCACGCCGTGCGAACGCATCTCGTTCTGAAACGCGAGGATGTCCGATGCCTTGACATAGGGGTCATCCGCGCCTTGCAGGACAACCACTCTCGCTCTGATGTTTTTGCCGTCGGAAGGATTGGGACTGTCGAGTCCGCCGTGGAAGCTGACAACCGCTTTCACGTCAGCGCCCGCACGCGCGAGTTCGATCACGCCCGTGCCCCCGAAGCAGTAGCCGAGGGCAACGACCTCGCTGCCCTCGACACCCTTTTGTTCGCGCAAGACTTCCAGTCCCCGCTGCAGGCGCTCGCGGAAGAGCTTGCGGTCACTCTTATACTTGCCCGCCAGCGCCATGGCCTCTTTCGCCTCTTTGGCGCGAACACCCTTGCCGTAAACGTCGACCGCAAACACAGCAACGCCCAGCTTGGCCACGCGCTCCGCCTGCTTCTTGGTTTCATCGGAAAGCCCGAGCCAGTTGTGCACCATCAGGACCCCGGGAGCCTTGCCCTTGCTGGTCTGGGGATAAACGAACAACCCCTCGAAGGTCTCGTTGCCCATTTTGTACTCCACGGCCTTGCTCTTCACCGCGACAGTTCCTCCCGATGCCAGGGATGTCGTCGCTACCACGAACCCGGCCGCGATGGTCGCTGCAATGATCGTCATCTTCTCTGCCTCCCTGCTTGTTGTGGTAGATGCCAGATGGCGGGTCTAGGTGACAAGATGGTGGAGTGGTCCCAGGGCCTCACCGGCACCGACATCTCATGTGTGCCAGAATGTCTCCGACGGGGCCATGCACTCCTTCCACAACCACAGGCTCCCACCTTGCGGTGTGGATGCGGCACGGGAAGCCATCGTCCGCATGCTCGAGTTCTTCCGGAGGACCCTTGCCTGACGATGTCTCTGGCAAGCTGCGCGCTCGCCGATTGGCATACTCGATCGCGCCCGGCGTGCTCTTGGCCGGGGTAGCGGGTGGCATCGCCTTTCCGGTCATTCCGCTGTTGGGAGTGCGCGTGGGGCTGCCGATGTGGTTCATCGGCACCATCCTCGCCGCGAATCGCGCGGGCCGCATCGTCAGTGCGCCGATAGTTGGGGTCCTCACCGACCGTTGGGGCGGACGCCGCATGGTCATCCTGGGCCTGGCCTCCCAGGTGGTCGTGATGGCGCTCTACTTGGTCGGCGTCGTGGGCGGCAACCCGGGCCTCTTCTTTCTGCTTGCGCGGTTACTTCATGGGCCCGCCTCGGCGTGCGTGTTTGTCGGTGCCCAAACCCTGGCGCTTCATGCCGGGGGTCCTGTCCATGGCGGACTTGCCGCAGGCACGGTGCGCGCCTCGATGTCCGCGGGCATGCCGGTTGGGTTGGCCGCCGGGGGATTGCTCGCGGCGCTCGCCGGCGAGCGGTTGCTCTTTGAAGCAGCGATGGCCGTAGTGGGGCTGGGCGCGGTGCTTGCGTTCCTGACTGTGCCCGACTTGCACGCGCCATCCAAAGAGCGGTCGCGCGAAACCGCGGTGTGGAAGATGCTTTCCGACCGGCGCCTGCTCGCTGTTGGCCTGCTCAACTTCGCCATGTTCTTCTCCGCTCAGGGTGTGGTGCTGACAACCATCGTGCTAGTGGTGAGCGGGCGCGGGTTGCACCTCAATGGCCTCGGTGCTCAAGGGACGGCTGGCATCGCCATGTTCTGGATGGTCCTCATTTCCACGGCGACCATGCTCTTCTCTGGTCGGCTGGGTGATCGGCGGCGCATTCACGCCGGCATCGCAGCGTTTGGCATCGCCGTCACCATTCCCGGCCTTGTGGCAGTCGGCCTCGGGCATTCGCTTGCCGTACTCTCGGCCGGGATCGCACTGGTCGGCCTGGGAATGGGCGCGCTCGGTCCCTCGCTTCTGGCGCTGGTGGCCGCACTTGTCGCTCCCGAACGGCGCGGCCGGGCGGCCGGGGCACTGCAGTCCTGCGGCGACGCCGGTGGTGTGCTAGGCCCCATCGTTGGCACCACACTTGCGGCCGGCGGGGCTTCAACCCCCTATCTTGTATGCGCCGGGGTATTGTCAGTGGTCTTGCCGGTCGCGGTCTGGCTGGCTCGGCTCGAGCGCCGCGCGGCCAGACCTGCGGCAGGCGTGGCGCCTCTGCTGAACGCCCCGACTGTTGATTGACGGATCCAGCCCCCTTCTCTGCACACTTGGCTGTGACCGGTTCGCGCCGAGGCTGCCGCGTCCTGCGGACGCAGATGACGCGGTTACAAGGTCCCTGATAGTCCAGCGGCAAGACCGCGCCCGCCTCGCGCGTCCGGGCCGGCTGTGGTCAGGATCGGTGCGAGCCACGGGCGAAGAGAAAAACCGGGGCTCGCATTCTGCCCGCGCGGCGTGTACTCGATCCCTCTGGCCAAACTTTCGCCGATGAGAGCTGGAATCGACCCAAGAAATATTCCCAGCAGCAGTCCTCCCGCAACCGTGCCCCCTGACTTGAGCCTTCTTCTACAAGACCGCAGTCGGCTGGCGCAATCCAAATCATGGGCCCTTCTGGGAAGATGCCACCCCGATCACGTTCGCAGATCTGTTGGCGCGAGAGATCGGCGGCTTCGTTGCGCCCCAAGACTACCTGGCGCTGTCGATTGGTGTACCCTGAAGCGGGAACCTATCTACCGCCATCCATGGAGGAACCGATGCACGCGAGGAGATACGTCGAGCCAGCCTCAGGCATGAAGGGGAGTCTTCCGGCCATCCTAGCTGCGGGCTTCGTGATCGCCGCTTGCAGTTCTTCCGGGGGCGGCACGACGACTGGTGGATCGGGCGGCATGGGCGGCAACACTACCGGCGGGACCGTGGAAACCGGCGGCAGCACGAGTTCGGGAACCCCCGCAACAGGGGGAACGACTACCACCACGACTGCTTCGACCGGTGGTACGCCGACGGCGGGATCGGGCGGCACGACGACCGCTAGTGGTGGGAAAACCACCGCAACTGGCGGCACGACGACCGCAACTGGCGGGCGAACCACTGCGACTGGCGGCACGACGACCGCTAGTGGCGGGCGAACCACCGCGACTGGCGGCGTAGCTATGGATGCAGGGGTGGACGTCCACGCCGATGTGCTGCAAGACGGCTCAGGCAACGCGCTGGATGCCCACTCAGATGTCCGCGGTGACGTCGCAATCGACGGGCCGGCCGATGACACCCCGCCTTCCACCTTCGACGCCACGCTGGGAGGCACGATGTTCGTCGCCAACGGAGAGATCTTCGACCCAACCGGCGCGGCGTTTCTGCCTTGGGGCGTGAACAAGGCCCACGTCGACCAGGAAAACACCGGGCTCGAGATTACCGGAATGAACGCCGTGCGCGTGAATCTATACTTCCGTTTGCCAAACGCGACCACGACAAGTCTCTTTGATCGTTTCTATGCCGCGCACATCGTTGTGATCCCTGGGCGCTGGGACGCTACGTGCATGGAGGGCAATACCTTTGCGACCACGCTTGCTACGGACGTGGATGCCTGGGTGGCCGAGGCCGCCGCGTGGAAGAAATACGAACGTGCCTCGATGATCAACATCTCGAACGAGGCTGGCCCGTCGAACTCGACCGTCTGGCGTGACCAATACATCACCGCCGTCGGGCGTATGCGCGCGGCCGGCTATGGCGGGCTTCTAATGATTGACAGCGGCGGATGCGGGCAGGACGTCGACGATATCGCCAAGTACGGTGCTGACGTGCTCGTGGCAGATCCATTGCACAACATCGTCTTCTCGCTTCACGTTTACGGGGACACTCCCGACGTCACAACCCTGAACACCAACCTCGATCGGCTCAAGGCAACGGGGCTTGCGTTCGTCATCGGCGAGTTCGGACCTGGCCGCAACATTGGGCCGTCACCGACCGACCTGGCGCCCGCTGATCTCATGGCCAGCGCCCTCGCCCGCGGAATAGGTGCGCTCGCGTGGGCGGCCGATGACAACGACCTCCCGAATTCCATGGCGGACGACAACTGGTTCTGCATGTTCTACAACCTCACCAAGGCCTACACCGGAGACGCCGCTGACCTGACGATTTTCGGCAAGGTCGTGGTGAACGACCCCACGGTCGGCCTTCTCGCCGTCGCAAGGAAAGCAGGCGGGTTCTGACCGGGGCAAGGAGTCCGATCATGATCCGTGGATAGCTCAACCTTGAGCTTGACGCCAGTCCGTTGAGCAGACGCGGAATGATGCCGAGGCTCTACGGGCTCCACGCCGCCTGGATGCGGGCCAGACCAGACGCATTGACCACGCTGATGGACAGATTCGTGCCTGTGCCGCTCACGTTGGCGATGGCGTATGTGTTGCCAGTCTCGAGCCCTGTGCTGTACCGGCTGCGTTCCGCAGCACCATCCAAGAAGCTATTTCCCAACAGTGACGATTTGGCTGGGTCCATATCCCGCCAGGACCGATGGATTGTTCATGAGAGCGAGCGCTCCCGTCGTCTGGTCGATCGTGTACTGCGCGATGGAGAAATTGCCCCATCCGGAGTCGCCGCTGGTCGCATAAGCGTACTTGCCCGAGGATTCGATCGCGATCGAGGCAGTTGCTGTCCCCCCTGCCGAGACCGTTCCGTTTGACACAAGCACTCCGGAT
>PMKP01000301.1:10171-14580 GCA_003157775.1 Myxococcales bacterium | reverse complement strand
CGGCAGCTCGGCAACCTCGACAGCTTCCAGATAAGTCTGGGCAACCAGGCGGTCATTTTCTCCGACTGTGGCCAGCTCGACCAGGCCATGGCCTTGTACGAGGAAGCGGAGCGCATTTGCCGGCAAATCGGCAACCTCGCCGGCCTCCAGGCAACTCTGGGCAACCAGGCGAACATCCTCTCCGACCGCGGCCAGCTCGACCAAGCCATGGCCTTGCACAAGGAAGAGNNAGGCCCTCGAAATCGCGCAGTCCCACGGCCTGGCCGCCTTGGCACAGCAGATCGAACCCATCCTCGCCGGTATCCGCAGCCAGGCCTCCGGCAAACCGCAGTGATCGATGTGGGCTGCCTGCGGGAGGCGCCTGCTGCGGTCACCAGATCGTTTCAAGAGCGGCCGCGCGAATCTTCCTGTCCCTCGTCACGAGCGGGAGATGGAGGTGGAGAGCGGTCGTGGCAATGATTCGGTCGGGCATGTCCGGGACGCTCCCCCGCTCGGCAGAGGGCCAAGCCCAAGCGGGGCCAAAGCCGGCGTAGTCGCCGGCAACCACCAGAGCTTCCACCGAGTGCGGAGGAGGGTTTTCGGCCATGGTGTCTTTCATGGTAGCAAGAGGACACTTCGCGCAAGGAGGTATCGCCGTGAAACCAGATCCAAGCCGCACTGTCGCCCAGCCGGCCGAGCCCGCGGGCTCGCCGCTACTGGTCGTGGGATCGCTGGCGCTCGACACTATCGAAACTCAGAGCAGCCGCCGCGATGAGGTGCTGGGCGGCGCCGCGTGTTACGCTTCGTTCGCCGCTTCGTTCTTCGCGCCCGTGCGCCTGGTTGGCGTGGTGGGGAGCGATTTTCCCTCGGCCCACGAGGCCCTGCTGCGCAGCCGGAAGATCGATTTGGCTGGCCTGGAACGCGTCGCCGGCCGCACCTTTCGCTGGGCCGGCCGTTACGCGGCGGACTTCAACAATCGCGCCACCCTGGATACCCAACTCAACGTCTTCGAGACCTTCCGGCCCAAGTTGCCACCGGCCTATGCCGACAGCCCATTCGTTTTTCTGGCCAACATCGATCCCGTCCTGCAGCTTGAGGTCTTGGGCCAGGTGCGCCGCCCGCGCTTCGTGGCCTGCGACACCATGAACTTCTGGATCAGTGGCAAGCGATCCGATCTCTTGCGGGTGCTTGAACGGGTGGACATGGTGTTGCTCAACGACGAAGAAGCTCGTCAGCTTTCCGGCAAAGACAACCTACCCGCAGCGGCCAGCGTGATTCGCGGCATGGGCCCGAGTGCTGTGGTCATCAAGCGCGGCGACGCCGGGGCGCTATTTTTCTGCCAGGATGGCGTGTTCGCTGCGCCGGCGTTTCCGCTGGAGAGCGTGGTGGATCCCACCGGCGCCGGCGATTCCTTTGCCGGTGGCTGCATGGGCTGGCTGGCCCGCAATGGCGACACCTCGCCGGCCGGGATTCGCACCGCGCTCGTGGTGGGTTCGGTTTTGGCTTCGTTCTGCGTGGAAGACTTCAGCCTGGATCGCTTCCGATCGCTGGAGGAGTCCGCCATCCGTTCCCGCTGCGCCGCCTTTGCCGAGTTGGTGAGATTCGACAGCGTTAGTTTCTAGTACGGCAAGGACGACGTGATTGCAGCCGTGCTAGCCCTTTGGCTCGCTCATCCACTCTTGGATCTAGGGGGTAACAGCACCTGCCCCACGCCCGCAGAGGTACGCGACCGCTTGGCCCAGCTCTCCGGCTCCACCACGGGGCACCCAGGTTCAGATCGGCATCGGGCGTACCTGTCCGGTGCCGATGGGACGGTTCACGTCGAGCTGCTTGGACCGGATGGCCGTCTTCTGGCGGAACGGACTTTGAATCGGACCGGCTCTTGTGCCGACCTGGCGGAGGCCGTGGCCGTCGTCCTTTCCACTTGGGAGGCGGAGTTCAATCCCAACGTCGCGACATCGGTGAGGTTGCCGCCAGTATCCCCTTGTCCCGCACCGGCGCCTTGCGAGGTGAAGGAGATGAAGCCAGCGCCCGTTCCACACCTGCGCTTCGATGTCGACCTCGGCCTGCTCGCCTCGATCGCAGGCGGCGAAGTTGTTCCCGGCGCCACGATCGCAGGGTCGCTGTCCCCAGCGCATGGACAGTTTGGCGTTGCGGTCGCGCTCTCGGCCAGTTCTACCCATTCCCAATCTGTCGGATCGTTGGCAGGCGCTGCCCACTGGACACGCGTGGCGCTAGCAGTGGCCCCACGCTACCGTCTGGGCCGAGGCGCGACGACGTTGGATCTTCACGCGGGCGGAGTGATCGCGCTTCTGCACGTCGAAGGGGTCGGCTTGCCGTCGACCACCTCAGACACCAGTGCACAGCTTGGCGTTGGAGCTGGGCTGCGCGGCAGGTGGGCCTGGAACAACGCGGCGGGGTGGATTGGCCTGGACCTACTCGCCTATCCTGGACACGACTACGTCGAAATCGGCGGTCTCGGCGACCGGGGCCAGCTTCCGCATTTGGAGATCCAGGTCGCTTTTGGACTCAGCTTGGGTCGTTTTCCGTGAAAGGTATGGGACGGGTTGGAACACAGGACTAGGTGAACATGACGCTGGTCCGCTCTGACGCGACTCCCTTCATCGAGAGCCCTTCCGGCGTCCCGGACCTGGAAACGCTCTATCGCACCCATGCGCCCGCCGTGGCCCGCTGGGCGGCAAAACTCGCAGGGCCCCTGGTTGATGTCGACGATCTCGTGCACGAGATCTTCCTGGTTGTCCGGCGTCGGCTGCCGGAGTTTCGCGGCGATGCCAAAGTGACTACTTGGCTCTACCGGATCACGGAACGCGTGGCGCAGGAAAGCCGCCGCAAAGACCGGTTCCGACGTTGGTTCTCACGCGCCAGGCACCTCGAGATCGAGCGGACGACGGCACCACCGCATCTGACCCCTCTCGACGAGGTCGAGCGACGTCAGTCTGGCGCGACGGTGTACCGCATCCTTGACCGACTGCCTGCCAAGTACCGGAATGTGCTCATTCTTTTCGAACTCGAGGAGTTGTCAGGCGAAGAGATCGCTACCTTGACTGGACTCAACCCCGCCACGGTTTGGGTGCATCTGCATCGGGCGCGAGCCCGGTTCATCGCCGAAATGAAGCGCGATTCGGGGAGAAGCACATGAAAGAACCGACGGCGCGAAGCAAGCAGACTGACGCCAATGAGCGGGCGCCCATACGCCACCGCTGGACCGCGCAGCCTCCCGGCGACGGCGATGAGGCTTTGGCAGGGGCTTTGTTGCGATCGGCGGCGGCTGTGCAGCCATTTGGGACGAAGAATTTGGCTGAGGTTGCCGCGCGACTGCGCACCCGGGAACGGCATCTGTCCAGAAGATGGGCGTGGCAGGTAGCGATCGCAGTCGGCCTCTTGCTATTCGGCGGCGTTGTGTCTGCGGCCGTTATGCACTTTCTGCGCGCGGCTTCCGTTGGCCCGGCTCTGCCCGACGCCCCGGTTTCGATGCCGCCCAGCGGGCCGGTACGGCGCACCCATGCGGTCGTCGCTCCACCTCCTGCTCCGGTTCTCTTGCCGGAGCCTTCGCCGATCGCGCGCGTCGAGGAGACCCCCGCGCCCCGCCTGGCCTTTCGGGGGGCCACGCAGGAATCGCTGGAGGCAAAGGCGTCGCTTGAACCTCCCCTAGCGCTGCCGCCCAATCCATCTGCGCTGGCGCAAGAATCGCGATTGCTCGCCGGAGCCATCCACAAGCTCCGGCAGGAACACGATCCCGGACAAGCCCTGGCCATGCTGGATGAGCACCGTGCGCGATTCGAGGCCAAGGGCGCGCTTGAGCCTGAGGCAAAGGTGACACGGATCGAGGCCCTGCTGCGCCTCGGTCAACACGATCAGGCCTTGCGACTGCTCGACGGACTGGCGCTGACCAGGGCGAGCGTAGGGCGCGAGATGTTGGTGGCGCGCGCTGAATTGCGTGCTGAAAAGGGAAGGTGTGGAGCGGCGTTGAACGATTTCAACTCGCTGCTTGCCGCTGAGATGCCACCTGATCTGGTCACCGAACGAGCCCTGTATGGGCGCGCGACCTGCCGTGCGCAGATGGGCGACGGGCCAGGGGCGCGCAGTGACCTCGAACAGTATCTCGCCCGATTTCCGACAGGACGATTCGCGGATCACGCTCGCACCCTGATCGGCAAGTGAAAGGTTTTGTCGCGTTCGCCACACGAGAGGGTCCGAGAGGAGACAAGGTCATGAGAAAGAAATTGTTCCTTGCAGCGCTGGCCGTGCTCGCTGGATGCGATCGTAGTCACGGGATTGGGGCGCTCGGTTCAGATGCTGGGGTTTCCATCTCGGGTGCGGCTGCGGGCGGTTTTTCCGTCGAGGGGGGTGTCGGAGGTGCAGTCGGCAGCGGCGGCATGCTGCAAGTTGCCGGCGGCAGTGGGGGATGC
>PMKP01000301.1:0-10157 GCA_003157775.1 Myxococcales bacterium | reverse complement strand
CGTTCCTGCCGGTGGGGCCGGTGGTGACATGGCAAGCCTTCCCAACATCAACAACTGCGGGAATGGATTGATAGACACTGGCGAGTACTGCGATGACGGCAACACGGTCAGCGGTGACGGCTGTACAGGCTGCGCCATTGAACCAGGCTGGCAGTGCCCCGTGCCAGGACAGTTCTGCAGCCCGATCCCTGTGGGCGCCGACGGCGGCCCAGGCCCTGTCGAACCGCTCGGCCAAGGTCCAACCTCGTGGACCGGATATATCGAAAACTACCAGTTTCCGTCTGGCTCAGACGTGATCAGGTTCACCTCGACCGTCGATTCCTCCGGTCAGGTCATGGTCACGGTCTTTCTGGGCAATGGCCCCCCGCCGCCACCTGCTACCGACCCGAATGTCGCGTACCCACCTGTAGTGAGCGGCTTCATGCCCATTCCTAGCAGCTATTGGGCCGAGGGGTTTGCCTACTCAATGACCAGTGGCACGTTCCAGCCCCAACGGCTTCGGTTTGCCATCAACAACCTCCAGTTGTGGTCCGGATGGTGCGCGCTGCAGACGCCACGCGACGACAGCGGACTGTGCCTTCCTCCAACCTGGGGAGGCCTCATAGCGGGCGGTGGCACTAATCCGCAGTGCGCTCTGCTGAATCCCGCCAATGGGCAAAACACACTTGTGGACTGCGGAAAGTGGAGTCTCTGCACCGAATATCACGTCTGTCTGTGCACGACCACGGCCTGTGCCTATGACCCGAATAGCGGGACAACGGCCTCCTTTGACTTGGCGATTACCGGTCCCCTAGCCAACGGCAGCGTCGTTGGGCTGATCAGTGATCGTGCCAACGTCCACTTTACTTTAGACCCGAGCTAGCGCGAACAATCCAGCCCCTGGTTACGCTTGGCCAGATCCTCGAGCACAGGCTGATAGAAATCGAGCATGGCGCGCGGGCCGATGTCCTCGCCAGTGGCCTCGCGCATGACCTTGCGCCAGTCGCGCGTGGCGCCCAGCTTGAGGATGTCGCGCAGGAAGCGGCCAGCCTCCTCGCTGCCCGAGTAGTCGCAGGTTCGTGGTTCCTGTTTCACGATCTTGCGGCAGATGTGATCGTGGAGCTGGAACTTGATCAGGGTTGCCATGGCGTAGTCGTAGTACTGGGCGGGATCGTCATTGATGTGGGTCTTGGTGCAGGCGTCGCACAGATCAGGGGCGCGCTTGCCCGGCGGCACCACCCCTTGATACGCGGCCACGTATTGCCACCAGCGGTCTTGCCACTCGGCAACCGGCAAGTCGCGCTCATAGAGATCGTGCTCGAAGTGGGTCATGGTGCCGGCGGCAAAGGGCAGGAACACCATCGACTCCAGCGCCGACTGCAAGAGTGCTGCCGAGGCGTTGGGCTCTTGCCCGGGGCGGAGGAGGCCGAGCTTGCGCAAATAGGGGATTTGCTCACTCGCCAGTCGCGCCAGCTCGCCCACTGCTTCGTGAAAGGCGCGGTTGGCCCCGGCGCGCAGCAGGTAGGGCACCTCGGGCGTGGCGTAGGAGAGGTAGTAGAAGATGTGGCCCAGCTCGTGGTGGGCGGTGCCGAACCATTGCGCGTCCGGCTCCACACTCATGAGCGAGCGCACGTCGGTCTCGCCGTCGATGTGCCAGGCGGTGGCGTGGGCGTTCTTCTTGCGTGGCGAATTGGCCGGCACCGGGAAGAGGTCTGACTTCTTCCAAAACACCTCAGGTAGGCGCGGGAATCCGAGCGACACGTAGAAGTCCTCGGCGGTGCGCACGATGAACTCAGGCGATTTGCCCTTGAACAGGGGATCCAGGCTGGTGCCCTGGACCAGGTCGGGCCACTCCTGCGCCCAGCGGTTGCCCAGCCAGGGCGCGGGAATCAGCTTGGGCACGGGCCTTCTGAAGCGGTCAGCCAGAACGTGTTTGGCAAAGCAGTGCAGCCCGTCGTAGAGCGGCCTTGCCGCCTCCAGGGTGGCGTTCATGAGCGCCATCATCTCGTCGACGGTCATGCCGTAGTCGGCCACCTGCAGGGCGAAGAACGACGAGTAGCCCATGGCGCGCGCGATCTGGTTGCGCAAGGCCTGCAACTCCACCAGACCGGGCTTGAGCGGGCGGCCGATCTCCTTGGATGCAATCCAGGCCCGCTCCCGCTCGGCCAGCACGCGCGAATGGCGAAGAATCTGGTCGATCTCGTTGGCCGAGGTGGGGCGGCCGCACTTTCCCCCCGCCAGCGGTTGCAGGCAGAAACTGTAGCTGTCGAGTACAGCCGACTGACGGGCCTCGGCCTCGATGCGCTGGCTGACCACCTCAGGGATGGTGCCGGGGTTCTCGGCTGCGGCCAGTTGCAGCTTGCGGAGCTGGCGCGAAGTGAGATCAGACAGCTCGCTCGGCTTGGCTAGGTAGGCGCTAGTCCGCTCGATGACCAGCTTGGAGCCGCTTACCGCTGCCGCCGCCTTTTCAGCGGCGGCGCGCGCTGCGGTATGCTCGGGGCTGACGTCGGTGGCGGCGATCCATGCCGTCTGGTTGGCCACCGTGTTGAGCGGCTGCAGGAGGCCGGTCATGGTTTCGAGAAACGCGCGCGCCTCGCGCTCAAGCGAGGAGAGCTTGTGGGGCACCTTCTCTGCGGCGTGCAGGCTAAACGCCCCGACGTAGGCCAAGGCGCACACTGCCACGATCAGAATCGGACGACGTCCCATGGACGCAGGCTAGCATGGGGCGGACGCTTCCGGCCTTCACAAACCGAGGCGGGCGTGCTAACCCACGAAACCATGCAGTCGAGATCTCGAGCGATAAGTCTGGCCTTTGCTCTGGCGGGCACCCTCGTGCTTTGCGGCGGATGCAGCCAGGGGGAAGGCGATCGTTGCGAAATTGACTCGGACTGTTCCAGCGACCTGGTCTGCCGCTTTCCGACCGACTCGCCCCATAATGGCATCTGCAGCCCGATATCCACAGGCTCAGCAGGCAGCACCGGCCAGGACGCAGCCGGTGGCAGCACGGGTTCGGCGGCGGACGCTGCCAGCGACGGTCCGGTTGCGGCAGTGGACGCAGGCTCCGACGGCTCTGTTGCGGCGGTGGATGTGGATGCCGCCGACGATGCTCCTGCTGAGGCAGCGGACGCAGCCACCGGCGTCGACGCACCGGTGGTGGACGATGGCGCGTCGGTGGCCGGGGATGTCTCACCGGACGCGGAAGCCGCGGACAGCCTGTCAGCAACAGACTGAAACCGGGTCGCCGAGCCCCAGCCGAGCAAGCTGGATGCGGAAATTCGCTAGTGCCGCTTCATGAAGAAAATCCCCCCTTCCGTCGAGCTTCAGCGAAGGAAGAAGAACTCACGCTGGAGCTTGCGCGTTCGTCTCCGGTGGACGTCGAACTCATCGACGTCCGAGGTCCTTCGACCGCGCCGGAGATTTTGCAGTTGGAAAAGAAGCTGCCACCCTGGACTGCGCTCGATACCAGCGAGATCTGGTCGGTGAAGCAGAAGATCTAGGACTACACAAGCGCTGCAAGGAGCGGGGCTATCGGGATTCTTTGGGCCATGCATCGAGGAAACCGGGCGAGCCCGCGGCCGTCGCCTCACTCAGGACAACCGGGCGTGCTTCTCTCTGATTCTCTGGAGCACGTCCTTCACCGTTCCGGCAAATGGCCCGCGCGATTCCATTTTGATCGAAACCAGAGCGGCCGCGAACCTGAGACTTTCTTCCACACCGTGATCGAGTCTCCAGCCGAGGTAGGCGGCAAAGGTCGTGTCTCCGCGGCCCGTCCTGCCCACGATGCTATGGTTCGAGAACCGTTGGTAGTGGGTCTGACCGTCTGCTCGCAGCAGGACACCCTCGGCATGTGTGATCATGATCTCCCGGCAGCCCCAGGATTCCACCACGAGAGCGGCCTCCGCGAGGTCATCCGTGCCCGTCAGGATGCGCGCTTCCACGACGTCGAGCTTCACCCTGTCCATGATGCTCACGATGTCGCGCTTGTTCTCCACGTCACCGAACCTGATTTCCCCGGTGACCGGCTGTACTTGCCGTACGAAACTCTGGAGGTCGACTGACAGGCTGTGGCCTCTCGCGCCGAGGCCCTGCATCAGGCGCATGTCGAACTCGGTATTGGAGATACCCGCGAGGTGCACGCTCCTCGATGCCAGTTCAGGCACATCCTCCAGGGAAATCAGGCCGGCCGTCCTGACGATCGTCAGCTTCCGGTCGTCCACGTTCTCCGATTCGTGCAGGACGCGAGAATACGTGGTGAAGGGAGCGGGAATCACATGGGTTCGGACGCCCACCTCCTGCATGGGGCGGAGGATGTCGGCATCCTCCGTCCGCATCTTGACCACGGCCGCGACCCGCTTGCCGATCCTGGCGGCCACCATGGCGCCACACAAGACGGCGCTTCCCGGAGCTACCACGGGCGATCCTCCGAATGGAATGATCTCGTCGAAGCACATGTGCCCGATGAAGACGATGTCGTAGTCCATTCTGGACAAAGGCAGCCTTTCTCCGCCCCGGTCGAGAGGACCTAACTAAACCCCAATGGTTATGGGAAGTCTGGTCGTCGGTGTGGGCGCGACGGTTCCGAACAGGAGGTCCGCAGCAACCCGGATCGAATCGGGCGACCCGCTGAAGTTGCAGACCACGGCATCGGCTTCGTCGGTGCGACCCTCCAGGTAGGGGTAGTTGGTGACGACCACGACCCGGTGGCCCGCCTGCTTTAGCTGCTGGACGAGATGCTGGTTGTTCCCCCTCTTCTCGATACGGGCATAGTAGTTCGTCATGACGACGAGGTCCGCCCGTTGGGCGAGCTCCAGAGCCTCCGCGATGTCCGCGTCCGTCGCGTGAAAGGCCGTGTCGTCCAAGATGAGATTCGTGGAATGGGTCGTCATGGCCTCACAGAACATGTGCGGATGGCTGTACGGATCCTTGCCGAGAAATTCGTAGGGGATGCACTGTTCGACGACCAGGATCTGCTGCTCCTTGCCAAGCGGTAGGAGGTGCTGATCGTCCCGCATCACCAGGAGTGCCCGCTCGGCCACTTCGCGCGAAAAAGCGATGACCTGCTTGCTCCTCGCGATAGAACGAGTCTTCTCTGGGTCCATCCTGCCAGCGGAGGCGAACAGCCCCTGGTCGTACTTCAGGTTGAGCAGGCGTCGCACGGCATCGTTCAGCCGGGCGAGGGGCAATTCGCCCGACTCTGCCGCCATCTTGATCCCAAAGAAGCACTGCGACCGCGATTCGTCGTCAGCCTTCAACAGGATGGTGTCGACTCCGGCCTCGATCGCCATGGCGCAAGCGCGGGGGAGCGGCCATTTTTTCAGGATGGCGGCCATGCCGATGGCGTCGGAGACGATGACACCGTCGAATCCGAGTTCCCCTCGCAGCAGGCCGGTCAGAATCCGGGGCGACAGGGTGGCGGGCAGCTCTTCGTCGTAGGCAGGATAGATGGTGTGCGCCGTCATGACGGCCTTGGCGCCCGCCGCTATCGCCGCCCTGAACGGAACCAACTCGAGCTGGGCCATTCGCTGCTTGTCGGCGTTGACCCGGTCTAGCACATCGTGCGCGTCCGTTTCCGAGTCGCCCCGGCCGGGATAGTGCTTCGCGGTGGCGGCGATACCCCCATCCTGATAGCCCTTTACGATGGCCGCGACATGCTCGGCGCAAATGGCAGGATCATCGCTGAAGGACCTGACTCCGATTTCCGGGTTCCTGGGGTTCACGTTGACATCGCAGACCGGAGAGTACATCTGGGTGACGCCCATCGCGCTGAGTTGCCGGGCAACGGTCAGGCCAACACGGTAGGTGAGCTGGGGGTCGCCGATGGCAGCCAAACCCATGGGCGAAGGAAACTGCCGAATTCCGCCGGAGGTGTAGTCGTTCTTGAAGTCGCCTTCGAAGTCGATGGTGATGTGCAGCGGGATACCGGAACGCCGGTCCATGGCAATCGTCTGCACCTTGTTCAGAGCTTCAGTCAGTTCCTCCGGAGTCACGCACAACCCGTGATTGTGAGGGTCGAAGTGGGTGAGCGCGATCGAGACGTAGTCCGGCGGCGGCTGGAACGTGGGGTCGTACTGCGAGTTCCCCCAGTAGAGATTCTTGCAGGTCTCGAGTCCGTATGGCTCGAGGCAGAGGCCGCCCGCCTGGAGCCTGGTGATTTGCTCTATCGCGGAGGGGGTCAAGATGGCTCCGCGCCAGGTGAATGTGAGAAGCTGCCCGACCTTCTCTTCGAGAGTCATGCCTGCGAGCTTGGCACTGACGAAATCGTCTCTGGCTTGGGTCATCTTTGAGCTCCGTTGGGTGGCCGGGGAGGGCCCAACTTACCGCTATTGCGCGATCATCCGCCAGTTTCGTAGCGTCTGGAAACGATTCCTCCACAGGTTCGGGCCAGCCCGACCCCACGGCGTCGTGACCCACGCCGAGGCGCCAGCCCCCGCCTGGCCCGCCTGCCGGTTGCCCCACGCCCCGGCTGCGCGAGCGGGAAGGCCGGGCTTTGGCCGGGCGCCCCTTGCACGAAAGCCTACTGCGCGGCCTTGGGCATGTCGTACTTCATCGTGGCAAGGCCCTTCATCGCCTCGGCTTTGGTCAGGAAGGCAATCTCGCCTCCGCGGCAGCGAATGTAGAGGGGCTGGTTTGGCTTGGCGTTGAACTCGACCAGGAGGCCCAGGTGCTGCCCTCCGTAGTAGGAATCCCTGAATCTAACCTCACCCGCCTCGCTCTCCATCAGGTAGATCCGGCTCGGCGCCGCGTAGTACGTCATGTCACCGACCTTGAAGCCGTCTGGAGTGACCACACCGGCCTTCCCCTGCAGAAGCTCACCGGGGAAGTAGACTCTGTCTGCCTTGGTGCCGTCGGTTGTCGAGCTGACGCCCGCCAACCAGAGACTCGTGAACCCATTGCCCGGGAACTTGATCGCGTGAAAACCCGGGGCCAAGTGGATGGCCATATAGGCGTCCTGCTTCAGGTCTCCAATATCGTCACCATCGATTCTGACACTCCAAGTGTCCAAGGAGCCGACCGAATTCCTCTCTCGATAGAGGTACACGACGACGTCGTCTTCGCCGTGCGTGCTCTCTTCAGAGAAGGCGATCTTGCTTTTGGTAATGCTGGCGCAGCCACCGGACAACAAGAACAGACTGGCGGCAGCGAGAAGCTTGCCTGCAATCGTCCTCGCGCCTTTCCGTTCTTCGTGCGGCCCGTGGCTACCGGCTGTGGACTGCTGATCATCAAGCGACATAGGAATTCTCCTGCGAGGCCACATACCACGATAGCGCCTCCTTTGGCGCGGTTCAAGAGTCTCTGGATGAAGGGGAAAAGTGAGCCATCGAAAAGACTCGTCGCGGCCACTTCGGGTGGCGGGGGGCGGAACGACCAATCCGGTCGCGGGTGCTGCGCGTGCCGCTGCCTCCATGATGGAGGGTTGTCGGCAAGCGACTGCCCGTTGTTGCTTCGGCTACTGCCGATTCGCCCGTCAGCGACCGACCGAAGCGAGGCCACCGAGTCCCAGCCGCGCAAGCTGAACGCGGAAATTCGCGGCAGTGGTGAAGACCTGGCCATGGATGCTGAGCGCAGATGCGGCGTCCACGAAGGCGGGCACGTCGTCGAAGAAGGCGCAGGCTTCGGCTGGGCTGCCCACGCGCTCAAGGGCCACGCGGAAGATCTCTGGATCCGGCTTGGCCAGCCCGAGCTCGTAAGACAGCACGAGGGCGCTGAAGCGCTCGAGCACGGGAAGCTGCGGACGCAGGAAACGCCACTGCATCTCGTTGGTATTCGAGATCAGGGCGACCTTGGCGCGACTGAGAAGGGCTTCGACGATCGGCAGGACTTCCTGGTGGATGCGGAAATAGCAGGTCCAGATTTCGTAGAAAGCCTGCGCATCCATCACTGTGGCCGCACCCGAGGCCTGGCTTATTGCGCGCCGAAGCTGGTCGCCCGCCAGGGTTCCGCGGTTACACGGATCCCAGAGGGCGAGCAGGCGTTCGCGGATCACCTCGGGCGGGGCGCCACCATACTCGGACAGGCGGCGGAGGAGCATGTCGTCGTCGTGAAAGGCGAGGACATTGCCCAGGTCGAGGAAGACAACTTCGATTCCCGGCATTTCACTCAGGCGCCCCCTACCGGAAGGAACTGAACATCGACGATCTGGTACTCGCGCGTGCCCTTGACGGTGCGCAGGCTGACCGTGTCGCCCTTTTCGCGACCAATGAGGGCGCGCGCCAGGGGGGGGCGAGATGGCGAGGCGTCCATCTTTAGCAAGGAGGTCATCCGCCGGTGAGGACCGCGGACGGATGCAGAGCCCTGATGCCCGGCAAGCCGTCGAAGTCGGCAGTGTTCAAGGTCAGGATATGGGTCACACCTTGCGAAAGCATCACCGCTGCAAGGCGAGCATCGTGCGCGCGCTTGCCTCGGACCTTGGCGGCTTCGACCAGGGTCAGCCAGCGTTCGAAGGCAGCGGGCCCTTCATCGAGCAGCACAAACTGGCTGCGCAGGCGCGTGATTACGTCAGCGGTCCTGCCAGGGGGCCATCCGAATCCGTTCCCTTCCACCGGTCGAGTGGCGACGACCCACAACTCGGTCAACACCTGCGGGGCCAAGACCAACGCATGACCCGCCATGATGAGACGCCGGATCGCGTCCTCCACCGTGGCATGCTCGGGCGCCGCGGGCTCCATCAGCCGCACCACCACGTTGGTGTCGAGCAGGTACGTGGTCACCGGTAGAGTTCGCCGCGATCGAGAGAGTCCAGCGCGACGACCGGCGCAGCGGGCAGCGACGCAAGCAAGCGATCGAACTCGGCGGCCGCTTCATGCGGAGAAGTCGTCGTCGGACGCGGCATGACGATGACCTCGGCCTCGCCAGCAGGGAAATCGTCGGGCAGACGCACGACGACCTGGTGGTCCTCGCGGACGGTCACTGTCGTCTTGTGCGCTAGCATAGTTTGTAGCTTACCAGAAGCCGCGACGGCGTCCCGCCCCATTATTCGATCCGCTCCTGGCGAACCGTCTTCCGGTGGCAGCAACTGAGTAACCCGCCGAGCCGTTCCGAACGAACAACGCGACCGGCCCTGGCCATATCCTGCTGCTCGCCGTCGATCAAGGCATTGCCAAGCCCATGATCGCGCCCGCACTCCCTTTGCTTTTCAAGGATCGCTTCTTGGTACGCGACGAGGTCGAGGAAGACAACTGCGATTCCCGGCATTTCACTCAGGCGTCCCCTACCGGAAGGAATCTAACATCCACGATCTGGTACTCGCGCGTGCCCTTCGCCGTGCGCAGGCTGACCGTGTCGCCCTTGTCGCGACCAATGAGGGCGCGCGCCAGGGGGGCCGAGATGGCGAGGCGTCCATCCTTGATGTCGCCCTCGTAGTCACCCACGATGCTGTAGCTGATTTCGTCTCCCGAATCGGTGTCAGTCAATCGGACGGTGGCGCCGAAGACGACGCGCTCGCCGGAAAGCGTGGCCGGATCGATGACTTCAGCCTGGGCCAGGATGCTGTCGATTTCGCGCGAGCGTCCCTCGATGAAGCTCTGCCGCTCCTTGGCCGCGTGGAATTCAGCGTTTTCCGACAGATCGCCGTGGGCGCGCGCCACTTCGATGTCCTGCACGTTCTTGGGACGTTCCACCTCGCGCAGGTGTTTCAACTCTTCACGCAGCTTCTTCACCCCACGTGGGGTCATCGGGATCCTATTGGCCACTTTGGTACTCTTGCAGCGAGCGGACCGACATGTCGCCAGCCTGCAGGCGCTGGATGGCGACGGCGGCCGCGCGCGCCGCCGACATGGTGGTGAAGTAGGCCAGCCCACGCATAAGCGCGGTCCGTCGCAGCGAGAAGGAATCGCGGATGGAATCGGCACCCTCAGTGGTGTTCACTACCAAATGGACATCGCCGTCCATCATGCGGTCCACGCAGTGGGGCCGGCCCTCGCTCACCTTGTTGACCCGTTCGCAGACCAATCCGGCCGCGGACAGCCGTGCGTGAGTGCCGCCGGTAGCCATGATGCGGAAGCCGAGCTTGATCAGGTTGCGCACGACGGGAATTGCCAGGTCCTTGTCGGCGTCGCGGACTGCGAGAAAAGCCGTCTTGGGCTTGTCGTCGCTGGGAACCGGCAAGCGCATTCCGGCCGCGAGCTGGCTCTTTGCGAAGGCCGCTTCGAAGCTGCGGTCGATGCCCATGACTTCGCCGG
>PMKP01000432.1 GCA_003157775.1 Myxococcales bacterium | reverse complement strand
CAGCTCCAAGTTCACCTGTGGCAAGTAGCTTCTGCGCCAACCCCAATATCTCTGCGCTGCGCCTCTCAAGGGACTCTGCCGTTGCTCTTATGAACATCCGAGCCTCCACCGTGAGACCGTCCATGCTGGGACCATCCAGAAGTATCGCGTCAGCCACCATCTGCCCTGCCGAGAAAGCCATCATCGTGTGGCGGGGGTTGCCCCGAATTGGGTCCTCGATCTCGTAGCTCCAGCCCTTTGCAGTCTGGCGCAGGGTCACTCTTCGGGGACAGCTGGAATTAGCGAATGCAGCTGCCATCCCGCAAACAAGTCGCAACGCCTCGCCGACGGTCGCAAGTTCCGTTTCACATGAATTGCCATTGCTCTCTACTCTTCGCCTCATTCGGTTCTCCTCGTTTGGGTTACGTGAGGTCTCACCCTCACCTCCGAGGAAATACCCCGCCAAGGCCTCGCGATGCCCAGGGCTGTCCTAGCTGCGATCTGACTCACCTGCGCGAAGCACAAAGGCGTGCGGGATGCTCAGGGCGATCCAACGCAAGCCACACGAAGCATAGAAACGTGCGGGATGCTCAGGGCGATGTAAGGCAGAGCCCATCGACAGAGAATCGTCCGGCGCAGGCGAAACAATGGTTGATCTCCACGCCGATCTTCGGGCTGAATCTGATCATGTCCGACACCATCGGCCTGACCCCTGAACAGATCATCCAGCGATTTGAAAAGGAATACCCCGACCACGAGAGCCTCGATATCTTGCGTACAGACTGGCCAGAGAGATGGCAAGACTGGGTCAAGAAGGGCTTGTTTGCGGACATCGACGGCTGGCCCTCATGTACCCTTCGCCAGGGCAAGGGGAAGGGGCTTGGCAGCGAAAAGGCGCTGTACGTGCCTGAGCCAACACTGCAGCGGTTGGGCTACATCCTCGCGTGCGTCCAAGCAGGACTCGCAACTGAGTTGATCGGAATCGCTCTCAAGCAGAAGATCCCCAAACTCCGCTTGCGCTTCTGCCGAAGCCCGTGGAATTTCATGGTCAGCCTGACGCGACCTCTTCTGCTGGTGCTTGATTCAGAAAGGCCGTGGAGTTTGAACGCGGGGGCAGTCCACCGTGAACTCTGGGAGTGGACCCCCGCAGTGCAAGCCGCATGGCACGCCTTGGAGACTGACGGCCTCGACCCGGCCAAGGAATTCGATACACACAGATCGACGAGGTACGATTTGCCGCTCGGGATGTGGATTGAGCCGCCTCCGAGTCCCGAATGGTACGTTGCCGATTGGCTCGCACTCGGTGAGCAAGGGGCACGAGACATCATGGGCGTCATTCGCAGCATAATCACTTCGCCGCACGATGCTCCGGGGGCTGTCGCACGCCTCGAGAAACACGCTCAAGCTGGCTACGAGATAGAAGTGGAATCCTTCTCGCCGCAAGGGAGAATTCACAACCCGCCCACCCTTTATCGGTTCGATGTCGAGCCAGATGGGGGAATGACGCTCTTGAAGCAGGTCACGGCTCACGCTCTTCTGATTGCCAGTGAACCAGAGCGGTGGATTCTCAAGTGCGCTCATGATGGTTGTGACGGTTTCCTGTTTCCAGATCACCCCAAGAAGAAGTTCTGTCTCCGCCACCAGCGGTAGCCAATCGGCGACAGGAGTGCGCCATCATGGTGGCGTCGCGCCTCGAAGTCGGCTACGACGGCCACTGCCCTTTCGGCGAAAGGGGCAGGAACGTCCCTGGACCAGCCGAATCACTTGGCGGCCAGCAGGCGAATGAGGGCCGAAAAGTCATCGTCTCCCATGCCCTCGTCTTCGGCGCGGGCCAGACAACCGCGCAAGGTCTTGAGCAAGGGAAACTCTCCGTGGCCCGTGTTGACTGCGAGGCGCATGTCCTTGTGCATGTGCTTGACGGAAAACTGCGGGGCAAAATCGCTCGTCTTGAGCTTGGTCTCCTTGNNTGAGGCGCGCCAGCCCCGAGTAGGAGACGTTCTTGGCCAACACCCGAAAGTAGAAATCGTCGCCGATGCCGGCCTGGCGGGCCAAGGTCAGACTTTCCGCCAGGGCCTGCATCTGCCCGGCGATGTTGAGGTTCATGGCCAGCTTCAGAGTCGCCGCTTGAGCGACAGTGGGCAGGCGGAAGCGTGTCTCGGATACATGGGCCAGGAGAGGCTCTACTGCGTCTAGCGCCACCGTCTCGCCGCCCATGAAGAAGACCACCGTGCCAGACTCGGCGGCTGGTTTGCTACCTGTGAAAGGCGATTCCACATAGGCGGCCCCGCTGGCGTGAACCCGCGCCTCGAAGGCCGTCGCGCTCTTCGGATCGATGGTGCTGGATTGGACAACGGCTTTTCCCTTTCCCAGCGCAGGCAGAATGGTGTCGAGCACGGCGGACACCGCGGGGGGATCGGCGACGACGATATGGGTGATGTCGGACGTAGCCACGACTTCGAGCGCGGTATTTTTCCAGCGTGGGCAGTGTGGCTTGGGTGTGCGATTCCAGGTGCCAGCCAGCCGGCCCGCGGTCTGATAGCGGTCGGCCCAGATCTGGCCGATGATGCCCAGCCCGAGAACTCCGATTGATTGCACGGGTGCATTCTACGCGATCTAATGATGGAGACGTCGACGTCTCATGGCTCCCGGTGGGCAGCCAGCCCGCATTCTTGCCCCAAAATCTTCTAGCCGCCGACATACCCACCCGCTGGTGCATGCACGGCGGCGGTTGCGCTTGGCGCGAGGAACCCACATCTTGTGGCTTGCTGGGCTGTGTTCGCCAGAGCCGAACTTCATAGCCAATCACCGGCAACATCGTCCGCACCGTCCGACCGTCCGTCAACAAACCGCTTACCGACGGTGAGGGCACTCTCACATCATCGGACGGTCGTCCCGGACGGTTGGGGTACTTCTTGGCCCGACCGTCCGATTAGGAATCCAAGGGAACCAGCGCGGACGGTCGATGTCCAGCATCGCTTCTAGCGTCCGACGTAACCGTCCAACGAAGAAGCCAATGAATTCGCGCCGTCGGACGGTACGGACGGTTCGGACGATGTTGCCGCCAGTACCGCTATGCTGCCGAACCCGAGGTGCGAACATCGGCTCTGCCAAGCTGCTCGCCACGGCCACCACTGGCCGCCATCACCGCCGCCCGCACCGCCCGCGCCGCCCGCGCCGCCCGCGCCGCCCGCGCCGCCCGCGCCTGCGCCCCCGCGCCCCCGCGCCGCCCGCGCCAGCGCCCCCGCGCCAGCACCGCGGGTCTTCGTCTACATCGCCCTGAGCAAGCCCCCCGTTCTATCGGCTTTCCTCATGTTGGAGGTACCTAACATGAGGAAGAAGCGTATCAATTCAATAGAACTCCTAGACAGCAAGACCAAGCCACCGGAACAACCAGTCCAGCGTCTACTCGGCGCTTTGCGCGGAGTCCAGCAGACAAGCGACTGTGAGTGGAAGGCGCTATGCCCAGCTCACGACGACAAGAAGCCCAGCCTGGCGATCAGTGTGAAAGACACCGGCAACGTGCTCGTGCACTGCCACGCCAACTGCAAGACCACAGCGGTCCTCGCCAAGCTCGGGCTGCGGATGGGCGACTTGTTCCCTCCCCGCGAGCTGGGAAAACTCGTCGCCACCTTCGACTACCAAGACGAAAGCGGCCGGGTGCTTTTCCAGGTGTGCAAGTTTCAGCAGCCGGGATCGAAAGACAAGACATTTCGTCAACGTCGGCCCGATGATCACGGCGGATGGATTTGGGCCACAAAGGACATAACGAAAACCCTCTACCGCCTGCCGGAATTGATGGCGGCCGGAACAGGTGAAACCGTCTACATCTGTGAAGGCGAAAAGGATGTCGACTCGATTCGCGGCCTGGGTCTGGTTGCAACTTGCAACCCAATGGGCGCGGGCAAGTGGCACATGGTTGCAGATGACGCTGCCCGTGTGTTGGCCGGACGGCCTGTTGTTGTCGTAGCAGACAAGGATGATCCAGGCCGAGATCATGCGCAGGCCGTAGCGAAATCGTTGCTTCCGCACGTGGTGGCCATCAAGGTGATCGAGTTGCCTGGCGAAGCCGTGAATGACGCTTCGGACTGGATCATCGCGGGCGGCACCGCGGAGCAACTGGGGGCCTTGGTCGAGGCAGCCCCAACTTGGGTGCCTCAAGACAATGGCACGGAAAATGAAGATCGAGGCTGCTCTGGCAAGGAGCAGGCGCGGAAGATAGTTGACCTGTTCAACGACGATCCAGCTTCGGAGCTGTTCCACACGGCTGACTTCGACGCCTACGCGGTGTTTGCGGTCAAAAACCACCGCGAAACAGCGCGGGTCACGTCTTCTCGCTTCGAGCGTCATCTGCGCTGGATCTACTTCGAGACAACAGGGGACGCGCCAAGCTCCTACGCATTGGGAGAGGCGCAGAACACGCTTGATTCGCTGGCGTTGTTCAAGGGGCCGTGCGAGGAGGTACACACGCGCATCGCGGGTGATGGGATCGACACCATCTACATTGACCTGTGCGATGCCGAGTGGCGCGTGGTGGAGATAGCAGCAGCTGGCTACAAAGTTATCAACAATCCCCCCGTCCATTTTGTACGCGCCCGAGGCATGAAGGCGCTACCGGTGCCGGAGCGTGGAGGAAGCCTCCTCGATCTGCGGCGTCTCATCAACATCGGCAGTGATGCCAACTGGGCGCTGCTGCTGGGCTGGTTGGTCGCCGCCCTCCGGCCCCGCGGGCCGTACCCTGTGCTGGTGGTCCACGGCGAACAGGGAACCGCCAAGTCAACGCTGGTGCGGATACTTCGAACACTCGTCGACCCAAACAAGGCTGACCTACGAGCTGAACCTCACGATACGCGTGACCTGGCAATCGCGGCGTCGAACGGGTGGGTCGTGGCGCTGGACAACATCTCATCCATCAGGCAATGGCTTTCGGACGCGCTTTGCCGCTTGTCCACCGGCGGGGGATTCGCAACTCGCGAGATGTACACGGACAGGGAAGAAACGATCTTCGACGCCCAG
>PMKP01000377.1 GCA_003157775.1 Myxococcales bacterium | reverse complement strand
AGGTCGCCCCTAGTGGTGACGAAAGGGTGCGAGGACTGTTGGGGCGACCGCAGGTCGCCCCTACCGGTGGCGAAATGGCGCGAGGACCGTAGGGGCGACCGTAGGTCGCCCCTAGTGGTGACGAAACGGAGCGAGGACTGTTGGGGCGACCTGCGGTCGGCCCTACTGGTGACGAAACGGGGCGAGGACGGTAGGGGCGACCTGCGGTCGCCCTCGACATGGCCAGCGCGGGCGCTCAACGTCCCACGCGCAGCAACTCGATGAGCGGTGCGTTTTCCTGGCCGGGTGCAAGCGGCTGGGAAAGATCGATGCGTACGTGAATGGCAAAGTCCTCGTCGCCCTCGGGATCGATCAGGCGCTGCTGGGCTTCCCAGCGGTGCGGCCCGGCGGGCGTCAGCAGAGTATTGTGCGGACTGCGTGCCGCAGGCGTGACCGAGATGGAACCGTGTTCCTCAAAGTAGGGCTGAAGCTCCGCGGCCAAGCGCTCGGCGGTCCATTCCGGCGTGTCGCTCACCGGGTTGTCGCGCAGGGCGGACAGGGCCTCCTCCCAGTCGCGACGGGCCAGGACGCCCAGCAAGCGGTGCAGCTCGGCCCGGATGCGGGCAGCAAAGGCGCGTGGGTCGGCGGCCGGATCGCGCGGCCGCGCAGGGCGGGCGGGCTCGCGCTGCGCTGACGGACCATCGGGTGCGCGCAGTTCCTCCCATTCTTCCAGCAGGCTGGAGTCAACCGTGCGCACCAAGCCGCCCAGACTGGCCAGGAGATCCTCTACCTCTGGGGTGCGAAAAGCGGCCGGCACCGACTGGTTGAAAGTCCGGTAGGCGTCCGACAAATAGCGAAGCAGGACCCCCTCGGTGCGTTGCAGACCATAGTCGCGCACGTAGTCGTGGAAGCTGCAGAAACGCTCCAGGATCTCGCGCGCCACGGATTTCGGGGCGATGTTCTCCTCGCCCACCCAGGGATGCTTGTCAGCAAAGGCGTTGAAGGTCTCGTAGATGAAGTCGCGATTGGGCTTGGGCCATTCGAGCTTTTCCAGCTCCTCCATCCGAGCCTCGTACTCGACGCCTTGGGCTTTTAGCGCCGCCACGGTTTCGCCCTTCAGCCGGTCGAGCTGAGCGAAGAGCACCGGCCGCGGGTTTTCCAGAATGGCCTCGACCAGCGAGAGCACGTCAAAGGCGTAGGTCTCCGCGGTTGCATCGAGCAGCGGCAAGGTGTCGACTAAATAAAGCGACAGGGTGTGGTGGAGAGAGAAGTCGTGCTGCAGATCCGGGCTGACTACGGCTTGCGGGCAACGCGCCTTTTCGTCGATGACCAGGCTGACCAGCCCGGCCTTGCGCAGGGTGCGGAAACACGCGGCAGCGGTTCGGCGGTGGCGGTGCTTCATCACTTCGCTGTCGTGGCACGCAGCGATCACCTCCAGCAACTTGCGGTAGCCGCCCCCGCGCCGCGGGTCACCCTGCTCGCCCTGCAGGAGCGTCAGCAAGAGCCCGTGGTTCACGGCAAAGCGTGATTCCAGCGGCTCGGGCGTGCCCGCGGCCAGCCGCTCAAAGGTGCCCTTGTCGAAGTGCACGTAGCCCTTTTGCGGCGGCCTCTGCATGTGCACCTTCTTGCCGCCGGCAGCCTTGGCCCGCAGGCGCAGGTTCTCCACCACATGCGCCGGCGCCTGCGCCACCACCCAACCGCGCTCGTCGAAGCCCTTGCGACCGGCCCGACCCGCGATCTGCTTGAACTCGCGCACGCTGAGGATGCCGTCTTTCTGTCCGTCGAACTTGCATAGCTGGGTGAACAGCACGGTGCGGATCGGGATGTTGACCCCGACGCCAAGGGTGTCGGTGCCGCTCACCACCTTGAGCAGGCCCCGCTGGCTCAGTCGCTCGACGATGCGGCGGTAGCGCGGCAGCAGGCCGGCGTGGTGCAGGCCGATGCCGTGGCGGAGAAAACGCAGCAGCTCCTTGCCATAGGGGCTGTCCAAGCGCTCCTCGGCCAGCGCGGTCTTGATGGCCTCTTTCTCCTCCTTGCTACACACGTCCACGCTCATCAAGTTTTGAACTTCCTCGGCAGCCGCACGCTGGGTGAAGTTCACCAGATAGATGGGCGCGCGGTTTTGCTTGATGAGGTCAGCGATGGTCTCGTGCAGCTGGGTGTCCCGGTACTCGAAGTCGAGAGGCACAGGACGGACAGCGCCGCGCACGCTGGCCACTTCGCGCCCGGTGAAGGTCGCCACCTGGCGCTCGATGGAGGCGGTGTCACCCAGGGTGGCTGACATGAGCAGAAAGACGGCCTCGCGCAGGGTGACCAGTGGAACTTGCCAGGCGATGCCACGCTCGTGATCGCCGTAGTAGTGGAATTCGTCCATCACCACGTAGTCNNCGCCATGTTGGACAGGATCTCGGCTGTGCCGACCAGAATGGGCGCGTCGCGGTTAACCGAGGCGTCGCCGGTGAGTAGGCCCACGCGTTCCGGGCCGAAGCAAGCGCACAGGTCGAAAAACTTCTCGTTGACCAGGGCCTTGACCGGGCAGCTATAGAAACCGGTCTTGCCCTCGCACAGGGCCTTGAACAGGAAGGCAATGGCGCAGAGCGATTTGCCCGATCCGGTCGGGGTGGCCAGCACCACATGCTTGCCGGCTAGGATTTCGAACAAGGCTTCTTCTTGCGCGGGATAGAGCGACAGACCCAGCGCGCCCACGTAGCCGAGGAATTGCTCCAGGATTTGGTCAGGGTTCACCGGGCCGGACGGTGGGGCCAACAACGGAGCCTGGCTGGCGACGGACGCCGTGCCGGTCATGGCTTGTCGACCCGCTGGGCAAAGAGACTGTGGCCAATTCGGCGGGGGGTCGGACGATCCACCATGCGCGGGACTATAGCAGCGTCATGGTGCTCCGCGACTGGGCGGCGGTCCTTCGATTTACGGAGGGGTGCGCCCCTCCCCCCGTCGGGCAAAGCCCGACGGGTCCCCCCTTCCCCCGCTCGGCCTTGCGGCCTCGCGGCTCGCGCTTTGCGCTCGCGTGCTGCCCGAGGGGTCCATGGACATCCCTTCCACGACTTCTGGCGGGCAGCAGTAGCGCTCCGGTGGCACAGCGGCTAGAGTCGAAGTCCGCATGTCCAAGCCTCCGGACTCGACGCAGAGCACGCCTGTGCGCAAGGTGACCGACGAGGAAAAACGCGGCCGGCTCTACGAGGAGCAGGTTTTCCCGCTCATCGGCCGAAGACTGGTCGAGCGCCTGGTCGACGGCGTGCCCGTAAAGCCGCGCTCGCAAGTGCTCCAGATCCGCTGCGGCCTGGGCGGGGCGACCGCCGACCTCCTGCACCGGCTGGATCACGCCAGCCGCATCATCGACCTGGAAAGCGCGCAGGGCTTGCTCGACCGGGCCCGTGCCAACGTGGCGGCTGAACAGGTCGGGCGCCGGGTCTTTTTCCGGCTGCAGAGCCTGGCCGAGCGTCTGCCCTTCGGCGACCACGCCTTCGATCTGGTGCTGGCCAACGTGGGCTTGGCGGATCTACACCGGCCTGACGATTTTTTCGCCGACCTTGCCCGCATGGCCCGGCCTGGGGCCGAGGTGCGCGTGTCCTCTCCGCTGCGCGGGACCTGGGTCGAGTTTCTCGACGTGTACCGGGATGTGCTGGTGCGCCTCGGACGCGACGACGCTCTGGCCAGCCTGCGCGGATACGCCGCCTCCTTTCCCGAAGCCAGCGCGGTGATCCACCGGATGGAACAGGCAGGCCTTACCCCCGTCACGGTACAACGCGACCACTGGGAGCTAGTCTTCCGTAGCGCGCGCGAGTTCTTCTACGCGCCGGTCGTCGAATTCGGGCCGCTCGCGCGCTGGAAGCAGATCGCGGGCAAGGGGGCAGAGGTGCAGGACACCTTCCTGGCTGTCAAGCAGGCCATCGACACCTATTTCGCCAGTCAGTCGTTCAGCGTAAGCATCGAGGCAGGGCTGTTCATCGGCCATAAACCAGCGCTAGAAGAAGTGGTGGGACAAGAGACGTCCGACGCCAGCTAGCGCCAGCGCCAGCCCCGCTGCGGCCAGCAGCGCGCCGGCAAGATCGATGGGCCGGCGTCGCTCACTGGCCAGCAGCACGCCGTACACCGTGGCTACAAGGCCAATCACGATCAAAACCAACGCCAGCAGCATGAGCCGATAATCTTGAGGTAAAGTCCGCCAATGGCAAAGCCTGAAGAATTCGCGGCAATATTGGCCGGCGGTGGGGGCACCCGCTTGTGGCCGGCCAGTCGGCGCGGCCGGCCCAAGCAATTGCTCAGCCTGGGCGCCAGCGAATCGCTGCTGGCCGCCACCTTTCGCCGGCTGAGCGCCATCGTGGGCGTGGGGCGCACCCTGATCGTGACCGCGGCGGATCAGGCCGAGGCCATCCGCCAGGCCCTGCCCGTCCTGCCGGCCGACAACCTGGTGGTCGAGCCAGCGCCACGCAACACCGCCCCGGCGGTGGGTCTGGCGGTTGCCCATGTCGTGCGACGCGCGGGGCAGGACGCAGTGCTGGCCGTGGTGCCCTCTGACGCGTTCATCGGCAATGAGCCGCAGTATGCGGCGGTGTTGCGAGTCGCGCTGGCGCAGGCCAGCCAGGCCATCGTCACCGTGGGCATCAAGCCCTTGCGTCCGGAAACCGGCTACGGCTACCTGCAGACCGGGGCGAAGGTCCCAGGCAGCACGGAGGTGTGCCACGTGGTGCGCTTCGTGGAGAAGCCCGACCTGGAAACGGCGCGCGCCTATCTGGCTTCGGGCGAGTACCTGTGGAACTCGGGCATGTTTTTCTTTTCTGCCGGGCGTTTCTTGGCGCAAGCCCGCCAGCACCTGCCTGAACTGTCAGCCCTGCTCGACCAGATCTGCGCTTCGCCTGATCCAGCCGCCCTCACCCAGGAGAGCTACCCGCGCGTGCCTGCCATCTCCATCGACTACGGCATAATGGAGAAGGCGCAGGGCATGCGGGTGGTTCCAGGCGATTTCGGTTGGAGCGACGTCGGCAGTTGGGCTGCCGTAGGTGAAATACGGCCTCCCGACGTCGACGGGAATGTCATCTCAGGCGACGCCATCGTGAAAGCCAGCAAGGGCAGCGTGGTGATGGCTGAGCCGGGTGCCCCACTGCTTGGCGTGGTGGGTGTCGAGGGGATGGTGGTGGTGGCCACCCGCGACGCCGTGCTGGTCGTGCCCAAACATCGAGCGCAGGAAGTGCGCCGCGTGGTAGACGAGCTTTCCGCGCAGGGCAGAAAGAAGCTACTCTAGCCAGCGCAGCGAGCATCAGAAGCAAGAAATGAACCCAAGAGTTTTTCGCGAATACGACATCCGCGGCGTCGCGGACCAGGATTTTCCCGATTCCTTTGTGAGTGACCTCGGCGATGCCATCGCAGAGCATCTGCGTGAGGCGGGCGCGCGCCAGCTCACGCTCGGCCGTGATTGCCGGCTCTCCTCCCCGCGCATCCACGCGGTCATGCAGGCACGGCTGGTGCGCGCCGGCCTCGCCGTGTCGGATGTGGGCGTGCTGCACACGCCGGGGCTGTATTTTTCGGTTTTTCACTGCAAGGCCGACGGTGGCGTGATGATNNCATGCGCGGCCCCAGCACCATCTTTGGTGCCGAGATCCAGGCCCTGCGTGAGCGCATTCTGCGCCACCGCGCCGGCGCCCGGCCCAAACCTGTGCCAGGCGGCGCGGTGGCCGAGGTTGACGTCCTGACACCGTACATCGCCGAGGTGGCCGACGGCATGCGCCTGGGCCCGCGCCGATTCAAGATTGTGGTCGACGGCGGCAACGGCACAGGCGGCCTGACCTGCGTGTCGGTGCTGCGGCGAATGGGCTTCACGGTCGAGGCGCTGTACTGCGATCCCGACGGCCGCTTCCCCAACCATCATCCCGATCCGACGGTACCGGCCAACCTGACCGACCTCATCGACCACGTGAAGAAGGGTGGCGCCGAACTGGGCATCGCGCTCGATGGCGACGCGGATCGCCTGGGTGTGGTCGATCCGGCGGGCCGAATCGTGTGGGGCGACCAGCTCATGATGCTGTTTGCGCGCGACATCCTGCGCGACCGCCCGGGCGCCACGTTTGTCAGCGAAGTCAAGTGCAGCCAGGCCCTGTACGACGACATTGCCCGGCTCGGGGGCCGCGCCATCATGTGGAAGGTGGGTCATTCGCTCATCAAGACCAAGATGCGCGAAGAGAAGGCGGTGCTGGCGGGCGAGATGTCGGGCCACATGTTCTTCGCCGATCGCTACTACGGCTACGACGACGCCGTGTACGCGTCCGCGCGCCTGGTCGAGCTGCTGACGCGCAGCCAGCGTTCGCTTTCTGCGCTGGTAGACGAGCTGCCCGTGATGCACAACACGCCGGAGATTCGCTTGCCTTGTCCCGACGACATCAAGTTCGAGGTGGTGCGCCGGGCGCTGGCGCACTACCGCCGCGACCACCAGGTGGTGGACGTGGACGGCGCGCGGGTCAGCTTCCCGGGTGGGTGGGGTCTGGTGCGCGCCTCCAACACCGGCCCGGTACTGGTGCTTCGCTGCGAGGCCGACAGCCCCGAGCGCCTGGCGGCAATCCGCGCTGATCTGGAGGGCCTTCTGCAGGCCATCAGCGTCGAGCTGCAACCCGTTGCTACGCTTCCGCCCAAAGCATTGTAAGCTAGTTAGGCGATCGCACGCCTCAGAGTCTCCTTTGGAAGGCAACTGCCATGCAAACCATCCCCTTCACCTCAACGTTGTTCTGCAAGCTGTTACCGCCCTGCGCGTTCTTCGCTTTGCTGCTTTGCTCGTCGCCGGCACGGGCGGCCTTGGGCGGCGATGCTTCATCGATAGGTACCGGCCAGACTCACTTGCTGGCCACTGCGCGCATCGAACGTGCCGCCACCCACACCATGCACGAGCTGCAGGCGGCGACTGGCACCAAAGTGCGCGAGTATGCCGACAACGACGGCAAGGTCTTCGGGGTTTCGTGGCAAGGTCCGTTTCGCCCTGACCTGCGCCAGCTCCTCGGCGCGTACTACGAGACGTACCTCAACGCTGCCAAGACCCGCGTTGGCCGCGGCCCCGTCAATATCCAGATTCCGGGACTGGTCATCCAGATGAGCGGCCACCAGCGTGCCTTCTACGGCCGGGCCTACCTGGTGGACCGGGTGCCGCAGGGACTTTCCACCGACGAGATCCGCTAGTGCGCGCCCCTCGCACGCGAAAAGCTGGGGCGGCTTGCACGTCCGCGGTCCTGCTTGGCCTGGGTGTGGCGTGCAGCGGCAGCTCCGGCCTGCACCACAACACCATTGCCCTGCCGGCCGACAACGTTGCCGATGTGTTCGTCGACTACGGGCTGATCGGCTACGCCAACGGTCTGTTTACGACTGTCACCGTCTGCGTTCCCGGCAGCACGAGCGACTGCCAGACCATCGACCACGTCCTGGTCGACACTGGCTCCTCGGGCCTGCGCCTGCTCGGGTCAGTGCTGACGCTCTCGCTGCCCGCCTTCACCAACGACAGCGGCGTCGGCCTCGCCGAATGCCAACAGTTCATCAGCGGTTCCATCTGGGGTCCGCTACGAAGTGCCGATTTCAAGATCGCAAACGAGCAGGCAAGCAATCTCACGATCCAGGTCATCGAGGAATCAACCTATCCCATGCCAAGCGATTGCACCGGCACGGACATCAGCAGCCCCGAGTTGCTGGGCGCTAACGGTAACCTTGGGTTGTCCTCGATCGCGCAGGATTGTGGGCCGCCCTGTGCTGCGGCGCTGGGCCCCCACTCCGAGAATCCGGGGCTGTACTATGCCTGTGCTTCGGCGACGGCCGATGGCTGCCAGGCCGCGGCTGTGCCTCTTGCCCAACAGCTAACGAATCCCGTCCTGTTCTTCAGCCAGGACAACAACGGCACGATTTTCGAATTGCCGGCGATTCCCGCGGAGGGGGCACCGAGCGTCGCCGGATCCCTGGTCTTCGGCATCGGCACGCGCGACAACAACGGTCTCGAGCAGGCGTCGGTGATCCGGCTCGACGATTATGGCCAGTTTCGCACCCAGTACCCCACCAACAGCACCCCAACTCTTGCCTTCGTCGATAGCGGCTCCAACATGATGTTGTTCCTAGACAGCACCACGACGCACATCCCAACCTGTTACGACGCGTTGCACCCAGACATCTCGGACTTCTACTGTCCCACCGCCACGTTGAACCTGTCTGCCAAGATTGAGGATACCTTTGGCGGGGCTACCTTGATCGTGAACTTCAGCGTGGCCAACGCCATCACCCTGTTTTCCGGGGACAACATTGCTTTCAACAACCTGGCCGGGCCAAGCGTCACGCCGTCGGGACAGAGCTTCATGCCCACGTATTTCGACTGGGGCCTGCCTTTCCACTTTGGCAGGAACGTGTTCACCGCCATCGACGGCCAGGAGACTCCGGCCGGACAAGGACCCTTCGTCGCGTTCTGACGTAGGCTGGAGACTGGAGGTTCACGGACCGGAACCGGAAGCGCCAAGTCTGCCTTCCCATTCCGACCTACAGCCTACAGTCTCCGGACTGTGCTACTCGCCGGTCAACATCCGCATCAGCATCGCCCACGCCAGCTTTCCCAGGAACAGGTAGGCCAGGGCGCTGGCCGCCAGGAATGGACCGAACGGGACTTCCGCTTTGCGAATTGACGCGGACAAAGCCGGCGGCTGGCCAGCTTGCAGTGACTCAGATGCATTCGACGGCGGCGCTGCTGGCTGAGCCACGGCGGCCCGACGCTGGCGGAGCACGAGCACCGGCACGCTGACCAGGATTCCGGTGAGCGACGCCAGCAACACGATGGCAGGAATGGCTTTCCAGCCGAACAAGGCACCCATGATGGCCAGAAGCTTGCCATCGCCCAGGCCCAAACCCTCACGCCCGGTGGCGTAGTAGTAGCCGTCGCCAACCAGGCGGACCAGGAGATAGCCAGCCGCGGCCCCCAGGACGCGCTCTGACCAAGGAACTTCGTGGATGGCGAACCCGGCCAGAAAGAAGACCCCGATGGCAGGAAGCGTGATGATGTCGGGCAAACGCTTGGTATCGAGATCGATGAACGACAGCACGATGAGCACAGCCGCGAAGGTGAAGTAGGTAGCGAAGCGGGCGGCGCGAATGCCGAGCGGCTCGCCCGGAGCATCGACCACAAAGGTCCAGAAAATCAGGGCCGAGAGCGCGGCGGCGACAGCCTCGACAAGCGCGTAGCGGGGAGAGAACTTTGCGCCGCAGTGGCGGCAGCGGCCGCGCAAGAGGAAGTACGAAAGGATGGGGATGTTGTCACGCGCCGACACGCGCCCTTTACAGGCGAAGCAATGCGAAGCTGGCCTGACCACCGACATCCCGCGTGGAATGCGCGCAATGCACACGTTGAGGAAGCTGCCCCAGATGGCGCCAAAGCCCGCCGCCGCAAGGGTGGCGGCCAGGCGCAAGCCAGGAGAGCTGAGCGTGGGGAGTGCGTCCACCCAACCACGTTACCACTCCTCGGCCGGAACCGCGTGGTCGGGTGAAAAGCAAATCACGGGGACCACGCGCCCGAGGAGTTCAGTGGTAAATTGCGATCCCTCGTGCGCAGATCCTTTCCCCGCAAGCGGATGATCAGCACGCTGCTTATCGCGGCAGCGTGGCCAAGCTGTAGTCGCAGCAAGCGCGACGAGGTCCAAGCGCCGGATCAGGAATTGAACGCAGCCGTGCAACCAGCCGCGATCGTCTCGGGGCTGCGGCGTCTGTCCGGCGCGCACTTTCACGCCACGGCGACTTTTCGTGTGAGCGCAGCAGGCGTGCCCGATGCCGGCGGCCGAGACGCCATAACCACCACCACCGACCTATGGATCGACAAACAGGGCAACTTTCGCCTGGCCGAAAGCAACGACCAGGACAGCGGCCGCGAGGTGGTGCGCGTGGGCAGCGAGCTGGCGGTGGCCTTGCGCTACGGCAAACTCATCCGCCGGCCCGCCCAGGATCCCGAGCCACAGCGATTCTTGGAGGAAGCGGTTGGCGCGCCGTCAGCGGGGTGGGACACCGTGCGCAGGTACGTGGAGGTCGTGCCGACCGGCAGCCGTGCCTTCCGCTTGAGCAAGGCCGCGGAAATGCACCCGGCGCCGGCTGCGGCCACGGCTTTGCGCAAGTGGCGCGAGACGGTCGAAGTCCAGACCCTGGCGGGCGAAGTTCGGCTCGATGCCAGCGGTGGGCTGCAGGCTTTTTCGCTCAACTCGCGTTTCCGGGCCACGCGTGACGGGACCCCTATCGAGGGTGAGATCGCGGTCGCGGCCAGGGTGGAGCAAGGGGCGGACCCGGTGACCATGCCGGCCGCAGAAACGCTGCAAGCGCGGCAGCGCACCATCTTGGAAGAACGTGTCTTGTTGGGCGGCCTGGGTGGCCGCACGCCTGCTTTGCCGCCACCGTCGAAGAAGGGGACCGGTGGGCGCCGCTCGGTCGAGGGCGGCGGGCCAGGCCAGGACAGCTCGGGGCAACCGCGCAGGCCGTCGGCCGTCAAGCTGCCCGCGGCCAGCAGGAAGGAAACTCCGTGAATGCCGAGAAACCCGACGATGAGGAGGCCATCGAGGTGGGGGCTGAGCCGGTCACGCCCCAGGATCCGTCGCGGCTCTCGCACCTAGCCCAGAACCGCAATTTCATCGTACGGCGGGCGCTCCTCGCCTCAGCCTTGGGCAGTCTGGTTCCCGTGCCGGTCCTGGACGATATCGTGGCGGGCCGCGTACGCGCGGGCCTGTACATGAAGCTGGCGGCCAGCCGTCAGGTTGACTTGCCCGCGGCCTCGGCCGAGGTGCTGGCCGAGGGCAAGGCCGGCTCGGCTTTGCGCAACCTCACGCTCACGGCCGCGACGCTGGTCGCGCTGAAGCTGGCCTGGCGCAAGTTTTTCGCCCTGCTTGCTACCGGACGTGGCGCTGAGGACATGGCGACGATTTTCCAAGTGGCCACTCTGGTCGACCACTATTGCGCCAAGCTGCACGTGGGCGGGCCCATCAGCCGGCCGCAGGCCGCCCTTTTGCGCGCGCTGGTCCAGCAATCCGTGAGCCGCACCTCGAAGATCAAGCTGGTGGTCGCGTTTAGCGAGGGTGGCAAGATCCTGGCAAGCTCGGTGGCAGAAGCGCCGCGCTGGGTGTCGCACAGCCTGTCCCGCCACGCCGAGCGCTGGCTGCGGACCAGCGGCCATCCCGAGGTCGCGCCGGCCGGTTGGCCGACCGACGAGAGCGAGCAGGAGAGAAGCTGGCTCGATCGCGCCGCACATGCGGTCGAGCAAAGGCTGGCCGGCATGGGCAACGACTATGTCGGCGGGTTGGTCGATGATTTTGAAGCCCGCTGGCGCGAACGCCCGCCGGCACGGTGTAGGGGCGACCTGCGGTCGCCGGGCCGTGTAGGAGCGACCTGCGGTCGCCGGGCGGAGTAGGGGCGACCTGCGGTCGCCCCCACGCAAGATGCGATGCGGGCAAGACGCGCCCTCCGAGTTCCTGGATCTTCTGACTTGGATTGAGTAGAGCCCCCGGCTTTGCTACCATTGCGACAAGTGAAGAAGACACGCGCCCCCAAGCCAAAGAGCAAAGCATCCAAGACCTCAGGCAAACCCGGTCGTCATGCCGGGGACAAGGTGGTAGCGGGTATGAGGGCCGTTCCTGCGCGCGCGCTTCGCACGGACGCGCCAAGGCCGGTGAGCAGCGCACAGGCGCAGCGCGAAGCGCTGGCTGCGGCACGTGCTGCCATCGAGGCCGCGTTGGCCAAGAAAGCACTTCTGCCCGTGCTCATCGACGTGTCAGGCCTGGCCAGCTATACCGACTACATCGGCATCGTGAGTGGCCGCAGCGATCGTCAGGTGGATGCCATCGCAGAGCACGTGCACAACGTCATGCGGGATAGTGGCCGGCGGCTCCTCGGCCGCGAGGGCACTCGCAACGGGCGCTGGGCCTTGCTCGACTTCGGCGACGTGGTGCTGCACGTCTTCTATCACCCGGTGCGGGAGGTGTTCGACATCGAGAGCCTGTGGATCGATGCGCCCCGGGTCAAGCTGCAGGTCCCGCCCGAGGCCATGGTACTTGCCAGCGACGGTCTGGCCGGGCTGTGAAGATCCTGGTCCGCGCCGTCGGCAAGATGCGCGATCGCCGGCTGCAGGCGGTGTGCCAGGAATACCTGGATCGCGCGCGACGCCACCTTCCCGTGGTGGTCGAGGAGGTTGAGAGCGACACGGACCTGCGGCGCAACCTGCCGTCGGGCACCGAGATTGTCGCGCTGGAACCGGGCGGCAATTGCTGGACCACGGCCGAGTTCATCAAGTACCTCGAGCAACGCATGGTGCGGGGCACGCGTGCGATCGCTTTTCTCATCGGCGGGGCTGAAGGCCTGACGCCGGCCACGGTCAAGGCCGCGCAAATGCGCCTGTCGCTCTCGCGGTTGACCCTGCCCCACCGCTTGGCCCGCGTGATCCTGTGTGAGCAGATCTACCGAGCCCTCTCGGCTCTACGTGGCGAGCCCTACAACAAGTAGGTGCCGGTGTAGACTGACGGCAGAAGCCATGAGTATCAGCAAGCGGTTTCTCGACATGGCTCGCGCCGAGTTGAATGCCCTGCTCGACCGGGCGTCGACCTGGGATTCGCAACACGATCCCGACGAGGACCTCTATCGCCGCTATGGGATCGACGAATTGACCGACGAGCAACTGGAGGCCGAACTGGAACGCCGCCAGCGCGCGCGGGCGGCGGCCAAGGCCAAGGTCAACGCCCCGCCCCCGCGCCCGACGGCAACCAGCAGCGGATCGCGGCCCAGGCCGGCGCGCCCGTCGTCGGCCTCGCCACGCAAGCCTTCGCCTGAGGATGAGGTGCGCCGCGCCTACGCCGCGCTGGAAGTGCCGGTGGGCTCGAACTTCGAGACCGTGCGCAGGTCGTACCGTGCGCTCATGCGCAAGTATCACCCCGACCATCATTCCGGCTCACCCGAGAAGCAGAAGACCGCCACCGAGCTGACGCAGAAGCTGACTGAGGCCTACAAGCTTCTCGAACGCCGATTGCGCAGATAGGGCTAGCTTTTTTCACCACAGTCT
>PMKP01000327.1 GCA_003157775.1 Myxococcales bacterium | reverse complement strand
CATGGTGAAGGTCTTGCCGCTGCCTGTGATGCCGAGCAGAACCTGCGCCGGGTCTCCGCGCTTGACCCCGGCGACCAGCTCTTCGATAGCGCGTGGCTGGTCGCCCGTGGGCACAAGATCGGTTTTCAGCTTGAACGGGGTCGGCATGACCGTGTCTCGACAGATCGGAGGCGCGCGACGTAGTCTAGCGGCCAGATGGCACTCGCGCTGCGCGGATACTACGCGGTCCTCAATCTGGAAGGCGAGGCGCCTGAGGACCCGGCCGCTCTGCTTGCGCGTGCCGGGGAGCGGCTCGCAGCGCGCCCCGGCTGCCTGCAGCTTCGGGCCAAGCGCATGGGCGCGGCTGACCTCCGGCGGACCGCGGCGCGGCTCCTGCCTATCTGCCATGCCGCGGGCGTGCCCCTGTGCGTGAATGACCGGCTTGATGTGGCCCTGGCAGCGGGCGCGGATGGTGTGCATCTCGGACAGGACGACCTACCTCTTCGCGACGCCCTACGGATTCGCGCCAGCCAGCGACTGATGATCGGCGTCTCGACGCACAGCCTGGTGCAGGCCGAGGCCGCAGCGCGCGAAGGCGCCGACTACATCGGCTTTGGCCCCGTTTTCGCGACCCGAACCAAACCCAATCCCGAGCCGGCGACGGGCCTGGACCGGTTGCGCGAGGTTTGTGCGGCCGTGTCGCTCCCGGTGGTCGCGATTGGCGGGATCACGCTGGCGACTGTCGACGCCGTGGCGGCGACCGGGGCCAGCGCCGCAGCAGTCATCGCGGCTGTCGACGACGCCTGGGACCGTGTGGCTGCCGCTCGCCGGATCGCGGAGGCATTCGCTACACGCGCACCGCCAGCACGAACTTGAGGTAGTTACCTTCGGGGAAGCCAGGATGCACGGGAAAGTCAGGGGGAAGACCCTGGCGCTCGATCACCCGCAGCTCAAAGCCCCGCATGGCCCCTCCTTCGGCCAGGGCCTTGTCCACTTCGGCAGCTGACAGCTTGGCCGCGTTGCTCGAAAACGCGAGCAGTCCGCCCGGTTCAAGCACGGCTCCTGCAGCTCCGGCCAGCTCAGCCAAGTCCGATGCGGCGGAGAAGGTCCGGCCCGGGCCCTGGCCGTGGGCGAAGGTTGGCGGATCGCAGATCACAACGTCGAAGCGCCGGCTACGTGACGAGAAACGCTCGAGGATTTTGCTGGCCTCGCCCGTGACTTGCTCCATGCGAGCTGGATCGAGGCCAGAGAGTTCGTAATTGCGCCGCGCGCGCGCGTGCGCTTTGGCCGAGGTGTCTACCGCCACGACCTCGGCAGCCCCAGCCCGCGCCGCGCGCACGGAGAACGCTCCGGTGTAGGAGAAGAGATTCAGCACGCGGCGCTCGGCGGCGCGCCGGGTGACGCTGTCACGCCCGAGCCGCAGATCAGGAAAGAAGCCCACGCCAAGGGGCGCCGTCACGTCGACCGCGAAACGGCAGCCCGCCTCCTCGACCACCACTTCGAGAGGGGCCTCTTCACCTCTCGCCCGGACGGCGGGATCCGCAGGACCGTGGCCGCCCAGGGGCCGCAGCCGCTTTTGTTCGTAGATGCCACGCGGATGAATCGCCGCCGTGATTGCGTCCAACAGTTCTTCGCGCCAGGGCAAGGCACCTGCCGAGTACCACTGCACGACTGCGAAGTCGGCGTAGCGATCGACGGTGACGCCGGGCAGGCCCTCGCTCTCGCCCGAGAAAAGGCGCAGAGCGGTGGGCCTGTCCGGTCCGAGCAGCAGCCAGCGCAGTTGCACGGCGCGCTGGAAGCGGTTGGCAACAAGCCCGGCGCCTGGGTGCACGCGCTCGGCCGGATCGCGCGAGAGCACCCGGACAGCTACCGAGTGGTCTCGATCCACGTAGCCGCGCGCGACAAAGGCACCATTTCCCGCCATGAGATCGACAACCGCACCGGTCGTCTCGTTGATGGCCCGCCCAGCCAAGGCCTCACGAAAAACCCACGGGTGGCCGCCGCGCAAACGCCGCGTCACATCATCCGGAAGCCGATATGCCCCCGCACGGACGGAAATCCCTGCCGCCATGTCCCTAGGAATTCTAGACGCACCGCGCTCTTTGCGGTTCATACTGACACTCCGAGACAGCAACGTGCGGGCAGAGGCATGAAGGTGCACAATAGAACACTTGGGGCGGGGGGGCGAACCATAGGGAGCGGCACATGTCCTGTCAAACCTGTTCACGCCTACACAAGTCTACACAAGGGATTGACTTTGACCTGGCTCGCCGGGAAACTGCTTATGCAGTCACTTACGTCGAGCGCGATGAATTGCCTGTGACGCGAAAGAAAGGACATTCCCCATGACGAGTGGGCCCGGGGCGACAAGGAAGACCGATGTGCCCCCAGACGAAGCCATTGAAGAGATTTCCGGCCTCTTGGAAATGGACGAGTTGAAGGCTGGCGAGGCGAATACCGCACACAGCTCCCAAGAGCCTGAGGCTGACGCCATGCATGCCGCCACGCCTGCTGTGGCTGATGATCTCGACGTCTCGATGGAGACGCCAGGCCCCGCGAAGCTGGATTCGTACCTCGTTCCGCCTCCCGTCGCCGACGAGCCTCCTAATGGACAAACGCCCGAACCGGAGTCCATCTCGGCGACCAACCTGGCCTACGAGGATCTGCTCGAGAAGCTGGTCTTGCCTGCACAGCCTGCCGCTCCCGACGCGGCGGAGGCGGTCGAGGAGCCACCTCCGTTTGCCTCACCCCAACCCAGCTTGTCGCAGCCTACGCCCTCTCCCTTGGCCAGCCTTTTCTCACCGACCCCGTCGGTTGTCACGACCACTTCCGACGAGCGCACGGTGGTCACAGCCAATCCGCTCCTGGCCCGGGAACAGGAGGCCGCCGCCCGCGAGGCCGAGAACTACATTCTCCCAGCGACTGCGGTGGCAACGCCCGCGTTCGCGCGATCACCGATCGTCGCACCGCCCGTCCGCGCGAACCTCCAGCCCAGCGTCCTCGCACCGAGCAAGATTATCCAGATCTCCTACCCCGCATTCGGGATCATGATGCTCGCTGCGGTGCTGGTGGGTGGCGTGCTTTCCCGGCTCATGTCCCCGCGCGTGGTCGTCAGTGCGCCTGCGGCTCCGGCCTCGACCCTGGTGGCCGGGCCCGTGGTCCCAGTGCAGCCGACTCAGCCAGCGAATCCCGCGCCGCGGGTTATGCCGCTGCCCACTCCCACCGAGGCACCCGCGGCTGCAAGGCCTGCTGCCATCGCCGGAGCCAGGCCGGCAGGTGAAATCCCTACGGCCGAGTCCGCGCCAGCGGAGTTCGGCGAAGGCGAATTCAGGACAGCTCGGGTGCATCACGCGGCCAAGTCCCCCCGACCACCCAAGAGCGTCGCGCCAAAGGCGGCACCGGCAAAGCCTGTGGCGTCCAAGAAAGCGGGCAAAGGGGGCTGGGTCGACCCGTTCGCCCAATAAGTGTTCCGGCGCCTGGCCCAGGCTGGGGGGAAGACTGCGGCCTGCCGGATGGCCCCCGCGCGTGTGCCACACGACGAGAGCGGCTCTCTCTTGCCGGGCTGCTAACCCCCTGTTACTGTTTCGCAATCGCTAAAGGAGCCGCTCGGATCTGTCGACGGTTCATGGGGGCAACATGAGTCGACTCGGAGAGCTCTTACTGCGAGATCAGATCATCTCGCCCGAGCAGCTCCAGCGCGCGCAAGAAGAGAGCAGAAAGTCGGGTGACCGACTGGGGAATGCCCTCATCAAGACTGGCGCCATCCCGGAGGAGGATCTGACCCAGTTTCTATCGAAGCAATATGGAGTCCCCGCGGTCAACCTCGCGGAGTTCGACATTGACCCCGAGGTCATCGCTCTCGTCCCCAAGGACGTGGCCATCCGGCATCGGGTGGTGCCGGTCAACCGGGCCGGTTCCTCCCTGATCGTGGCCATTGCCGATCCTTCCAACATCCTCGCCATCGACGATCTCAAGTTCGTCACCGGCTACAACATAGAAGCCGTCGTAGCCTCCGATGTCGGCATCTCGGATGCCATTGAAAGGTACTACAACCGGAGGGAAGAACTCGACCTCAACAAAGTGATGAACGAGATCCAGGACTCGGTGGAGGTGGGATCCGTCTCCGAAGAGATCAACCTGACGGATCTCGAGCGCGCCGCCGAGGACGCACCGGTGGTCAAGCTATGCAATCACCTCTTGCTCTCGGCCATCCAGAAGGGCGCTTCCGACATCCACGTCGAGCCCTACGAGAAGAGCTACCGGGTTCGTTTTCGCGTCGATGGCGTGCTTCACGAGGAGATGTCGCCGCCCGTGAAGCTCAAGGCCGCGCTTTCCAGCCGACTCAAGATCATGGCCCACCTGGACATCGCCGAACGCCGTCTGCCCCAGGATGGCCGCATCAAGCTCAAGGTGGGCGAAGACAAGGAGATGGACTTTCGCGTTTCAGTCCTGCCCACCTTGTTCGGCGAAAAGATCGTCCTCCGGCTCTTGGACAAGAGCACGCTGCAGCTCGACATGACCAGGCTCGGCTTCGAACCGGACCAACTGGCCGACTTCAAGTCTGCCGTCGAAAGCCCCTACGGGATGGTGCTGGTCACCGGGCCCACCGGCTCGGGCAAGACCACCACCCTGTATTCGGCGCTCTCCGAGCTCAACACCCTCACCGACAACATTTGCACGGCCGAGGNNACATCATCATGATCGGCGAGATTCGCGACTTTGAGACGGCCGAGATCGCTATCAAGGCAGCTCTTACCGGCCACCTGGTGTTGTCTACCCTGCACACCAACGACGCGCCTTCCACCATCACCCGTCTGCTCAACATGGGGGTCGAGCCTTTTCTCGTCACGGCTTCGGTGCAACTGGTGCAGGCGCAGCGTCTCGTCCGCAAGATTTGTGTGGCCTGCAGGCAACCGACGGAAACGCCCAACGATGAACTCAAGTCCCTGGGCGCGAGCGACGAGGAAATCGCAACCGCAACTTGCCAGCGCGGCGTCGGCTGCCAGGTCTGTGGCGGTTCGGGCTACAAGGGTCGGGTCGCGCTCTACGAGGTTATGCCCTTCAAGGATGCCCTGAAGGAACTGGTGCTGCAGGGGGCGGCTGCGGTCGAGATCAAGGCAGAAGCCATCCGCTTGGGCATGCGAACCCTGCGCAGGTCAGGCGTGCGCAAGATCTGCGAAGGCGTCACGTCGGTGGAAGAGATCGCTCGCATNNNNTTGCACATCACCACCGGCACGCCGCCGCAACTTCGCATCGACGGGGTGCTGGTTCCCTTGCGGGTCAATCCGCTGTCCTCGGTGGACACGAAACAGCTCTGCTACTCGGTCTTGACCGACACTCAGAAACTGCACTTCGAGGAGGATCGCGAGCTGGACTTCTCGTTCGGCGTACGCGGACTGGCGCGCTTTCGTGCCAACCTATTCATGCAGCGCGGGGCGGTGGGCGGCGCCTTTCGAACCGTCCCGTTCAAGATCGCGTCCTTCGCCGAACTGGGGCTGCCGCCGGTCATCGAGGAGTTGTGCAACAAGCCGCGTGGACTGGTGCTGGTCACGGGACCCACAGGCTCGGGCAAGACAACCAGCCTGGCCGCCATGATTGACAAGATCAACTCCGAGCGGCACGAACACATCATCACCGTCGAAGACCCCATCGAGTATCTGCACCCGCACAAGAAGTGCCTCATCAACCAACGCGAGGTGGGCGCCGACACGGAATCCTTCAAGAAAGCGCTCAAGTACATACTGCGGCAAGACCCCGACGTGGTCCTCATCGGCGAGATGCGGGATCTGGAAACCATCGAGGCCGCGTTGGTGACGGCGGAGACTGGCCACCTCTGCTTCGCCACCCTGCACACCAATTCGGCGGTGCAGACCATCAACCGCATAATCGACGTGTTTCCCCCGAATCAGCAGTCGCAGATTCGCGCGCAACTCTCCTTCGTGTTGGAGGGTATCGTCTGTCAGGCGCTGCTCCCGCGGGCGACGGGGCAGGGACGCGTCCCGGCCCTGGAAGTGATGGTTCCCAATGCCGCCATCCGCAACCTCATCCGCGAGGACAAGATTCACCAAATCTACTCCATCATGCAGATTGGCCAGGGCAAGTCGGGCATGCAGACCTTGAACCAAAGCCTGGCCAGCCTGTACCTGCGGCGCCTCGTCACCCTGGAGGAAGTCGTCAGTCACACCTCCGACCCGGAAGAGTTGGAGCAGATCATCTCGGCAGGAGGGACCGCACCCGGCGGCCGCCCGCCGCTCGGCGGGCGACCGTCTTTGGGAAGGGGATAGACACAGATGGCCCAACAGCTCACTGCGTTCGTTTGGGAAGCACGCACCCGAACCGGCGACATGAAGAAGGGTGTGATGGAGGCCGAGAATGAACAGGCCGTCCACAGCAAACTCAAGCTTCAGCAGCTCCAACCGGTGGCGGTCAAGAAGCAGCCCCGCCAGCTAAGCTTCAACATCGGCACCGGTGTCAGCATCAACGACATAGTCATCTTCACTCGCCTGTTCGCCACCATGATCGACGCCGGTCTGCCCATCGTGCAGTGCCTGGAAATCCTGTCCACGCAATCGGAAAACAAACGGTTCGGCAAAATCCTGGCGCAGGTGCGGGCCAACGTGGAAGGGGGCCTCACCCTCTCAGATTCCATGCGTCGCTTCCCCAAGATTTTCGACAACCTCTTTGTCAACCTGGTCGCCGCCGGCGAGGCGGGCGGCATCTTGGACACCATCCTGCAGCGCCTCTCGGTGTACCTAGAAAAGGCGCAGAAGCTCCGGCGGCAAATCAAGGGTGCCATGGGCTACCCGATCACCGTCTTGTGCATCGCAGCCTTGGTGGTGACCGTCCTTCTCACCAAGGTCATCCCCACCTTCGAGAAGATGTTCAAGGACTTCGGTGGCGGCAAGCTGCCAGCGCCCACTCAGTTCGTAATCGATCTCTCGTACACGATGCGCAACTATCTGCCCTACATCATCGGCGGCGCCATCGCGCTTGGCACTGGGGTCAAACTCATTCTCCGCACGCGCAAGGGGCGCCTGGCCTTCGACAGCATGCTGCTCAAGCTGCCTGTCTTCGGTCCGGTGCTGCGCAAGACCGTGGTGGCGCGCTTCGCCCGCACCATGGGAACCCTGCTGGCCTCCGGCGTTCCCATTCTCGATTCCATGGAGATCGTGGCCAAGACCGCCGGAAACGTGGTCGTACACGATGGTATCATGTTCGTGCGCGCGCGCGTCTCGGAGGGCAAGGATCTAGCCACGCCGCTCATGGAAACCGGTCTCATGCCCCCCATGGTGGTGCAGATGATAAGCGTGGGCGAGCAGACCGGCGCACTCGACGCCATGCTGTCCAAGATTGCGGACTTCTACGAGGAGGAAGTGGACGTGGCCGTGGCCTCCATGACCCGGATGATCGAGCCCTTGCTCATGGTCTTCTTGGGTGTCGTCATCGGCGGCTTGGTCATCGCCATGTACTTGCCGATCTTCGAGATGGCCGGCAACATCAAGGCCGGCTAGCTACCGCATGGGTGAGATCGAAGTCCGCGCCGCGCCCGAGACCGTTTCCTTGGGCGCCGCGGCTGCGCGGGGCAAGGCCGCGGCCGTGCCGGGTGAGCAAGGCCGACCGGAGGCGCTGCGAACCGTCACCTACTTGATGCTTGTGCGCACGGCGCTGGCGACCGTGCTCATGTTGTCGGTGGTGATTCTGGCCCTCACCCTGGGAAGCCCGGATACGCTCTCGGGTCCCTTTGGGCGGTTTGTGTTCGCCCTGCTGGCGACGACCTACGTGGCCACACTGGCCTACGCTCTCGGGCTCAGCCGTATCCAGGATCCGGTTCGTTTCGCCGATATCCAAATCGGCGTTGATCTGGTGTTGGTCACCCTGCTGGTCCACGCCACGGGCGGCGCCCAGAGCGGATATACGTTTCTGTACCTGGTTGACGTCGTAGCGGTGAGTCTTTTGCCCAAGCGCTTCTCGCCGGGCAACGTGGCCACCGCGAGTGCCTTGCTTTTCGTGGGGATCTCGCTCCTCGGCTACCTGCGTATCCTGCCGCCCATCACCGGGCAGACGGTTTTCCCCTGGGACCTAACCCTGGAGGAGCTGGTATTCCGCCTGGTCGTCTATCTGGCGGGAGTGGTCTCGGTGGCGGCACTGGGCATGAGCCTGCACGCCAAGACCCGCGAGGCGCGCGAGCGCCTCGCTCGGCACGAGCAGATCGCCGGCGATCTGGCGTCTCTGCACCAGAACACCATTCGCTGCCTGTCCTCGGGACTCGTGACCACGACCCTGTACGGATCCATCACCTCAATGAACGACGCGGCCTGCGAGATCCTCGGCATCAGCACGCCCGCACCTCTGGGAAAGCGGTTTGAGGGATTGATCCCGGGCATGGCCGCCGTCATGGCCGCGGACCTCTCGCTCGGCCGGGTGATTCGGCAGGAGGTGGAAGCCGTTCACGCCAACGGATCGCCTCGCTGCCTCGGGGTTTCCGCTACGCCGCTGTCCGATCACACAGGCCAGATTGTGGGCCGGGTGATTCATTTTCAGGATCTGACCGAGCTCCGCAGCATGGAGGGAGCCGTGCGACGATCCGAGCGCCTGGCCGGCATTGGCCGGCTGGCGGCCAATATTGCGCACGAGATTCGCAATCCCCTCGCCAGCATTTCCGGATCGGTGGAAGTCCTGCGCAAGCAGCCCGGCACCGACGGCGAAGCCCGACAGCTCATCGACATCGCCGTGCGCGAGGTGGACCGGGTCAACGGCCTAATCTCGGGGCTGCTCGACTACGCCCGCCCGCGCACCGAGGACCGCCAGCGCCTGGATCTGGGCGAGGTGGTGACCGAGATCGCCAAGGTGTTCGAGCAGGAGCGCCGGTCTGCCGAGGTCCGCGTCGTGGTGGACGCGGAGCCGGGCGTGGCTGTCGAGGGCGCGTCGGGACAGTTGCGCCAGGTGTTGTGGAACCTCCTGCGCAACGCGGTTGCCGCCATGCCAGGGGGCGGTTGCGTGCGGCTCTCGGTTTCGCGTCGCGATCGAAGCAACGGCAACGCCGAGGCGGTTCTGTCGGTGAGCGACACCGGCGTCGGCATTCCCCGCGAGGATCTCGATCACATTTTCGAGCCGTTCTTCTCACGTCGAGTGGACGGCACCGGCCTGGGGCTTGCCATCACGGCACGCATCGTCGAGGACCACAAGGGGACCATCGAGGTGTCGAGCGAGGTGGGCAAGGGCACGACGTTTGTGCTGCGTTTTGCGGCAGCGGCGTGACGGCTTTCTGAAAAGCCCTCAGCCTTGGAAGAAGCGATTGAGCGCCCACACCTCGCGGGCGCGCAGGCCCTGGAAGCGAATGCCCATGCCGGGAAGCTGCTCCGCTCCGCCGGGCTCAACCCAGCGGACCTCGCCGCCCACCTCAATTGGCTCAGACTGCGTGGGAATGCGGAAGCGGATCTGGACCCTCGTCTGCAAAGGGAGCGGCGCCGCGGTTTCCACGAACACGCCTCCCAGTGAGATGTTGCGAGTGGCGGCGACCTGTCGGTCTTCGCCGACGAGGACCTCCACCTCCAGGCGGCGCGCGTATCGGGGATCGGTTCGTCGAAAATGCTCAGACAAGTTATGCCTCGCTGTCGAGACGGTGCACGATGCGGAACCCGGGTGAGTCTTGCATCTCCCGCGACAGGCTCAGCCGAAGCAAGCTCGCCCGAGCCCACGCGGTTACGTCCCTCGACCCCGCCAGTTTAGGTGAGGCGCGCAGGTTAATCAATGCGTCGCACGCGATTCGAGCAGGGGCTTGGTGGACCCAGCGCGTCAACGATGAAGCACCGGATTTCGGCTAAACTCACACCGCCAATGAACCTCGACACCTACCCCTTGAGTCAGCTCGCGGCTCGCTTGGGCACGCCTTTCTTTCTGCTCGACGCGGAGATTCTGCGCGGGAACCTTCGCCGCCTGCAGGCCCTGGCTGGGGGACCGCAAGTCGTTGCGCGTTACGCGATGAAGGCGAATTCGGTTCGGCAGGTACTGGAGCTCGTCCGCAAGGCAGGCCTGTGGATCGACGCCGTGAGCGGCAACGAAGTGCTACGCGCGATGCGCGCCGGTTTTCCCGGTGGGACTGACCCGCCCAGGATCATGCTAACCGCCGACGTATTCCGCGACAACGCGCTGGAGGTGTTGCAGCAGAATCACATTCTGCCCAACTTGGGATCTCCTGGCATGCTCCGGCAGCTTGCAGCAGTCGGCTACCGTGGCCCGGTTGCCGTGCGTGCAAACCCCGGTTTCGGGCACGGCCATGTCGAGGCATGCGACACCGGCGGCCCTTCTTCCAAGCATGGGGTGTGGCACGAGGACCTTGAGCAATTGCGCCAGGCCGCCGCTGCCGCCGGGCTGACCGTCGTGGGGCTGCACGCGCACGTCGGCACCGGCCCCCAGCCGCGCGAGTTCGACCAGAACATGCGCAAGTTGGTGGACTTCTTCGAGGCGATCCTGCCCGGATTTCCCGACGCGAACGCTGTGAACTTTGGCGGCGGCATCCCCCATCCGTACCAGCCGAACGAGCCAGCCTATGATCTCTCTTGGTACCGGCCGGTGCTCGAGGACGCGGTCGGTCGCTTCGCCCGGGCCGCGGGCCGCCCGATTCGGGTCGAGATTGAGCCAGGCCGCTACGTGGTGGCCAGCGCAGGCGCTCTGGTGTGCCGGGTTCACGACATCAAGAGCACGCGCACGAACCGCAAGGGCCCAGGCCACCAGTTCGTCATGGTGGACGCGGGGTTTTGCGACCTGGTTCGGCCGGCCATGTATGGCTCGTACCATCACATCTCGGTGGTGGGGGCCGGCGCCAGGCGGACACCCGAGCCGCTGGTCGTGGCCGGGCCGTTGTGCGAAAGCGGCGATGTGTTCACGCGCGACGAAAACGAGTTGCTTGTGCCGCGACTCTTGCCACGGCCCGAGCCGGGCGATCTGCTGGTGCTCCACGACGCAGGTGCCTACGGCTCGGCCATGAGCTCGAACTACGTATCACTGGGCCGGGTGCCTCAGGTGCTATGGGATGCAGGCCACGCCACCCTGGTCGCTCGCCGCGAGAGCCTGGACGACATAGTTCGTGCCGAGTGCGAGGAGCCGCTGGACTGATTCCATCTCAGCCGTCGACCGGACAAGGTTTTCGTCGGCGCCGTGCTACGCTTGCAGCAAAGGACGAAGTCGTGCCGCTCTACGAGTATGTGTGCCACAAGTGTTCCAAGCAGTTCGAGGAGCTGGTCTTCGGTGCCAGCGTGCCCGCCTGCCCAGTCTGCCAGTCCGCCGACGTGGAGCGCATCCTGTCGGTGGTGAGCATCGGCCGTGGCCAGCCGGCGCGCGAGCCCAGCGCCTGCGATTCCTGTCAGGGTCGGGGTCGACCTGGCTGCGGGATGAACTAGTCTCGAACGCATGGCCTACGTCTCGCTCAGGGATTGCGTCGATGACCTGGAGCGGACGGGCCAGCTCCGCCGGGTGGAGGTCGAGGTCGATGCGCAGCTAGAGGCGGCCGAGATCCAGCGCCGCGTATTCCGCGCCCGCGGCCCGGCCCTCTACTTCTCACGGGTCGAGGGTTGCCGCTTTCCCATGGTCAGCAACCTGTTCGGGACCATGGACCGGGCGCGCTTCATCTTTCGCCACACCTTGGACAAGATCCGCCGCCTGGTCGAGATCTTGGCCGATCCGGGCGCGGCCTGGAAGAGCCCGCTGCGCTACGCCGGCGTACCCTTCACGCTGTTGCGTACGCGGCCGAGGCGCGTGGCGGGCGGTCCGGTCTTCGCCGGCCAGGTCGAGGTCAGCGAACTGCCGCAACTCAAATGCTGGCCCGACGACGGCGGGGCCTTCATCACGTTGCCCCAGGTGTACAGCGAGGATCCAGAGCGGCCCGGGCCTGGCCACAGCAACCTGGGCATGTATCGCATCCAGCTTTCCGGTGGCCAGTACCAGCCCAACCGCGAGGTGGGCCTGCACTATCAGATCCATCGTGGCATTGGCGCACATCATGCGGCCGCCATCCGGCGCGGCGAGATCCTGCGCGTGAACGTGTACGTGGGCGGCCCGCCGGCCATGGCCCTGGCCGCGGTCATGCCGTTGCCCGAAGGCATGTCCGAGTTGGCATTCGCCGGCGCGCTGGGCGGCCGGCGCGTGCGGCTGGCGGAGCAGAAAGGCTGGCCTTTGCCGGTGCACGCAGACGCCGACTTCTGCCTGCTTGCCGAAGTCGATCCCGTGCTCCGCAAGCCCGAAGGGCCGTTCGGCGATCATCTGGGCTACTACAGTCTCGCGCACAGTTTTCCCGTGCTGTGTGTCCGCCGCATCTATCACCGTCAGGACGCCATCTGGCCTTTCACCGTGGTCGGCCGGCCGCCCCAGGAGGACAGCGTTTTCGCCTCCCTCATCCACGAGATCACGTCTCCGCTGGTTTCGTCGGTGCTTCCTGGTGTGCACGCGGTGCACGCTGTGGACGCGGCTGGTGTGCACCCCCTGCTGCTCGCCCTGGGCAGCGAGCGCTATGTGCCGTTCGAAGAGCGGCAAGAGCCGCAGGAACTACTTACCCAAGCCAATGCCATCCTGGGACAGGGCCAGCTTTCCTTGGCCAAGTACCTGTTCATGGCGGCAGCGGAAGATGATCCGCGGCTGGACGTGCGTGAGGTCGGCGCGTTTTTGCAGCATGTTCTGGCCCGGGTCGACTGGCGCCGCGATCTGCATTTCCAGACGCAGACCACCATCGACACCCTCGACTACTCGGGCACGGGCCTGAACCGAGGATCCAAGCTGGTAGTGGCCGCGGTGGGGCGGCCACGGCGCACGCTAGCGACCGTGCTGCCGCCCGGTCTGCGCCTGCCCGATGGCTTTGCCGACGCGCGCGTGTGCTTGCCTGGTGTGCTCGCGGTGCGCGCGCCCGCGTCTGGCCCCGAGGGCACGCCGGCAGACTTGGCGGCGTTCTGTGCCGCTTTCCGAGCCGACGATCCCTTGTGCATCTTCCCGCTGCTGGTTCTCGTCGACGACAGCGAGTTCTGCGGCCGCAGCCTGGACAACTTTCTCTGGGTGACCTTTTCGCGGTCGAATCCGGCCACGGATGTGGGCGGCATCGAGGCGGCCACGATCGACAAACACTGGGGCTGCCGGGGATCGCTTGTGATCGATGCCCGTCGCAAGCCGCACCACGCGCCCCTGCTGGTAGAGGATCCGCAGGTCACCGCCCGCGTGGACCGTCTGTTCGCCCAGCACGGCCCGCTCGCGGGCATCGAGTAACTAGAGTTCCTTCATGTACGCAACCAGATCCTCGGGCAGCGGGCTTTCGATGGTGACGGGCTCGCGCGTGCGCGGGTGGGGAAAGCACAGGCGGGCCGCGTGCAGGGCCTGGCGGGGCAGGCCATCGAAGGCCGCCAGCAGCTCGGGCGTCAGCCCGCCATCGCAGTAGTCCATGAAGGCCTGCTCGCTCGCGCCATACAGCTTGTCGCCCACGATGGGATGCCCGATGGAGGCCAGGTGAACCCGGATTTGGTGCTGTCGTCCGGTTTCGGGCAAGGCCTCGACCAGCGCATGCTCGGCAAAGCAGCGCACCACCCGGAAACGGGTTAGCGCGGGCAAGCCATCGGATGCGACGCCCATCATGATGCGCGTCTTTGTGTCGAGCAGCCGCATCGGCCGATCGATAACGCCTTCAGGTTCTGCCGGCACGCCATGCACCAGGGCCAGGTAGCTCTTCTTGACCAGCCGCTGCGCGAAGGCGCGCTTCAGGAACGAAGCCGCCACGCGACCACGGGCCACCAGGAGCACGCCCGAGGTTTCCCGATCCAGGCGGTGACAGATCTGCAGCGCCTCGCTGGGAAACCGCTCGCGCAAGAGCGCGACCAGCGTGTTCTTCCAGAACTTGGCCGTGGTGTGCATGGGCAGCCCGGCCGGCTTGTCGATGGCCAGGAAGGTTTCGTCTTCGGCCAGAATGTCGAAGCGGCGGGGCACTTCAGGCTCGACCGGTGCGGGACGGTCGACGATGATGGTCTCGCCCGCCCGCACGCCCAGCGCCGGTCGTGGCCTACGTCCGTCGGGCAGCCGGACCTGTTGCTCGATGATGGTGCGGATCTTCGTGCGCGATAGGCGGCGGATGCGGTGTTTGAGGAAATGGTCGAGGCGCCAACCCTCGCACTCAGGCGGCACACGCAGGCGCAACGGGATGATCTCCCGAGGCGCCTGGCAGTCTTCCGCAGGGGTCGTCTCGATCGTGATCCCGCCGCTCAATCCTCGTCGAGGACGCCCTTCCAGCGCCAGTTGCCACGTTCGCGCTCCTCGGGCTTGGGCCGGGTTGAGCGCTTCTTTTCCGGACGATCGCGCCGGCCGTCGGCCTTGCCATTGGCGTGGTCGTGGCCTGCTGCGCCGGGGGCAGGCGGGCGTGGCGGGCCGAAGTTCCGTTGTGATCCGGGCGACGGACCCGCGGGTCCCGAAAAGTGCGGGGCTCCGCCGCCGGGGCCCGGGGGCCCACCCTGGGGCCGCGGGTTGCCAAAACGCGGAGGCCCGCCGGGGCCACCGGGCCGCGGAGCGCCCGGCGCGGGCCGGGCTTGCGCTTCCTCGACAATCAACGCGCGGCCTTGCACCAGGCGGCCGCCGAGTTTCTCGATAGATTGCTTGGCACCGTCGTCGGTGGCAGTTTCAACAAAAGCGAAACCGCGTGGGCGGCCGGTTTCGCGCTCGCAGGCCAAACGGACACTGCGGACCTCTATGCCCTCGCTGGTGAAGGCCTCCTTCAGCTCCAGCTCGGTGACGTTGTAGGAGAGGTTGCCTACGAAAAGGCGAGTTCCCATGAACTGCGTTCCTCGAAATCTCAGTCCTACTGCGCGGCCGGGCGTTCACCGTTCACGCGGTCGCGCAACTCCTTCCCCACTTTGAAAGTTGGAGTCCGACGGGCTGCAATCTGGATGGTTTCCCCAGTGCGTGGATTGCGCCCACTGCGCGCCGCGGACTCACGAACACCGAAGGCGCCGAACCCTCGGAAGTCTATTCTCTCTCCCTTGGCCAGACCTTCGGCCAAGGCGTCTAACAGGCAATCAATCGTTGCTTCAACCTGAGGCCGCGGCAAGCTCTGCCGTTGGGCCACGAGGTCCACCAGATCGGACTTTTTCATCGGTCGCTCGTTCTCCTTGTTTGTATGGCGTCAATCCTAGGGCGCAGCCCCTTGTAGACGGTGGAATACCATCTTCTAAGATATGGCGTCATATCGCTCATGGTCAAGTGCCGCCGCGTCTGCAGGGTGGGGTGGCCTCAGGATAGCACTGCGCGTTGCGCAAGGCCGACGGGTTGGAAGTGGCGCGAAATGGATGTTGCAGGCGTTTTCATGATGGCAGGGACATCGGCTCTTGGAAGCGGAGCAGGTGGGGCCTCGCTTCTCAATGCTGCGCGGCTGCGTGAGCCCGTTCCACATAGGCGCGCGCCGCCGGGAGGTCAGAATCAGTCGCCGGGGCTTTGGCTATGAACAATTCCCACGCCTTGACCGTGCGGGAAGCGAAGGTTGGATCGTAGTGCGACAGAATCTCGTAGCCGATGCCGAGGTTCTTGAGGATGGTGGTGTGAAGGTCAAGGGTCGGGACGCCCGGCTCGCCGGGGATGCCGAGGCCGGGCGAGCCGCCCGCCCGGCGCACGACCTGCTCAAGTAGATTCACCGCCAAGCGCGCAGGCGCCTCAGCGTTGCCCGCATCGTGACTGTAGACCAGCGCCAGGTGCGCCTGCGAGGCTTGCATATTCAGCGCCAGCTCGCCCAGCACCTGCTCCCACGAGCCGATGGGATGGAGCAGGGCCGGAATGGGATCGTAGTTGGCCATGGCCTGGCGGTCGCGCTCGGCCCACTGCTCGAAGCTGGGAAAGCGGTCAGCAGGAAACAAGGGATGGGTGAGGCCGGTAGTGGCCAGCTTGTAGCCGTCCTTCCAGCTTTCGTCCCAGGTTCCCAGTCGATCTAGCACAACCAAAGGGCGGTTGCGGTTGGCGTCCATGAGTTGCTTGATGTTGAAGCCCCCCGGCAGGTACACGCCGGCCGGGATGGCCAGATCAGGGTGGCGGCGAAGCGCACGGTCGCAGTACCAGCGGAAGCCCAACAACTGCTGGTCAAGATGGATCACGTCGGGTCGAAGTTTCTCGACTTCGCGGAAGTAGAAGACCGCTCCGGTCAGGTGATCGCCCATGGTGACCACGATGGCGTCTCGTGGCAGCGAAGCAAAGGCGGCAGAGACGAAGTCGCGAAACACGGTGTTGCCCCGCTGACTCGCGCCGGAGTTGACGGCTGCCCCGGCCAGGAACACCAGGCCCGCGCCGGCCAGGGACAGCCGCGACACCCGAGAAACAGAAGCGGCGCGCGCCTCCAGCCGACGGAAAAGCCAGGCCCAGCCGATTCCAGCAGCCAGGGCGATGAGCAGGTCCGATTGAATGAAGAAGCGGGAGAGTACGATGCGGTAGAGAGGCTTGTCGGTGGACATGTTGGACATGGCGCAAAACACCAAGGCGTAGCCGAGCAGAACCGCAAGCAGGACCCGGGCCTGGGCGCGGTCGGCTCGCTTGCGCGGAGCCAAGACATACGCGGCCACAGCCAGGAGCGGCCCCAATCCGAGCAGCCGTCGCAGTGAGGCGCCCAACATCAAGTAGAGGGTGGGGAAGAATGTGCCGGTCTCGACGAACGCATCGGCCTTGTTGTTGGCTCTTCCAAGGCTGAAGGTCCCATACTCGCGGCGCAGGACGTGGCCCAGCAGACCATCGAATGTGCTCTGGTCGCCCCATGACACCGCCGCTGCCGATCGGGACGCGATGGCGAGATAGGCGTAGGGCAGAAGACCCAGCGCGCCGCTGAGAGCGGCCAGCGCCACCCCGGAAACGCGCAGCTCGCGTCGCGCAACCCAAAGCGAGCGCAGAAAAATAGGCGCCCCAATGAACACGAAGGTGTGGTGGTTGCCCATGCCCAGGCCGCAGGCGAAAGCCAGGGCGAGAACCAGGCGTCGCGCAGGCGCACGCTCGATGCGCAACCACAGGAAGAGGGCAAGGGCTCCGAACATGGCGTTCAGCCCAAATACCTCGGCCGCGGCGGCGTGGTGCCAGACCAGAGGGTTGGTGCCAAAGAGCCCTGCCGCCAGCAGACCCGCTCCAGCCCTTGCGGTCCATAGCTGCACGGTCGCACAAAGCAGGCCGGCCGCTGCCGCGGTGGACACGGCGGAGAGCAGGTTTACGCGCCAGGCGATGCAAGGGCCGAAGGGCAGGGCCGCGAACAGCCGGGCTAGCAAGGCGAAGACGGGATAGCCTGGTGGATGGGGCACGCCCCCGGTGACGGCCGCAGCGGTCAGCTCGCCGCTGTCACCGCCCACGATGGTGGGCGCCAGGGTAGCAAGGTAGAGAGCCAGCAGCGTGACAAAGGCGCCAAGTGGCGCGAGCCAGAATCGCGTCGAAGCCTCGGCGGCGTCCAGCTCTGACATGGGAACCCTCAAAGGNNGCCGGCGGGCTCCCCACGCGATGATGTGCTCGCTCTCGGACGGGCCAGTCCGTCGCGCGGCGCGGGCTCGGCCTGCGGGTCGAGAGTTCTTGAGGCTTCGGCCCATGAATGGACCGCCATAATGCCATGAAGTTCGGCGTCCACCCGTTGCCATGGGGGCGCGATTCTTGCACGACACCGAAAAGCCTTGATCCCAGCGACGGACCGGGTGGCCGGCGCACCCGTGGGCGACGGTTGACGGTTCCACAGTCCTTCCGTGATGCGAGGCGGCTACGGCGGAAGAAGCGCCATTTCACGACGAGGCGGCAGGGAGATGGAGATTCCGGCCTACCCACCGGCGCGAAATGCTCCGTGGACACCGCGTCTCCATGTTGTAGGCTTTCAAACAACAGGTGGTATAGCGGGTGCACGTCGACTCTGGAGGAGGACCGTTCATGAATCAAGAGACCAGAAGCCGCCGCGTGGTCATCGCGGAGGACAACGATGACATGCGCGCGGCGATTCGTGAGTTGATCGAAAGCCTCGGCGCCGAGGTCGTGGAGGCTGCGAGTGGAGGAGACCTGATCATGCTCCTGACCGACGAGAAGCCGGTGGATCTGCTGATAACGGACGTGCGCATGCCGTGGATGACGGGGTTTCAGGTTTCGCTAGCCGCACGCAACGCGGGCTTGACCATGCCCATCATCGTGGTGACCGCGTTCGGCGATGATCACTTGCGCACGCAAGTGGAGCGCCTCGGCTCGGCCAGACTGCTTTCCAAGCCCTTCCGTCCTGAGGAGCTGTTGTCGCTCGCGCGGTCGCTCTTGCCTTCCTGACGGCGACCGTGCTTCGGCGGCCCACGGTGCACGAGCACGGCGGCTGGATTGGGGTGGAGAGCCCTGCTCGCCAAAGGAGCCGCTTCTCCATCCGTCTTCCGCTGCACAGCGACGGGAGAATCCGACACAGTAGTGCTGGCCAAGAAACAGCAATTCCCTTATGCTGCCCGTGTCTCGGTGGGCTATGGGCGGAGGCGTCGTCGATCCCTTCGATATCGGCCGGAGGTTGTCCCCATGAACATTTCCCCGCAACGATGGCTTCGTAGTGGCGCGATCACCCTGGGCGCTCTTGTCCTGCTGATGGGCGGGCAAAGCGTGGCTGATGAATCCAAGGATGCTCCCCCAAGCAAAGAGGGACCACCGGAGTTTCGCTTCGACTTCAGCATCTTTGGCGGGGGCCACTTCTTCACGTCAAAGCATGCGCTGGGAAGCTACTCGACCATAACCAACGACGATTGGTCGAATATCTCGCCCAAATCGAGCGGGGTTTTCGGCGGCCGGCTGGGTCTGCACTTCAACCGCTGGATCGGGCTGGAAGCAGAGGTGGATGCGACGCCCACCGATACGCACGACGGCCGGACGTCGATATGGGTTTTCGGGTATCGCGGCAGC
>PMKP01000277.1:2172-2822 GCA_003157775.1 Myxococcales bacterium | reverse complement strand
GAGCTGCAAGGCGACCAGGGCCGCCTCCGATAGGACCACGTTCCTCTTCGTGCGCCGATTGGCCGATGCCAGGAAGTGTTGGCACAGGGCCGGCACATCCTCGGCGCGCTCGCGCAGGGCCGGCAGGGTGATGGGAACGACGTTGAGCCGGTAGAAGAGATCGCTGCGGAATTTCCCCTCTTTGATCAGCGCTTGCAGGTCGCTGTTGGACGCCGCCACTACCCGGGTGTCGACCTGCCGGGTCTTGGACTCGCCCACCGGGGTGATGATGCGGTCCTGTAGCACCCGCAACAACTTGACCTGCAGGCCGAGCGCCAGCTCGCTGATCTCGTCGAGAAAAAGCGTGCCGCCGTCGGCTTCCAGAAACTTGCCGGCGCGCGCCTCTGTCGCCCCGGTGAACGCGCCCTTGGCATGGCCAAACAGCTCGCTCTCCACCAGCCCTTCTGGGATGGCGCCGCAGTTGACGGCAACANNGTGAAGCAGGCGGGCCACCACTTCCTTGCCCGTACCGCTCTCACCGAGCAGGAGCACCGTGGCGTCCGTGCCCGCCACCTGCGTGACCATCTCCACCACGCCACGTAGGGCGGCTGAATCGCCGACCAGCGCCGCCTGGGGCTGGTCTGGCTCCGCGGGCCGGTGCGCGGCAGCCT
>PMKP01000277.1:0-2153 GCA_003157775.1 Myxococcales bacterium | reverse complement strand
CAGGTCACTGACCACCAGGTCGAAGGCGGCGCTGTCGAGGGCCTGCGCCGCATCGACGCCGTCGGCCGCCTCGGTCACGTGGTGGCCCATGTGCTCGACCGTCCGGCGTAGGGACTGCCGCACCTCTGGCTCATCGTCAACAATCAAGACTCGCGCCATAGCATCGAGTGTATCACGAAGCAGTACATTCACTTTGACCGAGGCCTCCGCCAATCCACCTGTGCATGCGCGGGGCCAACGGGAATGTGGCGATCGGCCGAGCGCTGGCCGCAAGTTCGTCGATTCACCGACGGTGCTGGTGCTGGCCAGCCGTCGATGCAGGGCCGCGCGGGCCGAGCAGGCTGCCGGCGGAATCCCGATGGAGCGGTGGTGGGCGGCACGTCGGGGTGCCGTCGAAAGCGCGCCATTGCCACGCGAGCACGCGTCCCTCGCGCTGGTCCCGTCCTTGCGTATGGAACGAGGCATGAACGCCGCGCCCTTTAGATCGTTCTTTAGCGTCGTGACCCAAACGGTGACCCGGCTATGACCATGTCCGCAGCGACTTGCCGTTTCTCCCGCCGCACACACGGAGCACAACCATGAGAGTACTCATCGCCGAGGACGACGCCGACCTCCGGCAGTCACTCAAGCAGTGGTTCGTCAATTGGGGCCACGACGTGGTGGTCGTGGGCAGTGCGCCCGAAGCCATCGCGGTGCTCAACAGCCGGGACGAACCCGAGCTGGCGTTGCTCGACTGCGAGATGCCGGAATTCGACAGCCTGGGTGCAGTCCGCCAACTGAGCAGGCGAGCAGATTTGGTCGCAACCTACCTAATGGTGTTCACGGCGAGCAACCACAAGCCGTTCACGGTCCAGTTGCTGCGTGCTGGTGTCGGCGACTACCTGAGCGAGCGGGCCGATGGTCGCGATTTCGGGCTGCGCCTGGAGATCGGCAGGGCCTCGGTCGAGTTGCACCGCCAGCGCTGGTGCCCGGAAAGCGCGTGTGGTGCCGGGGGCGAACGCGCGAACTGATGACGAGCTTGCGAGTCCTACGCCGCGAACACCCGCCAACGGCCGTGCGCGCCCCGTCCGCATCACCTTCCCCGTAGGGGCGACCTGCGGTCGCCCGTCCCCGCCCCGTCCGCATCACCTTCCCCGTAGGGGCGACCGCAGGTCGCCCGTCCCCGCCTCGCCCGCACCACGTTCCCTGTAGGGGCGACCTGCGGTCGCCCCTACGGGCGGTCGCCCTCTGGTCGCCCCGCTTTCCGTGTGGGGGCGACCGCAGGTCGCCCCTACAAGGCCGTCGGTCTTCTGACGTCTGGTGCCGCGCATAGACGTCGGCAATCCGACGCTCCTGAGAAAAAGGCCATTGGTTCCGCTTCGTTGGGGCTGGTCCCGTGGTTGCACTGACTGAGGGCATGGAGATCTCCGAACGCGAATCTCAACCGTCGTACCTGGACGAACCGGCCGACCTGGCGTCGGAGGAATCGGCGGGCAGCCACCTAATCCCCGTCGGCCTTTCGCCTGTCCCGCTCGAAGGCCCGCCCGCATCCGGGCCAGGGCCTAGTGCATCGGACGGTCCCCGGGTCGTGGACTCGGTGACCGTCGATCCCAGCGAGACCACGCGCATCCTGCTGGTGGACGATGTCACCCTAAACCTGGAGATCCTGAGAGAAACGCTGCGCCCCCTCGGGCACACGCTGGTTCTGGCCACCAGTGGACGCGAGTGTCTGGCCCTCGCCCGGCAGAGCCTGCCGGCGCTCATCCTTCTCGACGTGATGATGCCCGAGATGGATGGTCTGGAGGTCTGCCGGCAGCTAAAGGGCGATCCGGCCCTGAAACACGTGCCGATCATCTTCTGCTCCGCGCTGGATGACACCGCCGCGAAGGTTCGGGGACTGGATGCAGGGGCCGTCGACTTCATCGCCAAGCCCTACGAGCCCTCGGAGGTCGTGGCCCGGGTCAACACCCATCTCGCGCTCTCCCGCCTGCAGCGGGGGCTCGAAGCGCGCAACAGCGAGCTGGAGCGCGCGCTGACCCTGGCCTACGAACTGCGCCAGGACGCGCTTCGGCGCATGCAGGAGGCGCTGCTCGGTCGCTCGGATGCGGTCGCTAGGCTCCGCGCCTCGATCGCCGACGAGGCACGCTCCTCGCTTCCCCTGCTGCTGCTCGCTG
>PMKP01000106.1 GCA_003157775.1 Myxococcales bacterium | reverse complement strand
CGTGGCTGGTGCGCTTCACCCAGAGGTGAAAGGCCGCCAATTGCGCCAGATCACGCCGAGCACGTCGCATAATCGCCGGACGCGCCATAACGTCGATCAGTTTCGTCTAGGATCGCCGGCGACGTTACGGGAACTACGATCAATTCATTCAGATTTCCGATGACCTCGTTGCGGGTCAGGATCATCACCGGGCGGCGCTTGTCTGGAAGTCGAAATGTGTACCACCTGATCTCGCCGCGCCTCACGCCAGATTCTCCCAACCTTCGGAGTCCCACGCGAGCGGTTCTTCATCGCTGGAGAATTCGTCTCGCCCGGGCGGAGTCATTCCGTACACGGAGGCGTCGCGCTCCGATGTTGCCTCGATAAGGCGCACCAAACGATCGCGCTCGCCGGGCGCCAGACGCGCCACCAGCGGTAGCAGATCGTTGGCAGTCAGAGGCTGCGGCATGTTCGCCACAGAACCTAGTCTATCAGGTGACAGACGGCTGAGCCAGGCGTCACCGCGCACCGCGCGCGAAGACGGTCAGGGCGAAATTCGTCCGCAGTCCTCGGGATCGCCACGCAGCTTGCGTAGTCCGTGCGGCAGGGCGGGCAAGATGGCTCGCAGGTTCTCAACCGCTGCGCGCTCGGAGGCGGGCAGGGACAAGATCAGGGTCTCGCCGCGCACGCCCGAGCGGGCCTCGGGGAACAGATCGCTCCACTCATGCCGCTCGGCGCCCGGCATGCCTTGCAGGGGACCGTGGATGCCCAGAAGCGATCTCACGCAAGCGCGATGGATCGCGGGCCAGCAGGCGCAGCAGGTTGCTCATAGGAACGCTGACCGTTTGTTTGCCAGACTCGTACTTCTGAAAGGCTCGCGGCCCGCCGCCGAGCACCTCGCCGGCGCGGCGCTGGCTGAGGCGCAGCTTCTCCCGCACCTGCGCCACTTCGTCGGGGCCGAGAACCTGGTCGACGTCGGCCTTGAGTTGCTGGAAAGCCCGATCACGGGCCAGCAGCGGCTTGCCCGCGAAAATGGCCTCGCCACATTTCGTGCACCACCAGGCCAGGGTCCTACAGGGCCGCTCCTGGCCCTTGTAGACCAGTATGTCCGCTCGCCGTTCGTACCGCATCGTGCCCCCACACTCCGGACAGGGCTGTGTCTTGGGTCGAGACATCTTCCTCTTTTCCACGACGAGAGGGTGGCACCTTAAAGGTGCCGGTGCAAGAGACAAGGTCAGCGGGTAGATTGCACTGAAGACACGTCGGTGCCCTGATCGCCGCTCACGGCCGTCCGAGATCCGGACACAGTCGGCAACCGCAACAATCTTCACAACCTACGAAATACCTATATTCACCGTATCACCGGGTCCGTTTCTTGCCTTTCCGAATATGTCTCAGGCACCACACTCTCGTTCAAGGTGGAGTGCTCTGACCGTAGATGTTCTGTCCCCAACAAATCACCGTGCCGTCGGTTCCAACTCCGCACGCGTGCTCGCCGCCCGCGCTGACCTGAGCGAATGTACCTCCGGGAGGGATGCTCTGACCATACCAAGGATCGACGCCCATATTGCTTGTACCCGCCCCCCAACAGGCGACGGTGCCGTCGGTCTTGAGGCCGCATGAGTGTCCACCAGACACGGCACCGCCAGCGCTGACCTGAGTGAACGCACCCGCGGGTGGTGTGGTCTCGCCGTAGGTATTCATTCCCCAACAGGCGACGGTGCCATCAATCTTGACCCCACACGTGTGGAAGTTGCCCGCACTGATGGAGAGGAAGGAGCCGGTCGGGGGGATGCTTTGGCCGAAGTTGAAGTTCGTTCCTGCATTGGTAGTGCCCTTCCCCCAGCAGGCAACAGTGCCGTCGGCCCGTAGCCCGCACGTGTGAGCGTACCCCGCGGTGATCGAGACGAAAGAGCCTGTAGGTGGAGCGAGGAGGCCAAACATGTTGTATCCCCAACAGGCGATGGTGCCATCGATCTTGACCCCGCACGTGTGATAGTTGCCCGCACTAACCTGGCCGAAAGCACCCGCAGGCGCAGTGCCCTGCCCGAAGCTGTTGTCGCCCCAGCAAGCCACGCTCCCGTCGGTCTTCACCCCGCAAGTGTGAATTCCGCCAGCGCTGACGGAGGCGAAGGTACCGGCAGGTGGAGCGGACTGGCCGAAGTCGTAGGGGCCCGTGCCGCCGGGGAGTCCCGCCCCCCAGCAGACGACGGCGCCATTTGTCTTTCTCTCGCAGGTGTGTTCAGCACCTCCGCTAACCTGGCCGAACAGCCGATTGAAATCGGCAGCAACAGACTGGGCCGCGTTGATAGTTACGGTGCAGGTGCCGGTGCCACTGCACCCCCCCGACCAGCCCGCGAAAGTCGAAACGCTGTCAGGCGTGGCGGTCAGGGTGACCACTGTGCTCGAGATGAATGTCGTCGAACAGTCACTGCCACAACTGATGCCAGCAGGTGAAGAAGTGACCGTGCCCTTGCCCGGGCCGGTATTGCTGACGGTGAGGCTGTATTGGACCACGTCGAACTCGGCGGTGACCGACTTGGTCGCGTTCATGGTGACGGTGCAGAGCCCAGTACCGGTGCATGCGCCTGACCAACCCATGAAGGTCGATGTCCCGCCAGGCGTAGCGGTCAGGATGATCACTGTGCCCATCGTGAAACTCCCTGAACACACGCTGCCGCAGTCGATGCCAGCCGGCGAAGATGTGACGGTCCCGCTGCCAAGTCCGATCTTGAGAACTGAGATGTTCTGGGAGTTGCCGTCAACCGTTGCGTCCCTTGCTAGACCAGCCAACACGTCCGGCGCCGACGGAGATCGATCAGGGGTCGAATCCAGAATTGAAAGAGATACATCACTGGAAAGCGACGCTTGATCAGGCTCATCGCGAGCATCCGCCCTTGTGGCGACGTCGGCGGACGATTGGGGGTAGTCCAACCTGAGATCGGTCGCCTCTTCGCTCGCAGAATCTCTGACTGTAAGCCTGGGTGCATCACTACCGTCTCCACCAACCCCGTCTGTGCCCGCGTCCTTCCCGAGGCCGTCGGCCGCGTCCGAAGTCGCGGTCACTCGTCCGTCGCTAGCATCCTTACCGGTGCTACCTGCCGCGTCCGACCCAGTCGCCGTTCGTGCTTCGCCGGCCGAAGCGTCCAAATTCCTTGCTGCACCATCGACGATTGTGACACACACGCCCGTCAGACAGGCCAGTCCAGGATCGCAGCCCCCACCGGACGTGCAGGGCCCTCCCGCTGCCCCAACCTGTTTCGTGGTTCCGCCGGAGCACCCGAGTGCGATAACCATCGCGATTCCGAGGACACTCCTGCTCTGCGCGTGGATCGGCTGAGAGTAGGTAGCATGGAAGTATGTCGAAGAAGCCCTGTCTTTTCGATGTGCCATCAACCTTGTCCTATCCGGTATTCAGTCGGCAACAGTGGGCATCAGGGCCACGCCCAGACGGGCACGCGTCTCCGGCGACAGGCGCGGTAGAGCATCCTGGACCCATTCGACGACTTGTGGTCCCTGCATCAACTGAATACCCTTCGCATTGCAAAGTTTCACCAGGTCGAGTGGCGCGTCTGCCGTCGTGATAAGAACCAGTTCATAGTCAGCGAACTCCTCGCCATGTTGATTGACGATTTCCAGAAGTTGCTTGGCGCCCCATGTTTCCTCAACGCCCGAGTGATGCTTTACCTGAATGAGGAGTTTGGTATGTGAGAGATGGTCGTTTCGCGTGGCCTCCACGTCGGCATCCGCGAAGCCCATAAAACGACGCTTCGATAGCACCTTCGCCGTGTACCCATCGATTTCCAGGAGTTCCTTTACCAGTTTCTCCAAACCGTTTCCGCCACCGGAAAGGGATGTCCTGCCTTCACGGATGTTGGCCAGAAGTTTGTCTCTGAACGCCTGCTCTTGGTCCCGAAGTCGCTTTGCAATGGTGGCGTTGTAGGTTTGTAGGTGAAAGAGATTCTCGATCTCCTCGCCGAACTCGGCTAGGTCAGCAATAGTACTTCCTCTCACGCGAAGCCTGCGTTGCAGTCCCTCCGTCAGCAAATCGCGCGGCAGTTCGGCGATGGCACCCTGCGAATCCCTCATGTAGGTGACCGACCGTTGGTTCGCCAAATCCCTGGCCTCGCCTGCCACCGTGGAGCAGCGCTCTTCGTCAAGCACCTTCGCAAGGACTACGGCTCCCGCCCGAGGCACGACGACTCGATCACCGGTCCGAAGGGACTTGAAGCGCCGCACCTCGCCAAGTTTCTTGGCGACAACCTGTGGGGCGACCTCGCTGCCGTTGTAGTACGCCCTGCGAACCGCCTCCACAAGCGCATCACCTGTGCATACCGAAAAGTTGACGTCGCTCCAACCCACCGCAACGCATTCAGCCCCTGGAGCGAAGAAGACCTGGAAGTCCTCCTCGGTCTGCGACATAGCTCTAACCATGAAGTAGCTATGGGACATGCCGCCCTCCAAATATAGCGGGTGGAGATCTTCTGCGCGACAGCAAATGGGCCCAATCATACCTGACAAATGGCAGGCCAGCGCATGCACTCCCAGAGCGCTGGCCATAGTCATTTTGAATAGGGTTTTTGAGGGTCTGACGGGGCCGCATGGGCACGGTGCTGGCGGCGTCCGCGCGGCGCGCCGGGGCGGGTTTTGAAGGTCAGGGCGAAATTCGCCCGCAGTCCTCGGAATCGCCACGCAGCTTGCGTAGGCCGTGTGGCAGAGCGGGAAGAATCGCTCGCAGGTTCTCGACCGCCGCGCGTTCGGAGCCGGGCAGGGACAGGATAAGAGTCTGGCCGCGCACGCCTGAGCAGGCGCGCGAGAGCATGGCCAGCTTGGTGTGGGCCAGCGAGGCGGCGCGCATGGCCTCATCGAAGCCGGGCGTGGGGCGTTCGATCACGTCGCGCACGGCCTCAGGGGTGATGTCGCGCGGGGAAAGCCCGGTGCCGCCCACCGCGACCACGAGGTCGATGCCGTGGCCGTCGGCGTAGTGGCGCAGGCGATCGGCCAGCGGGCCGCGCTCGTCGGGCAGGATCTCGGTGCGGTAGATGTGCGCGGGCAGGAACTCGCGCAGTAAAGCGGCCACCGCAGGGCCAGCGGTGTCTTGTGTGAGGCCAGCGGCGCAGCGATCGCTCAAGGTCAGCACCACGGCCTGGAAAAGTGAGCGCGGAACCGTCTCCTCGATCTCGACGGGATCGCCGACGGCCACAGCGCCGCCCGCCAGCACGCGGGCAAACAGGCCCACGCGCGGCATGATGCAATCGCCGGTCTGGCGGAAGATGGAGCAGCGGTCGTGGCAACGCTTGCCGATCTGGGTGATGCCGAGCATCGCCTCGCTGCCCAGGCGCACGCGGCTGCCGAGCCCGAGCGAGCCGAGGTCGAGCCCGGCGACAATCAGGTTTTCGGCAAAGGCGCCTGCCTGCAGA
>PMKP01000077.1 GCA_003157775.1 Myxococcales bacterium | reverse complement strand
TTTCGTTCATGTTCGCCGCCTCATGCGCACCATGCGACGGAGAAGATCGCGGCTCGACGCCTCGTCGGGACGAATCGAGTGGCCGGTGAGCGCGATGAACGCATCCTCAAGGGTTGGCTTCTGCAAACTCAGACGTTGTAGCTCGACAGGGAAACCTGCGAGCTTCGCCAGAAACTCCTCGCCATTCGGCACCGGAAACTCCAGCCCGCGGTCGGTCGCCTGCGGATCGCAGCCGAAGCGCGCGCGCAGCTCCTGCGTGGCTTTGGCATCGTTCGCGGTGGTGAGTGTCACCCGCTCCTCACCGGCCCGGCGCCTCAACTCCTCCGGCGATCCTTCGGCGATCAGCTTCCCGTGATCGATGATCGCCAGACGGTCGCAGTTTTCCGCCTCGTCCATGTAGTGCGTNNCAGTCGCTCCCACAGCGCACGACGGGTTTGCGGATCGAGCCCGGTCGTGGGCTCATCGAGGAAGAGGATGCGCGGCCGGTGCAGAAGCGCGCGCGCCACCTCGAGTCGCCGGCGCATGCCGCCTGAAAACGTTCGCACGCGATGGTCGGCCTCATTGGAGAGGCCAATCCACGCAAGAGCCTCATTGATGCGCGCGCGACGCTCCGCACGCGGCACCGCGTAGATCATACAGTGGACCTTGAGATTCTCACGCGCGGTGAGCCGGTCGTCGAGGGAGGGATCCTGGAAGAGAAGACCGATGGAACGGCGAACCGACGCCGACGCGGCGACCACGTCGTGCCCGGCGACGCGCGCCCGCCCTTCGGAGGGCTGCAGCAAGGTACACAGGATCTTGATGGTCGTCGACTTGCCGGCGCCGTTGGGGCCGAGAAAGCCGAATATCTCGCCCGACGGAACCACAAACGACAAGCCGTCAACCGCAGCCAACTCCCCGAAGTGGCGCACCAGCCCCTCGACTTCGATGGCGGCAGCCGTAGAACCGGTCGACATTGTGCCGCACGCTACTACGCTTCGAGCGAGCCGCTCCAGGAATCCGCGGTCTCACGGCCGGCAGCACTTCTTGTACTTGCGCCCGCTGCCGCACGGGCACAACTCGTTGGGACCGACCTTGACCGACCCCTGCCCCACCCTGGAGCGTGGGACCGCGACGAAACTTCCGAGCGGCAGCCCCGCCTTCCAGTGCGTGGCCAATCGCTGCATGACCGGCCGAACGTGCCGGAAGAACTGCTGGTACGCGGGACAGAGGTAGGACCGCCCCGGCTCGCCCGCCGGGCCGCGCGTGATGCGGTCCTTGGGGCAGCCGCCATTGCACCAGGCGAGCACGTCGCACTGACAGCACGATTGCGGTAAAGCGTCGCGTTTCCTCTGGCCAAACGTGTGCAGAGCGCGATCATCGATCAGATCACCCAGCGGACGGTCGCGGAGGTTCCCGATCCGGTGATCGGGATCGACGAAATGGTCACAGGCGTAGAGATCGCCATCGTGCTCCAGCACGGCCACGTCTCCGCAGGTCTCGCGGAAGATGCACAAGGCATGCGGCAGGCCCAGGGCGGGCCGCAGCGCCTCGTCGAAGAATTGCACCACCACGCGGCCAAGATCCCGGCTGATCCACTCGTCGAACACCGCACACAGAAAATCGCCCACGGCCTCGGGCCGAGCGGTGCGCGTGCTCACACCACCCGGCGCGCCTTCCTGTGGCTCCACCAAAGGCAAGAACTGTAGGGACTTGACCCCGATCTCACGAAAGAAATGGTAGACACGGGTCGGTGCCCGTACGTTTTCGGCGTGCAGGACGCAGAGCACATCGCAACGAACGCGGCGTCGCGACAGCAGGCGAAACGCGCGCACGGCCTCGCGCTGGCTGGGCCGGCCGGCCAGGCTACGCCGGTACCTGTCGTGGAACTCGGGCGGGCCATCCAGGCTCAGCCCCACAGAGAAGCCGTCGGCGGCCAGAAAATCCGCCCAGGCCTCGTCGAGCAACACGCCGTTCGTCTGGAGCCCGTTGCTGATCGAGCGTCCGGGGACCGTGTGCTTGCGCTCGAGTTCAACGATGCGGCGAAAATAGTCGAGCCCGAGGATGGTGGGCTCGCCCCCATGCCACTCGAAGTGCGTGGATCGGCCCGGCGAGGTTTGCAGGCGTTGGGCGATGTACTGCTCGAGCAAATCGTCGGCCATGCGGCGTGGCCGGTCGGCAGGAAAGAGTTGCTCCTTGGCGAGGTAGTAGCAGTATTCGCACCGCAGGTTGCAGCGCGGCCCAGCCGGCTTGGCCATGATCAGGCAATCGCGCGGCACGATCGCGTCCGAACCGGGAGTGGGCACATGATTCTGCTGTTTGTCTTCCCGAAGACTTGGTGACCCTCTGCCACACGGCGGTGACTCTCGGGACATCAAAGGTCTTCTTGCGCCTCTCCGAATGGCAGGCTTTGAAGCATGCTGGCAGACTCACCCACTCTCCACCACCGGCGCGTGATCTCGCTCGTGGGCGCCCCTGCGCTGCACACGTAGGAAGTACAGCAACGGCAGCACCGCCAGGAAGGCTATCGCTTGCAGCAAGAACGCCTTTTCAAACGCCAGCATCATCGACTGAACACTCACCTTTCTCTCGAGCGCCGCTAGCGCGCTGATCTGGGCTTGGCCCGGCGTGAACCCGTGCGAGAGCAGACTTGCGCGCGTCCTCTGCAGAAAAGCCGCGACCTCCGGCCGAGTGTCCGTCACGTCCAACAGCAGACCCGCGCGCGCCCCGACCGAGAACCTCGTGAGCAACATGGCGAAGATCGCCAGCCCTGCCGAGCCGCCGATCTGGCGCACGAACGAATTGAGCCCCGCGGCGTCAGCAAGCTTGTGCCGTGGGATGCTGCTCAGCGCGGCCGTGGTCAGCGCCACGAACAGGAAGGAAAACCCGACGCCCGTGACTGACATGGGTAGCAGCAGATCGACCGTCGAGGTGTCGAGCGTCATGTGACTGAACTGCACCGAACCAACGGCAAAAAGCACGACTCCCACACCAACCATC